>CAXUIF010000150.1:0-7969 GCA_964250995.1 uncultured Acidobacteriaceae bacterium
GAATCAACAGACCCAGAATCGCGCCGTTGATGCCGAACGTCGCAATCATCCAGTACTTGGACTTGGTCTTGATCCTTCCGTTGGATTCGAGCAGAGAGTCTTCGAACATGGGAGCAACCTCAGGGCTTGCGAGCTCAGCTTAGGAGCTTAGACACCGGGGTGTCGATTTTTGTTCCCGAAAAATTCATCTTCGCTCGGGGTACGCAATCCCCCATTTTGGGAAGCAAGGTGTTGGCTTAGCGGGCAGGAGGGCAGTCAGGCCCTGGGTTTGGTCGCCGTTTGGTTTGTCGGCGTAGCTCGCGGTGGCCTGCGGAGCGCGTGCAAACCGCGGATTCCCTGCGGGAATGACAACAAAACGGGAGCGGGTTTCCTGCTCGCTACTCTCCCCTGCCTGCTTTCCCAATCCTGCTCCCTACCTGCTGCGTTCCTGCTCGCTACCTTTACCGGCGGACGGTTCGGGCCGCCGGCAGCGCCGCGCGTTTGCCTTGGGTGGCGCGCCAGTCCTGGTACGCCACCAGCATGGGCGCGGCGACTGCGATGGACGAGTAGGTCCCAATGAGAATGCCAATGACCAGCGCGAAGCTGAAGCCGTTGAGGACCTCGCCGCCGAACAGATACAGGCTGAGCACGGTGAGAAACGTCAGGCCGGAGGTGAGCACGGTCCGGCTGAGGGTCTGGTTGATGGAGCGGTTGACGACCTGCGAGAGCGTTTCGCGGCGGCTCAGCGCGAGGTTTTCCCGGATCCGGTCGAAGACGACGATGGTGTCGTTCATCGAGTAGCCGATCAGGGTCAGGATGGCCGCAACGACCGTGAGGGTGATCTCCTTGTGCAGCAGCGAAAAGGCGCCGACGGTGATCAGGGTGTCGTGAAAGACGGCGACGACGGCGGCAACACCGTAGATCAACTCGAAGCGGAACCAGAGGTAGATCAACATGCCGATCAGCGAATAGGCGGTCGCCAGCCAGGCCTGGCGCTGCAGCTGCTTGCCGGCGGTAGGGCCGACGATATCGACCTGTTGCACGGAGAACGGGGAGTCGTGGTAATTGGCCGCGAGGGCGTGTTCGACCTCGGCACGGCCCTGGTCGTGCGCCGTGTCCTGAGCCGTGGACTGCGGGAGGCTGACGATGACGTTGTTGGCGGCCGCGCCATTGGCGCCGGAGATGCGCTGGATGCGGGCGTCGCGGACACCGGCGCTGGCCATGGCGGCGCGGATGTGGTCCTCGTTCGGCGGGGCGTCGAAGTGGACCGTCACCTGCGTGCCGCCGCGAAAATCCACGCCGAGCGGGATGCCGTGCCAGAACAGCATGCTGAGCATGCCGGCGACAGAGAAAAGGAGGGAAAAGGCAAGGAAGTACCACTTGCGTCCGAGCCAATCGACATTTACTTCGCGAAACAGTTCCACGTGGGTGTTTTATCCTTCACCGGCGCGGTCGTCGCGCCGGAAACGCAGATCCTCTGCGGGGATGGCAAGCGAAGACGCTAGATCGACAGGGCGGCGCCGCGCTCGCGACGGGTGAGCAGCCAATCGAAGATGACGCGGGAGACGAAGACCGCGGTGAACAGGTTGGCGAGCAGGCCGAAGACGAGGGTAACAGCGAACCCCTTCACCGGGCCGGTGCCGAAGATAAACAGGATGCCGGCCGAGACGATCGTGGTGATGTGGGTGTCGATGATGGTGATCCAGGCATGGCCGAAGCCGTCCTGCACGGCGGCAGCAGAGCTCTTGCCGAGGCGAAGCTCTTCGCGGATGCGCTCAAAGATGAGCACGTTGGAGTCGACACCCATACCGATGGTGAGGATCACGCCCGCGATGCCCGGCAGCGTGAGCGTGGCGTGGCTGAAGCCCATAAAGCCGAGCAGAATGACCAGGTTGAGCAAAAGCGCGAGGTCGGCGTTGATGCCGGCGCCACGGTAGTAGATCAGCATGAACGCCATGACGGCAAGCATGCCGGCGACCGCGGCCACGACGCCCTGGTGAATGCTGGCGGCGCCGAGCGAGGGGCCGACGGTGCGGGTTTCGAGGTACTTGATGGAGGCGGGCAGCGATCCGGTGCGCAGCATCATGCTGAGGTCCTGGGCCTGCTGTTGCGAGAACCCGCCGGTGATGCGGCCCTGGTCGCGGATCCCGCTCTCAATGGTAGCCACTTCGCGCACACGGTTTTGCAGGACGATGGCCATCTGGCCGTTTCCCTTGTTGGCGTCGGTGTACCGGTAGAAGCGGTCGCCGGCCTCGGTGGTGAGGGTGAAGCCGATGTCCGGGCGGCCATTTTCATCCTGCGAGGGGGTGGCATCGCGGAAGTCCGGACCCTGGACGATGGCCACGCGCTTCAGCACCCAGACGCGGTCGGGGGTTCCCGGAGAGCCGGCGCCAGGCATCAGTTCTTCATCGGGCGGGACAGAACCGCCAAGGGCGGCCAGCGCCTGCTGCTCGTCGGGGTAGCCGTTCACGACCTCGTGGATTTCGAGTTTGGCGGTGGATTGGATGATGTCGCGAACGTGGTCGAGGTCGGTCACGCCGGGCAGCTGCACGAGAATCTGATTGTCCCCGAGGCCGTACTGTTCGATCACGGGCTCGGAGACGCCGAGCGAGTCGATGCGCTGCCGGATGGTCTCGATCGACTGCTGCAACGTTCGCGCTTCCAGGTCGCGGATGGCCGCCTGCTTCATCGTCATCGTGAGGGTGCCGTTGGGGCCCGCGGCGATGTCGTAGGCGGAGTATTCGTTGCCGTTCAGGATGTCGCGCACCTGGGAGGCCTGCGCGGGGGTGGCGCCACTGACGGTGATCACGGCGGGATGGGCCGGGTCGAGTTTGGTCGCCTTCGCACCGGTAAGAGCGAGAGCGGTATCCAGACGCTGCACGTCGGTGTCGGTCGCGGCGGTGATTGCTTCGGCGACCTGGACCTGCAGCACCAGGTGGGTCCCGCCCTTGAGGTCGAGCCCGAGGTGGATGCGGTCTGTCAACGACTGTTTAAGGCCGCCATGCGGGATGCCGAAGATCCCGTAGACGAAGATCACCAGCACTGCGACGATGAAGCCTGCTTTTCCGGCTAAGTTCTTGCCCATTGCTCCTGAATCCTTGCTTACATCCTGCCTTGTGGAACCTTAGCGGTCTAAGCCGCGATGCCTCAGGGAACGCTTCGGCCTAGCTGAAGCCAGGCCCTTCCCCATCTGTTTCGGTGCAGACCTGGGCGTTTCCATCAAGTTTTGAGGGGTTCGTCCGTGGTGACCGCGGCTACGGCGCTCTTGACGACCTCCAGCTTGACGCCGTCGGGCAGGGTGCGTAGCACGAGGGTGTCGTCCTTTAACAGGACAATGGTGCCGCGCAGACCGCCGGTGGTGGTGACGCGGTCGCCGGGTTTCAGCGCGGCGAGCTGGCTTTGCCACTGCTTCTGCTTCTTCTGATTGGGGGCAATCAACAGGAAGTACATGGCGGCCAGCATCAGTAAGAGCAGGGGCAGCCCGGTGAGGGATCCCAGGATGCCGCCTCCTGTTCCGGCGGCCAGCACCCACAAACTCAGCGTAAGAAAACCTATGGTCACTTCCCACATCCGGCCTCCCGGAGCGCAAGGCGTCCCGAACGGCTGTCTCCACTCTCGTAAGCTTGGTGGCGGGACCTGGGTTCTTCTCTGCGGCGTTGCTGCAGGGAAGGATCCTTTGCCGCGAACGACGCCACGGCAGGCAACGCGCACCTAAGCCTTCAGCATCGTGGTTGCGGGCCGCCGTGTCAAGGACCGTGACGTTGCTGAGGTCCGCTTTCTGCAGCGCTGACACCTACTGCGAAGCTGTCGCCATTGCCACGGCGATGGTCAGGCCGCTCAGATCGGTATCCGCCACGGTTACAGACTCCTGAGCCGGTTGGAAGCCTGCCGCGTTGTCCGCGTCGCTGGTGCCATTGGGCCGGCCGCTGGTAGCGGCGCGGGAGCTCGCGGTGACGCGGAGGGTATAGGTGCCGGGCGGGACGTACGGCACGGTGAAGGTCCCATCGGCATTGATGTTGGCGCGCCGATTCAGGCTCCCGTCGGTTTGATCCGTCAGCAGGACCGAGCCGGAGCGGACCGGGGCGGCGGTCGAGCTCACCTGGCCGGAGACGGTGTGCATGCCCGCGAGACCGAGGACCACGCTGATATCGGCACGCTCCTCGCCCAGGGTCAGCGCCAGGACGGCGGCCTCGGTGCGGCGCAGCTTGTTGGGCGCGTACACCGCCAGGGTCATCAGGTGCGGAAAGCGACCGTCCCCAGGAGCAGCCTGCGGCAGAGGGGATTGCACGCTGGCGCGCAGGACGTAGCTGCCCGGGGCCAGGCCGCTCAGGCGAAAGCGTCCGCGGTCGTCTGTCTGGCTGCCACCGTTGAAGCCGCCAAAGGCGCCCAGCCGGTTGAACTGAGGGGCAAACGGAGGGGCGGACGGGGGCATGGCGGTGCCCTGGCCCGTGCTGCTGGGCACGGGTTCTGCGGCAACCTGGACCCCTGCTGCGGGAGAGCCGTCATCCCACTGGACCGTGCCGGCGAAGACACCGCCGCGCTGCAGATTCAACGGGACCGAGGCACCCCCGGCGGAGACCTGGACGCGCGGAACGGCGGCCAGCGTGTTCAGCGCCTCGCCGCCCTGACTGAGCGCAAAGCGCACGGCGGGAGCGTCGTTCAGGTACCCGGTGAGCTCGGCGGTAGCGAAGTAGTCGCCTGCGGGCACGTTGTCGATGGTGAAGCGGCCGTCCAGGTCGGTGCGGCCGATCGCCATGTGGCCCCGGTCGAAGTCGCCCGTCCCGTTTCCAGCGGGGATCAGCATCACCTGGGCAAAGCGGGCGGGATGCTGCGTATCGGCGCAGACGACTCGACCCGTGACTGGAAAGCCGCTGACCGAGGACGGTGCCGCAAGGGAGATCCCGGCGAGACCTTGGGGCCGTGCCTGCGGGGAGAGTGCCAGGCCCGGCAGCGCCAGGAAGAAGCCAACGCGCGCGAGCACCCGACGCCCAAGGGTCATGCCGTTACCTCAACAGTGGGTTGGACGCTTGCCGAAGCCAAATCGGCGCGCACGCGGTCCATGGTTTCCAGGTAGAAGGTGAGGTTGTGAATGGAGTTCAGGGTGGCGCCAAGGGGCTCGCCGGTGGCAAAGAGATGGCGCAGGTAGGCGCGGGTGTAGCGGCGGCAGACCAGGCAGGCGCAGCCGGGATCGGGCGGCCGCTGGTCTTCGCGGTTGTCTTCCCGCTTGATGTTCAGCCGAAGGACGGGACTGGCGCGATTGGCAGGGTCTTCCCGGACGAAGAGGAGGCCGTGGCGGCCGGCGCGGGTGGGGAGCACGCAGTCCATCATGTCGACCCCCATGCGGGCGTACTCTTCAATCTCGTCCGGGTAGCCGACGCCCATCACGTAGCGCGGCTTATCGACGGGGAGGTACTGCAAGGTATGGGCGATCATCTCGCGGGTAAGCTCGCGGGGTTCACCGACGGCCAGCCCACCGATGGCATAGCCGGGGAAGTCCAGAGCGACGAGTTCCTCGGCGGACTGCCGGCGGAGGTCTTTGTACATGCCGCCCTGGACAATGCCGAAGAGGGCCTGGAAGCAGGACTCCGGACGCGGCAAGCAGGAAAAAGGCAGCGACTCGCTGACTCGCTGACCTGCTGACTCGCCCGCCCACGGCACCTCATGCCGATGCGCCAGCCAGTACTCGCGCGAGCGCTGGGCCCAGGCGTGGGTCAGGGCCATGGAGTCGCGGGTGCGTTCCCAACTAGCGGGGGTTTCGACGCACTCGTCAAAGGCCATCATGATGTCCGCGCCGAGGGCGATCTGGACAGCCATGGAGTGCTCGGGGGAGAAGAAGTGCTTGGAGCCGTCGAGATGCGAGCGGAACTCGACGCCGTCGGGGGTGACCTTGCGCAGCTTGGCCAATGAGAAGACCTGGAAGCCGCCGGAGTCGGTCAGCAGAGGGCGCGGCCAGCTCATGAAGCGATGCAGCCCGCCGAGACGGCGGATCAGCTCGTGCCCAGGGCGGAGGTAGAGGTGGTAGGTGTTGGCGAGCAGGATCTGGGCGCCAGTTTGGCTTGGACCGAGACGTTCCAGGATGCCTTGCTCGACCGTTTTGACCGTAGCGGCGGTGCCGACCGGCATGAAGACGGGGGTTTGTACGGCGCCGTGAGGGAGATGGACGGTGCCGCGCCGGCCGCCGGCGGAGGTGGTCGCGGACACGTCGAAGGCGAGCGACATTGGCTAGATTGTAGAAGGCTCCCCTATGCCACTGGCCATGCTGCGTCCACGCCAGGAGGTGGGCCTTCTGGCCCGAGTGGGGCCGCAGCCCGAAGCAGAGGGTCCTTTGCTGTATAAAGCAGCACGGCTGCGAGGAAGACGGCTGCGCTGGGTTCGCAGGGTGCAGCGTGTTGCGGTATAGCTAGGAGCCGACGCGAGCGCAGGTGCCCTCAGCGAGGCACTGGTCGAACATGGTTTGCAGCCGCAGGCTGGCAGCACGGGCGACCTCGCCCTGCTGGCGGCCCAGCTCGCCCTGCAGGGTGCCGAGATCCCCTTGCGCCTGCCCGAGCGCGCCCTGGGCCTGGCCGATGCGCCCTTTCTCCTGCGGATCGGTGGCCGCCCGTTGCTCCGCGCTCAGCGTGTGCTGGTGCCGGCTTAGCGGCTTTTGAGCATGCCCCAAGCCTTGCTGCTGCGCACCGAGGGCCTTCATGGGGGCGTACAAGCGCTGCACCTCGGCCATGCGTGCGGGATTGTCGAAGCGGTACATGGCCCCGTCCTGCTCAAAGACGACGTAGCTGCCCGCAGGATGATCGTGCACGTAACGGAAAAGGGGTGCGCTGCTTCGCCATTGAACTTGCGCGATGCGCGTGGCCCCTTGCGCGACGACCACGAAGGAGCGCCCAGAGTTAGGGCCGTCTGCGATGACGGTCATGGGTTCGTCTGCTTGCGCGAGCAGGCTGACGGTGAAGAGACCTGTGGCGAGTAGACCGGCAACAGGCACAAAGGCACGGAAGGGTGTCATGGAGGCTCCTGGGGACGAGATAGCTGCGGTGCTCTTAACGGACCGGGCGGTGTGGCGGCTTACTTGGCGGGCGGGACGGGCTCACGGAAGAGTTGCAGCGTTTGCCCGTCCGGCCCATGCAGGTCTTTGGGCCTCTCCAGTTTGAAGTCCTTGAACTGCTTCATCTGGTTGTCCAGCCAGCGCGGGTCGGCTTTGAACTGCTTCATCTGCTCTCGAACCCACCCCACATCAGGCGGGTTTGCTTTGAACAGCTGCATTTCCTGCTCAGCTGCGGCATGTGGGCGCGCAGTTCGGCGGTTTCGGCGAGCATCCGCGCGGCCATCTCGGGCTGTGCGATGGCCAGGGCGATGCTGGGCGGCAGGCCGAACGGCAGCCCTTCCAGGCCACCCCAATCCACGCTGCCGCCTTCCCCATTGGCTTTGCGGATGGTGTGGATGAAGGTCAGTTCCTTGGGTTCCATGGTGATGATGGCGGTCTCGATCATGTCCGGTGGACGACGCTTGCTGCAGACGTCAGTGGAATCGCCGTTCTTGGACTCCCGGATATGGACGGAGCAGTGCCAGTCGGGACCTTCCAGCTTGCGGCGGTACTCTTCAACGTCGGCGGGGTTATACATGCCGGGCTTATCGTAGCTGTAGGTTCGGACCACGTTGAGCACCATGCGGTGAGCGCGGTGGGCCTCGCTGCCGCGTACCATCTCCAGCGACTCAGGGTCCATGGTGACCTCGGTGACGTCGCTGGCGCCTTTGGCGAAGCGCTCGGTTCCCGCAAAGAGATCATCCTTGATCGCGGGTGTATTGGCAGAGGCGGTTTGGCCCGGCTCCGGAACGGCCGGACCGGGCTCAACCTGGGCGGCGACCGGACGCAGCGTGGGACGACTGGCCGCGGCGGCGAGCACGGGTCGTTGGGCCGAGGCGCAGGCGGTACCGCCGAGAGCGAAGGCAAGCGTGCCCAAAAGGCACGGCAAGGTGTAGCGGGGTGCTGCAGGGG
>CAXUIF010000151.1:0-7950 GCA_964250995.1 uncultured Acidobacteriaceae bacterium
GCGGCAGCTTGAGCTTGGGCTTGGGCGGCGGCGGCGGCTCGGGCTTGGCAATCGATACCGGATCGATCAGCTCAGCGTGCTTGACTTTCGGCTTAACAACCGCAGCCTTTACCAGAAACAGGATCGCCAGCGCGATGAGCACGTTCACGGTTATGGACGTGATGGCGGCGCCCTTGCTCCGGGTCCCGTCATTCAGGACGCCGAAGTCGCGGAACGCCACGTTGGGCGGGTTCGGGTCAGTGCTGCGCAGTGGCTTGGGCATCTGGATCAACCTCTCGGTGTCAGTTGGTGCGAAGCCGTCACGTTACCCGAGGCAGTTACCAGAACGATACCAGACGCCTGGCGCGCTGCCTTGCAGGGATAGGTGCGGTTCTCACCGGTTGAGATCTGTCCGTGGCTCGTATGCTTCTGCGAGACACGGCGAAACTTGGGGGAAACACAGAACTGGTCCTGGCGGGCGGGAACCTTACCCGCTCTGGTCCAGGTGCAGGCTTCAGCGGCGATGGACTCGGTGTGCGGTAGGGCCTGCGGACGATCCGCGGCGTTCACGGGAGCGCTCTGAAGCACTTGCCGGGAGGGTCCGGCCGAAGCGAGGTCCCGGTGGCGAAGGCCACCCAACGCGGGGGAGATGGGCCCTTTCAGCATGAAATCCTTTGTCCGGCAGGCACGATCCGGCTGTTTGGCATGCACGAGCTTGCTCTGATGAACCCGCTGCGAGTTACTTAGTTTCTTGGATGCCGCCAGGAAGCGAAAAATCAGTTGCCCGACCCGGGGGGCATCTGGCGTGCTCGCTGCAGGCGTGCCGGCGGAACCGGTAGTGCAAGGTCCCGCACTGCCGCCCGGTACCCCCCTATATAGATGGAATACATGACGGCCAGCGCGCATCCCACGCCGAACCCCAACCCGAGAAAGAAGCCGATGCCCGCCGACAAAGAGAAGCTCACCTGCTGTAGGATGGCACATCATTGCGGGCGGGTCGGTCCTTTCAGTCCATGAGCGGCGGGCCTGGAGCCGCCGCCAAAGTTGGCTTCGCTACTGAGGTCTTAGCCGACTTCGCTTCCTTCGCGGGCTCGTCAATCTCCTGGCGTGGTTTGAGTTTGGCGGAGCCGGCCACAAGCGGCCATAGCACTTCTGCAGGAGTTACAGCCCGAAACGTCCCCTTGCGACCCTCCCCCGTTTAGGTCACGGGACGCCATTTCCTGCCCTCAGCCACCTCCCCACTTGCCGGTCCCCGTTGTCTATGGGCTACACTGCTGGGCAACGCGCCGCCGCAGGTCTGGCCGGCGCTTTACGCCATGTCCGCTGAAACGCCCATCGGGTCGCCTTCGTCCCAAGCCGCCGCTAGCACCTTCCATTCGCTGCTCCGGGAAGAGCGACTGTTTCCGCCTTCCCCGGACTTCGCGCGGAACGCCTGGGTGGACAGTGCGGCAGCTTATGATCGTCTTTACCGCCAGAGCGTGGAAGACCCGGCCGGATTCTGGGCCGAAAACGCTCGGGGACTCGACTGGATTGCCCCCTGGAATACGGTTCTGGAGGGCGCGGGGCCCGATGCGCGTTGGTTTGCCGGCGGACGCCTGAACCTCTCTGCCAACTGCGTGGACCGGCACGCCACCGGGCCGCGCCGCGACAAGCCCGCCCTGATCTGGGAGGGCGAACCCGGTGACATCCGCACGCTCACCTACGCGCAGTTGCACGAGCAGGTGAACCGCTTCGGAAGCGTTCTGAAGAGCGTGGGGGTGCGAAAGGGGGACCGGGTCGCGATCTACATGGGGATGGCTCCCGAGCTCGCGGTCGCTCTGCTGGCCTGTGCCCGCATCGGCGCCGTTCACTCCGTGATCTTCGGCGGATTCGCCGCGCAAGCCATTGCCGACCGCGTCAATGACTCTGATTGCCAGGTCGTCCTCACCCAGGACGTCAGCTACCGGCGTGGCGCCGAGATCAAGCTCAAAGCCATCGTCGACGAGGCACTCACCCGGTGCCCCGGCGTTCGCCAGGTGATCGTCTTCCAGCGCGAGCCGACCAGGCCCACCCCGATGACCCCCGGACGCGACCTCTGGTGGCACGACGCCCTGGCCACCGCCTCGCCAACGTGTCCGCCCGAACCCATGGAGGCGGAAGATCCGCTCTTTATCCTCTATACCAGCGGCACCACCGGCAAACCCAAGGGCTTGGTCCACACCACAGGCGGCTACGCCGTCGGGACCTACCTGAGCACAAAGATCAACTTCGACCTCCACGAAGAGGACATCTACTTTTGCACCGCCGACATCGGGTGGATCACCGGCCATAGCTATGTGATCTACGGTCCGCTTGCCAACGGCGCGACCGTGCTGCTGTACGAGGGCGCACCGAACTTCCCTGAGCCCGACCGCTTTTGGCAGCTCATCGACCGCCACAAGGCGACGATCTTCTACACCGCTCCGACCGCGATTCGCGCGTTCATGAAGTGGGGCGCCGACTGGGTCCACAAACACTCGCTTGCGAGCCTTCGCCTGCTCGGCACCGTCGGCGAGCCGATCAACCCCGAAGCCTGGATGTGGTACCACCGCGAGATCGGACATGAGCGCTGCCCGATCGTGGACACCTGGTGGCAGACAGAAACGGGCGCGCATATGATCGCGCCCGTCCCGGGTGCCGTGCCGACCAAGCCCGGCTCGGCCACCAAGCCTTTCTTCGGCATCGTCCCCGAGGTGGTTTCGAAGGATGGTCAGCCCGTGCCGCCGGGCCAGGGCGGTCTTCTGGTGATTACCAAGCCGTGGCCCAGCATGGCGCGCACCATCTGGGGCGACCACCAGCGCTTCGTCGACACCTACTTCTCCGAGGTGAAGGACCCCGAGGGCAACCCCGTCTACTTCACCGGCGACGGCGCCCGGCGCGACCAGGACGGCTATTTCTGGCTGATGGGCCGCGTGGATGACGTGATCAACGTCAGCGGCCACCGCCTCGGCACCGCGGAAATCGAATCCGCCCTCGTGTCGCATCCCAAGGTTGCCGAAGCCGCGGTGGTTGGGCGCCCCTGCGAGTTAAAAGGGCAGGCGATCGCCGCGTTCGTATCGCTCGAAGAAGGCAACGGACCCAGCGAAGCCCTGAAAGCCGAGCTGAAGCAGTGGGTCGGCAAAGAGATCGGTGGGCTCGCTCGGCCCGACGACCTTCGCTTCACCCCCAGCCTGCCGAAGACGCGTTCCGGCAAGATCATGCGTCGCCTGCTCCGCGAACTCGCCACCACGGGCGACGTCAAGGGCGACACCACGACCCTCGAAGACTTCACCGTTGTGGCCAAGCTGCGCGAGAACGACGAATAACGTTGGGGCACAGAAGCCGTCGCCCACCTTTCCGCACTGTCCCGATCCTGGCGTTGCTGTTGGGGTTTGCTTTTCTGCCATCGCCGAAGCGAAATGGCTTTGTGCATGCCAGCCACAAGCTGGCTGCCGCGCAGCAACAACTTCCCTCCGCCATCGGCGTTCGATTGATACACTGGAAGGCTGAAACAACCGCCGCCTCCCACGCGTCGATTGTGTTCGGAGCGGGTTTGAGGGATGAGTGAGTATCTAAGCAGGATCAAGTCGCCGGCAGATGTGAAGCGGCTCGGCCCCATTGAGCTGGAACGGCTTGCGGAAGAGATTCGCGAACGCCTGATCCGTGGGGTCGCGAAGACTGGCGGCCACATCGGCCCCAATCTTGGCGTCGTTGAACTCACGCTGGCGATGCACTACGTCTTCGACACGCCGCGTGACAGCTTCATCTTCGACGTCTCGCACCAAAGCTATGTTCACAAGCTGCTGACGGGCCGCGAGCACCGCTTCGACACCATTCGCCAGCCTGGCGGCCTTAACGGGTTCATGCTGCGCACCGAAAGCGAGCACGACAGCTTTGGCGCGGGACACGCCGGCACGGCACTCTCTGCCGGCCTTGGCATGGCCGTCGCCCGCGACATGTCCGGCGGCGATGAGAACATCGTCGTCCTGGCCGGCGACGCCGCGTTCACGAACGGCATCAGCTATGAGGCCCTCAACAACATCGCGGCGCAGACCAAGCGGCTCATCATCATCCTGAACGACAACGAGTGGTCCATTGACAAGAACGTGGGGGCCATCGCCGAGTACTTCCATAAGATCGCCACCAACCCCACCTATGTCTCGATTCACGACCGCGTCTCCGGTCTGCTCGAGAAATTTGGTGGCCAGGCAGTGCGTCATATCGCCCGCAAGGCCGAAGAGGCGGCCAAAGGCGTGATCGGTCGCGGCATGATCTTCGAGGAGTTCGGCCTTAGCTATTACGGCCCGGTGGACGGCCACAATCTCCCGCTGCTCATCGAAACGCTGAAGTTTCTCAAGACGCAGAATCGCCCTGTGGTGCTCCACGCGCTCACGCAGAAGGGTCGCGGCTTTCAGCCCGCCCTGGACCAGCAAAAGAAGTTTCACGGCCTGGGGCCCTATGATCCGCTTACCGGAGGCGCGCCCGGCGATGCCAAGGCGAGCGCAGGCAAGACCTACTCCGAGGTCTTCGCCGAATCGCTCACCAAGCTTGCCACCGCCAACGACAAGGTCGTGGCGATTACCGCGGCCATGCCCAACGGTACCGCGCTCGACCTCTTCCGTCCGCACCACCCTGCGCGCTACTTCGACGTAGGCATTGCCGAAGAACACGCCGTGCTCTTTGCCGCCGGCATGGCCACCAAGGGCTATCGCCCCTTTTGCGCGATCTACAGCACCTTTCTGCAGCGCGCCTTCGACCAGATCATCCACGACGTGGCCCTGCAGAATCTCCCGGTCGTCTTTTGCATGGACCGCGGCGGGCTTTCCGGCGACGACGGCCCTACCCACCACGGCGTCTTCGATATCAGCTATCTCCGCAGCGTCCCCAACCTGCTCCACATGGACCCCAAGGACGAGGACGAACTGCAGGACATGATGTACACCGCGCTGCAGCACGAGGGTCCAAGCGCTATTCGGTACCCGCGCGGGACTGGCCCGGGCGTCACTCCCAAGGTTCAGCCGCAAGCTCTCGAGATTGGCCGCGCGGAGATCGTGCAGGATGGCCGCGACATCGCCCTGTTCTCCCTGGGCAACATGCTTCCCGAAGCCGAAAAGCTCGCCCGCGAGCTCGAAGCGGAAGGTCATAGCGTGGCCATCCTCAACGCGCGCTTCGCGAAGCCGCTCGATGCTGCCTGCGTCACTCACTACGCGGAGCGCTGCGAGTTGCTGGTCACGTTTGAAGATCACGTGATCGCCGGTGGCTTTGGCTCGGCCGTCCTCGAGTGCCTAAACGACGCCGAACTCACCACTCCCGTCCTCCGCATCGGCTGGCCCGACCAGTTCATCGAGCACGGCAAGGTCGATGAACTCCGGCGAAAGTATGGCCTCACCGCGGAAGCCGCCCTCGACCGTGTCCGTTCCGTGCTGAAGCGCCCTGTCGCGGTCTAGGCCATGCTTTGCTGCTGTGCCTAACGAGCTACCTTCTGCCCGGTGAACAACGCCTTGGGACACATCACATGCACGCCGTCGTTGGTGTCGACCAGCTGCGTGATGTCTACATCACAGGCCGTGGAGATGAGCGCATAGGCGTCGTCCCGTGAAAGATGCGGGTAGTCCGGATTGCCTTCGCTCAGAAACTGAATCATGTTCCGCACGGCCATCTCGGTCGCGGCCTTCAGGTCCGGGTTGAACCCCATGCTGATGTAAGCTGTGGGCGTTTCGGCCCGCGGCCACAACAGGTGCCGCCGCGCGGCCTCGCCCTTGTGCACAATGAACTGAAAGGTACCCGTCAACGAGGTCTCGAGCGCCGTGATGTCGACCTCGCCATTGCCTTGACCCGCGTGCCCATCGCCCGCCTCAAACAGTCCACCCGAGGCATGCACGGGATAGAAGATGACTGCCCCCGCTGTGAGCTCCTTGTTGTCCATGTTCCCGCCGTGCATCGACGGCGGCGCCGAGTTCCACTTGCCGGCCGACTCCGGTGGCGCCACCCCCATGGATCCGAAAAACGGATGCAGCGGAATGGTGATGCCCGGGGCGAAGTCGGCGGTCATCTTCGTTCGGTCCAGCGGGATGATCTTCGTCCGCCCATACGGAAAGTCATCCGGCAGAAATCCGCGTCCGACCCCGAAGCCATTGCATGCCCAGGGCACGTCGATGGCGACCTTCACCACCCGGACCTCCAGCAGGTCGCCCGGTTCGGCTTCCGCCACCGCCACGGGCCCGGTCAGGATGTGTCCCCCGGGGCCTCGCTCCGCCTGCGGCACCCCGTCGTAGAGTTTGCCCAGCCAGTCCGGAATATCGGCCTGCTTGACCCCTTCCGTCACGAGCCGCTGCGGCGGCCCGCAAGTGGAGGCTGTCTGCATCACCACAGTGTCGCCCGTATGCACGGTGAGGGCGGGCTTTGCATGGGCCGAATAGTAGCCCCAGGCTACGGTGGAAGGCGTGGCGGGCAATGTATGCGTTGTCTGGGCATCGCAGCCGACAGTCGTAAGAAGCCGAACCGCTGCCAACAAGGCAAACAAGACCGCAGAGCTTTGAATCATACCGTAGGTATAGCACCCGTCTGTGCGGGCTGCGGAACGGGTTCGTGTCAAACAATAAGGTGCAAGGCGGTCTGTCCGTCTGTCACGGTGTTAGTAACGATATTCCGGTCAAAGGTGGCGAGACGTCCGCCTCGTGAGCTTGCCAGCGCCAGCAGATAAGTGTCGGTGACCTGTCTGGGATCGAGCAGATGGGCTCGTTGTACATACTCTTCGTTCAGCAAAGTCATATCGTCAGGCCAGAATTCGTGCCCGGGTTGGGCGCGCAGAAGCGTCATAGCTTTTGCAACAGCGGCGGGGGTGCCCGGCGAGTTGGGATATCGTCGATTGCCGACGATCCGTAACAGGCCGTTTTCCGTGATAGGACACGTGGCCCAGGCTCTGCCGCCCGCTGTGTTGAACCAATTGTGGGCGATCTCATGCCGTACATGGTCCGGGTCGACCAGGGCAATCAGAACGTTCACATCGAGCAAGTAACGGATCAAGGTACCTCGTCGTCAAGCTGCCTCACAAGTTCGGAGGTAATCAGTGTTCCAGTGCCACGACTCTCTAAAAGAGGTATGCCGTTGCGGGTCTTCTGGGCAGAAGGCTGGGGCGTAAGGGCCGCGCGCGCAAGAGCTGAAAGGATCTCACCTACGCTCTTTCGCTCAACATCCGCCAGTTCCTTTGCGACCGAGAGCACGTCATCGTCAATGGTAAGAGTTGTACGCATCGCAAGCCTCCTCCACGACAACATCAATCATCGCACATCACGTGCAGGGCATCCTCATCTGAAGACGCGGACATGGTTGGCTTGGCCGCGGACACGGCGACTCAGCTTTGCGGGACAATAAGAGCGATGACCTTGCCCGGACACGCCCTCTTCGCCCCGTCGCAGCGAATTCACTTCATTGGGATCGGCGGCATCGGCATGAGCGGCATTGCCGAAATCCTGCTGACGATGGGCTACCCCGTCTCCGGCTCCGACCTGCGCGCATCCGCCGTGACCGAGCGGCTGGAGCGCCTGGGCGCGACGATCTATGTGGGCCACGCGGCACAGCATGCGGCGGCGAGCGACGTCGTCGTGACCAGCTCGGCTGTGGCCCGCGACAACCCTGAGGTGCTGGAGGCGCGCGCCCGCAAGGCGCCCGTGATCCCCCGTGCGGAGATGCTCGCGGAGCTGATGCGCCTGAAGTTCGGCATCGCCGTCGCCGGCATGCATGGCAAGACGACCACCACCAGCATGATTGCGGCAGTGCTGGCCGGCGGAGGGCTCGACCCCACGGTCGTCGTAGGTGGGCGTGTAGATGCGATGGGCTCCAACGCGCGGCTGGGCAAGTCGCAGTATCTGGTGGCCGAGGCCGATGAGAGCGATCGTAGCTTTCTGAAGCTTTCGCCCATCCTTTCGGTCGTCACCAACCTGGACCGGGAGCACATGGACGCCTACCGCGACA
>CAXUIF010000152.1:0-7880 GCA_964250995.1 uncultured Acidobacteriaceae bacterium
GCGAGCACGGCTTCAATCTGCTCGAGGCCCCAGTCTAGGTCTTCGCGCGTAATCACGAGCGGCGGGGCGATGCGGAGGATGTTGGTGTGGGTCTCCTTGCAAAGAACACCGCGCTGCGCGAGGGCTTCGCAGAAGGGCCGGGCGGGTGTGTTGAGTTCGACGGCGATCCAGAGTCCCTGGCCACGCACCGCCGCGATGTGCGGGCTGCGCAGTTGCTGCAGGCGGTGGAGGGCCGAGGCGCCCAGCTCGGCGGAGCGCTGCGGCAGATCTTCTTCCACCAGCACACGGAGCGCGGCCCGGGCGACGGCGCAGGCGAGCGGATTGCCGCCGAACGTGCTGCCATGGTCGCCCGGCTGGAAGACCCCGAGGATTTCACGGGAGCTGAGCACGGCGGACACTGGATAGAAGCCGCCCGAGAGCGCCTTGCCGATGATGAGCATGTCCGGCGTGATGCCGTCGTGCATGTAGGCGAAGAGCTTGCCGGTGCGGCCCAGCCCGGACTGGATCTCGTCGCAGATCAGGAGCACGTTGTGCTCGCGGCAGATGGCTGCAACTTGCGCGAGATAGCCCGCAGGGGGGACGATGATGCCGGCTTCGCCCTGGATTGGCTCGACGAGGAAGGCGGCGGTGTGGGGCGTGATCGCGCCGCTAAGGGCTTCCGGATCGGCGAAGGCAACCGTGCGGAACCCGGGAGCGAACGGGCCGAAGCCGTGGCGGTATTGCGGTTCCGTAGAGAAGCTGATCACGCCCACAGTGCGGCCATGGAAATTATTGCTGCAGGTGATGATTTCGGTTTGATTCCGCGGGATGCCCTTGACGGTTTCGCCCCATTTGCGCGCGCACTTGATGGCCGTCTCCACGGCCTCCGCACCGGAGTTCATGGGCAGCGCCATGCTGAAGCCGGTGAGCTCGTGGAGATCGCGCACAAGTTGCGGGAGCTGCTCGTTCCGAAACGCGCGCGAGGTGAGCGTGACCTTGCCGGCCTGCTCGAGAAGCGCGTGGAGAATGGCCGGATGACCGTGGCCCTGGTTCACGGCGGAGTAGGCACTGAGGAGATCAAGATACGCGCGCCCGTCCATGTCATAGACCCAGGCGCCCTGGGCGCGCTTCACCACGATGTCCAGCGGATGGTAGTTGTGCGCGCCGTACTGATCTTCGAGCGCGATGAGGTCCTGGGTGGACAAGGTCTGTTCGGTGGTGGCGAGCATCGGGAGCTCCGGAAGAGGTGGCAGTGCGCGATAAGGGTTGGCGCTATGGGTGAGGAGCCGGCGGCGCTATGGCTTCGCGAGTTGGCGTGAGGTGGAGCGAGCGTGCGCGTGCTGCTTAGCTGACGTGAAGGTTCATGGGGCGGCTCAGCGGGGCGACAAGGTGTTGGGCCACGTGGAGCTGCGGGGAGAGTTTTAGGACGAGGCATTTCGCGGCGCCGCCGGCTTTGAGGAACTCATCGAGCGGGGTTTGGAAGACGGAAAAGCCGCGGGATTTCAGAGCCGTTTCAAGCGCCGGGCTGATGTGGTTGAGCACAAGGGTGCGACCGAGATTGACAGCGTTGCAGGCGAATCGCAAGGCATCCTCTTCGGACACGGCAAGGCGTTGTTCCGGGGTGTAAGAGGCTTCAATCGCCAGGCGGGAAGGGCCGTCGAACGCAGCCGGATAGTAGAGCACGGAGCCGTCGGCAAGCGGAGCGAAGCAGGTGTCGAGGTGGTAGAAGCGAGGATCGACCAGATGCAGGCTCATCACCGCAATGTCCCAGAGCGCGGCCAGGCGCGCGTGGCTGCCCTGCGCGGTGCGGGTGCCGTGACCTACCCAGAGGCGTGCGCCATCGGACGAGAACAACGCATCCCCTTCGCCCTCAAACGGTGTGCTGCGTGGGAGCTCGATGACGCGGTAGCCGACGTTATGAAACCAGCGGCGAAAGTGCGGCTCTTCGCCCTGGCGCTCCGGATGCAGAAAGCTCGAAAGGACGACGGTGTCGTCGCGCACAAGGCCGGCGTTGGCGGTGAAGACCATGTCGGGCGACCCCGGGGCGGGCTCTATCAAATGCACCTGCGCGAGCTGGGTGAGCAGGTTGTGCAGGCCGTGCCACTGGCTCATAGCGCGGGCCTGCGAGGAAGCGCCAACGTTGCCCTGCATCCATGGATTGATCACGTAGTCGACGGTGTACAGGCTTGGGGCGCACATCAAGAGCGCGGGACGTGAGGAGCCGTATTCGTCGAAGGGAGCAGAGAGCTTGCGGTCGAGAGCGGGGTTCATAGGCGGCGCCGGTTCCTTGTAGCTGTGCAAGGAGCATGGCAGGCGAACCGTGGCTCGTCAACGGTAATGATTATGCGTTACTTACTGCATGTTTATGCGGGCGCGTCCGACGCCAACGTCCCATCGCCATCGCCGCTCCGTTGTGCGCGGGAGGTCAATATTCAATGATGTGCGGGGAGGGGTACGTGAAGGTGCCATCGGCGCGGTTCACGTAAATGAAAGAGCGTTTCGCAGGATTGCCGTTCAACGTGGCCCCGACGATGATGCCGGTGCCAAAGGTGCCGCTACCGTCGGTGCGCGAGACGTCTACGTGATGCGAGACGATGGGGCCGCCGGCGGGGCTGTAGGCAGGGTTGGTCCAATCCTCCGTGAAGCGCTGGAGCGGATAGCCCGCGTACTGGGCCGGATGCTGCTGCCAAGCCTGGTCGTTCTGGTAGATGCCGTAGGCTTTCGCGTAGTCCTTGGCTTCCAGCGCGCTGTAGAACTGATTGACGCGGTGCTCTGTGGGCAGATTGGAGAAGAGCCAGCCGTGGCCGAGGATGTAGCCGAGGAACGTGAGCACAAGCAGCAGCGCAAAGAGGACACCCAGCGCGAGCAGCAGGGCGCGGTTGCGCTTGGCGCCGCGTTCATCGAAAGCGGGTGCGTCGATCAGGGTCATCGGGCTCGTCGATCCTTCGCGGGGATGGCTTCCCTGCTCCGCTATTAGACACCGAGGGGCAGGGGTTGGTTCCCGCTACTGTGGCCCCCCCAGGGAAAAGGCATGGCGCGTGTGCTCAACGGTGGGCCCGATGGGGAGATCGTAGACGCTGAGGACGTCGAACCGAAGGGGGACCAGGTCGCGCCAGGGTGCGGGCAGGCGGCGGCGGTAGGCGAGCGCCATCTGCCGAAGCATGCGCTGCTTGGCCTCGTCTACGGCGGTGTCGGCCGGGGCGAGATCGTGAGCGGTGCGGGTTTTCACTTCGATGATGACCAGCGTGTCGCCGTCCCAAGCGACCAGATCGAGATCGCCACGGAGGCGAGCGGAATGCCAGCGACGGGCAACGAGGGCGTACCCGAGGCGGCGAAGGTAGAAGTAGGCGAGATCTTCGCCGCGCTCACCGGTGACGAGGTGCGGCGGTTTGGCGCTGCGGTCTTCGCGCAGGGCGCGGCTGGCCACGCGGCGCGTTGCGGCGGTGCGCAAGCGGAGGTAGACACGGCGCTCGAGTGCCTGAACTTGATCGCGACAAAGCTGCAGCAAGCGAGTCATCGATCCCACCGTGCGGCAAAGGCCAGCGCTGCGAGAAAGACGTTTGCTTCGTTGCTCCTTCGAAGGCCACTCCATTGGTGGAACGCCTGTTCGGTTCTTTCTACGATGGCAAGGGCGTCTGCGCGGGAGAACCGCACACCCGGGTCGTAGTCGGCGGCATGGCGGAGTTCCTGCAGCGTCACAAAGGTGTCAGCCGCGGCCCGTATGTTGGCGGAAGCTGGGCCGCCAAGAAGATGCACCAGTTTGGCTGCTGTCGGCTGTGCGCGGAACAGGAGACAAGCCTGCTTCATCTCGCCATGGCTGAAGGCACGGCTTACCCGGTCCATCAGAGGGCGAGGTTGTCCCGGAACCATGCGCTGTACAGCATCTGCGATCAGGAGGTGAAACATGGCGTAGTACGCGGAGGAAGCAGCCCGGCGCAAGTTGGCCTGTTTGGGCCGTCTCGGGTCAAGTTCTGCAAGGAGCCTTGCCTGCCCAAGGAGATCGTCTGCCAGCTTCAAGCCCATCAGTCCACAAATCGAATATAGGGGAATCGCCCTGTGTGCAGAGCGTCAATCGCGGATGCGGCAGCATCCTGGAACGCGACCAGTTCGCGAACTCGTTTCTTGGTCAGGGGGATGCGCTTGGAGACACGATAGAACACGTACACAGCGGGGTCGCCGCTGTGATCTGTATCCAGCCGAATTTCTTGCAGATGTACGCCTGCAGGTACGGCAACACCGGAAACCACAGCCTGAACAGCAGCTTCCTGGCGGGACAGGTCTGAAACAGGCATGACGAAGGCAGCCATGCGGGTACTATACGCCGGGGGTGCGGGGGGTTCCCTACCACTGTCGCGGTATACTAGCTTGTGCACACCGGGCACAACCCACAGAACAATTCAAGAGGTCGGAAAGCGTGTCGGCAAAGTACATCTTTGTGACGGGCGGCGTTGTGTCGTCGTTGGGCAAGGGGCTGGCGGCCGCCTCGATCGGCTGTCTGTTGGAGGCGCGCGGCCTGCGCGTCAACCTGATGAAATTCGACCCGTACCTGAACGTCGATCCCGGGACGATGAGCCCGTTTCAGCACGGCGAAGTCTTTGTTACCGACGACGGCGCAGAGACCGATCTGGATCTGGGTCACTATGAACGGTTCACGCATGCCAAGCTATCGCGCGACAACAACCTCACTACCGGACGTATCTACGAAAGCATCATCACGCGCGAGCGGCGCGGAGACTACCTGGGCAAGACGGTCCAGGTTATTCCGCACGTCACCAACGAGATCAAGGCGGCGGCCAAGAAGATCGGGCAGGACTGCGATGTGGCCATCGTGGAGATCGGTGGAACGGTCGGGGATATTGAGTCGCTGCCGTTTTTAGAAGCTATCCGGCAGATGCGGCAGGAGATGGGACGGGATCACACCTGCTTTGTGCACGTGACGTTGATTCCCTGGATCGCGGCCGCGCAGGAGTTGAAGACGAAGCCCACGCAGCACTCGGTGAAGGAGATGCTGTCGATCGGTATCCAGCCGGACATTTTGCTGTGCCGCGCCGACCGCGAGGTCCCGCAAGAGATGCGGGAAAAGATTGCGGATTTTTGCAATGTGGAGCAGGCCGGCGTGGTGATTGCGCGGGATGTGCCGAGCATCTACGAGGTGCCGCTCAACCTGGCCGCGCAGGGCGTGGATGCGCTGGCGCTGCGGTACCTGCGGATCGAGACGGAGAAGGCGGACCTGTCACGGTGGCGGGATCTGGTGCGCCGGGCCTACCACCCCACCGATGAGGTGCGGATCGGCGTTGTGGGCAAATATGTGGAGTACGAGGACAGCTACAAATCGCTGAAGGAAGCGCTGGTCCATGGGGCGCTGGCCGAGGAACTGAAGTTGCGTTTGGAGTGGGTCGAAGCGCAGTCGCTTGAAACGCCGGACTACGCGTCGATGCTGCAGGACTTCGACGGCATCCTGGTGCCTGGCGGCTTTGGCAAACGCGGCATTGAAGGCATGCTGAACGCGATCCGGTGGGCGCGCGAGACCAAGACGCCGTACTTCGGAATCTGCCTGGGCATGCAGACGGCGTGCATTGAGTACGCCCGCAACGTATGCGGGCTGGAGCGCGCCAACAGCGGGGAGTTCGATCCGCAGACACCTTATCGCGTGATCTACAAACTGCGCGAGTTAACCGGCGTCGAAGAGATGGGCGGCACCATGCGGCTGGGCGCATGGGATTGCGTCATGGAGCCCGATTCGCTGGCAGCGCGCGCCTATGGGACGACGAAAATCAGCGAACGGCACCGGCATCGTTACGAGTTCAATCGCGAGTTTGAAAAGCCGTTAACCGAGTGCGGGCTGCGCCTTACCGGCGCCAGCGAGAGCGGCACGTATGTGGAGATCGTAGAGTTGCCGGGACATCCATTTTTTCTTGGGTGTCAGTTCCACCCGGAGTTCAAATCCAAGCCCCTGGAGCCGCATCCGCTGTTTCATGCGTTTGTGAAGGCGAGCTATGCGCATCGCGGCTTGCGCGCGGCAGAACGGCTTGTGATGGCTGAGGTGCAGGCTTAGGGCTCAAAGATTGTTTCTGCCAGGTCCGGAGCTGCGGCCCTAAAGTGCCGGACGTTCCAGGTGTAGATGTACTTTGCACCAGCCTTCCGAGCGCAAGCGATATGCAAGGCATCGTAAATGGTGCCTCCCGCAATTTCGCGCACCGCTGCTCCTTGCAGAAGGTCAACATACTCTCGCGAACTCAGCGTAATGACGTTGCAAAGCTTTTCCCATCGCTCGATGATCTGGAAGGCCTCCACGGGACGGAGGCGGCGAGCAAGCTTGTACGTCGTCAGGGTGCTGTAAGCTTCGGCGAGAGTGTGAGCACTACAAGCAATGCCGGTACCCATGGAAGAGTGGATCAGCATCCGATCGCTCAAAGTGAATATGGGTTATCGAGGGTTGCCGCGACAAGCACCGATGTGTTCACAAAGATCACGGCTCAAAGCATCCGGCCAGGTACGCTGTGCGGCGTTGACGCTCGTCTACCAGGAGCTTCGGGATGTCCGTGTTGTCTAATTCCGACCCCCCGTTGTATACGAGCCGACCATTCCTCTCGTAAAGGCCAATCGGTGTCCGGAGGGGCTCCAGCACGAGTTGCTTTCCGCTGACAGATACCTCAAGGCGGTCCCCTGGTCGGAGATGGAGTTCATCTCGCACTTCCTTGGGGACCACAAGGCGCCCAAGCTTATCGAGTTCCACTGTCGTGCTCACTTTGCCAATGTAGCATTGAGATTGGCTTCCGGGTATCTGCACAAACAGACATCGAATGACCTTTTCCGACCAGCACGAGGTACCCAGGCGTCGACGCTCTCTCTCTTCCTTGGGTGTGGCGCTCGCCGTGGCTTTGGATGCCGCAGCGCTGGGTTTTTTTCTGCACACAGCTCGTGCCGGGCTGGCCGGGCGACTGGCGGATTCCATCACGGGCCGGCCGTTGGTGACCCCGTCGGCCCCGGATGTGGTGGAGAAGATTCAGCGCCTGAATCGTCTGGAGACGGTGACGTACTCGCTGGATACGGTGATCGAGAGCAAAGAGTCCAGTCCGCTGCTGCCGGATGCGCTGGCCGGTGACCGTTTGCTGATGATTGTGCATGGGCAGACGCTGGCCGGCATCGACTTCAGCAAACTCAAACCGGAAAGCGTGCAGATTTCCGAGGGACGGGACGGGCGTTCGATCAGGCTCGCGTTGCCGCCGAGCGAAGTGTTTCTTACCACGATCGATAATGCAAAGACCCGTGTGTACGCGCGCGATACCGGACTCTTTGTCGGCGCAGATCCGAATCTTGAAACGGCTACCCGTGCCAGGGCGCAGGGCGAACTGCAACAAGCGGCTTTGAGTGACGGCATCCTGGATGCGGCCAGCAGGAACGCGCGCGAGACGGTACGCGCGATGCTGGAAGGTTTGGGATTCGCCCACGTGCAGATGCAATAAGCGTGAAACCGGCCGGAACCCCCGGTAGGGCACGCGCGTCCAAACACACGTGAGCCCATCGCCAGTGCAGGAAGTCGAGGCCCCCACCTCCCCCGGTGAGCCCGCGCTGGTGCTGCAACCGGCGCGCGTGCAGGGTGCGGAGCGGCGGCCGCCGCTGCCGGCGCTAACCGGGCTGCGTACCCTGCTGGCACTGACCATCCTGATGTTTCACTTCACGCCTGGCGGGCTCAGGTGGCAGAAGCATCCGGCAGTCACGCTGTATCCGGTGATCGAGATCGGCTATGTCTTTGTCAGCTTTTTCTTTTTGATCTCGGGTTTCATTTTGAGCTACAACTACGCCCATCGGCCGGGCGGCGTGCGCAAGGCGGACTTCTGGATGGCGCGCTTTTCGCGCTTGTATCCCGTTTACCTGTTGACCCTGCTGATCTCCGTACC
>CAXUIF010000153.1:0-4374 GCA_964250995.1 uncultured Acidobacteriaceae bacterium
GCATGAGGCAGAGTGCAGCGGCGGGCGAGACGCAGATTCCCTTCGGGAATGACAACCAGAAAAGCGAGACGCAGATTCCCTCCCATTCGGCTGCGCTCAGGGCGAATGACAACAGGAAGAGCAAAGACGAAAAGCGGGATGCCGCGGGAATTGGCGGTGAGGTAGAGGCGGGGAGTGTGGCGGGCGAGGTGCCTGCGGGAGCCAAGGTGTGATGGGGCGCGCGGGCGACTCGTATGATCGGGAACGACGCGATGGCGCGCCGAGCGCGTGATGCGGTGAAGAAGGCTAGCTTGCTAACTGCGGATGCGAGCGGTTCAAGGTGCGAGGAGTTGCTATGGAGATTGCGGATTGGCGTAGCAGGATTGATGGGTTGGATGAGCAGATCGTGCGTTTGCTCAACGAGCGGGCGGCGGCGGCGGTGGAGATTGGCCGGCTGAAGCAGAAGACGGGCGCGCCGATCTATGAACCGAATCGTGAGCAAAGCGTGTTTGAACACGTACGCGAGGTGAACCCGGGGCCGCTGACCGCGGTGCAGCTACAGGATATTTACTACCGCGTGATGGATGTGATGCGCGCCCTGCAGCGGGTCGACGCGGGAGCGGGCACAGAGGTCAACGGAGCGCAGCCTGTGGCGCGCTGAGTGGGAACAGGGCAGGGACGCCGCAGGGGCGGCAGAGTCTATGCGCCGGCAGGCAGGGCCGCTGCGGCGAGGAGGGAACGCAAGTGATGATCGTCGCGATGCAGGACCGCGCTTCGGATGAGCAGATACAAACGGTGATCGAACGCATGGTGGAGCTGGGCTTCAACGTCCACCGCACGACGGGCGAGGTGCAGACGATCCTTGCCGGCGTGGGCACCCCGGCGCAGTTTGAGGTGACCGAGTTCCAGGTGTTGGGCGGGGTGCAGCAGGCGTACCGGATCTCGTCGCCGTACAAGCTGGCCGGGCGCGGCTTCCGGCCGGAGGGCACGCGGGTGCATTTCCCCAATGGTGTGGTGATCGGCGGAGACGAGGTCGTGATCATGAGCGGGCCGTGTTCGATTGAGAACCGCGAGCAGATTCGGCTGAGCGCCGAGCAGTGCGCGGCGGCGGGGGCGCAGTTTCTGCGCGGTGGTGCGTATAAACCCCGGTCATCGCCGTACTCGTTTCAGGGCATGGGGATTCCGGGTCTGCAGATGATGCGCGAGGCGGCCGATGAGTTTGGGCTGCTCGTGATCAGCGAGGTGATGGAGATCTCGCAGATCCAACCGATGCTGCCGTATGTGGACTGCTTCCAGGTAGGGGCGCGCAACATGCAGAACTTCAATCTGCTGCGCGAGCTGGGGCATGTGCGCAAGCCGGTGCTGTTGAAGCGCGGGATTGCAGCGACGCTGGAAGAGCTGCTGCTGAGCGCGGAGTACATCCTGGCGGGTGGCAACTATGACCTGATGTTGTGCGAGCGCGGCATTCGCACCTTTGAAACGTATACGCGCAATACGATGGACATCTCGGCGATTCCGGTGCTGAAGTCGCTCACGCACCTGCCGGTGCTGGGCGACCCCTCGCACGGTGTGGGCAAGCGGGAGTTTGTGGCGCCGCTGGCGCTCGCGACGATTGCAGCAGGCGGCGACGGTTTGCTGATGGAGATGCATCCGAACCCGGACAAGGCGATGAGCGATGGCGCGCAGAGCCTGTTTCCGCAGCAGTTGACGGCGCTGGTAAAAAAGCTGCGGCAGCTGGCGCCGGTGGTGGATCGCACCGTCGCCGCGCCTGCGACGATACCGGTGCATGCTTGAAAGGCTTGGCGGCTCTCGCAGGCGTGTAAAGGGAGGATGACAGCGTGACGGATAGTCGATTGCGCATCGGTGCGATGGTTCTTGGGAGCCTGTTGGTCGTTGGCGGGCCCGTGGTCGCGCAAGCTCAAATAGCGTCACCCGCGACGGTGGCGCCGCAGCCCGGTGGGCCGAACTCCGGTCCGGCACCGGCAGCGCCGGCCTTGACGGGCGACGCGTTGCAGAAGCCGGGCGTGCCGGAAGGGACGCTGTCCGCCAGGCAGACCCTGCGCAGCACTGTCTACGACGGCATGGTGAGCGACTACTGGGTCTATGTGCCGGCGCAGTACGACCCGAAGAAGCCGGCGGCGCTGATGGTGTTTCAGGATGGCGAGAGTTATCTGAACCGCAAGGGCGACCACCCGGCGCTGAATGTGATCGACAACCTGACGGCTGAAGGCAAGATCCCGGTGATGGTCGCTGTGTTTACCAACCCGGGCGACATCGCGGGCTCGCCCGGTACGCCCACCTACGCGTTTGTCGAGGCCTACGGGAAGAAGTGGGGGCGAACGCTGCGCGATTCCATGCGCTCGACCGAGTACGACACGGTGTCGGACCGGTACGATCGGTTTCTTCGCGACGAACTGCTGCTCGCGGTAGGCAAGCAGTACAACGTGCGTGCGGATGCGTATTCGCATGGCATCACGGGCCTGAGCTCGGGCGGCATCTGCTCGTTCAACGCGGCGTGGCAGAAGCCGGACGAGTTCGGCCGCGTGATCTCGTGGATCGGCTCGTTTACCGCCATCCAGTGGGGTGAGGATCCGGCAGTGCCGGATGGCGGCCAGGACTTCCCGGAGAAGATTCTGCGGGAGGAGCACCGCAATGTGCGGGTGTGGCTGCAGGATGGCGCGAACGATCAGGAGAACCCGAACTACGGCTCGTGGCCAATGGCGAACCTGCGCATGGCGAACGCGCTGAAGCTGAAGGGGTATGACTTCCGGTTTTCGTTCGGCAAGGGGCCCCATACGGCCGCAGAAGGCGGTGCGGAGTTTGCCGATGAGATGATCTGGCTGTGGCGTGGGTACGACCCGGCAAAGACGGCCGAGACCTTTGTGCAGGACCCGGCAGAGGCCGCGAAGCCGCCATTTCGGGTGGGCGTCGTCAATCGGGAGCCGTGAGCGGCGGCGGCGGGCTTCGAGCGACCGACACGGCCCTCGCTCATCCAATGGAGCATGTCTGACTGCAATGCTGTGGCTCCGGCGGCGGCCGAAACGTTTTCCCATTTCGATCTGGCCGCGCTGTCGAAGGGCGATACCTACAAGCTGCTGGCTTCCGTGATTTTGCCGCGACCCATTGCGTGGGTAGTTACCAAGAGCGCTGCAGGCGAGCTGAATGCGGCGCCGTTTTCTTTCTTCAACATCGTGTCGTCCGATCCACCGCTGGTGGCCATCGGCTTTTACGCGGCACCGGACCGCGAAGGCAAACACACGTTGACGTTTCTTCGCGAGAAGGGCGAGTTTGTGATCAATCTCGTGCCCGAAGAGCTGGCCGAGGCCATGAACACGACGGCCATCAATGCCCCGCGTGGGACGGACGAAACGCAGCTGGCTGGGTTGGAACTGTTGCCGTCCGCGACGGTGGATGTGCCGCGGATCGCGGGCTCGCCTGTGGCGCTGGAGTGCCGCTTGTTTCAGCTGATCGAGCCAGGTGGGTCGACGACGATCGCTTTGGCCAGGGTGGTGTACGTGCATGTGCGCACGTCGGCGTTCGAGGATGTTGGCCGGCTGCACATCGACCCGGCGCAGCTACGGCTCATCGGCCGCATGCACGGCGGGGGCGGCTATTGCACGACGCGGGATGTGTTTACGGTGGAACGGAAGAACTGGCCTCCAAGTTAGGGCACTCTGAGGGCAAGGCTTAGGCTGGATCGAACCCGGCAAGCGCGGCGGCGACCTGGCTGCGGAACGGGACGATGTCCGTCAAGAGAATGGACCATAGTGTTTCATCATCGATCGACCAGTATTCGTGAACCAGGAGGTTCCTGAAGGCGATGATCTGGTGCGGAGTGGCGATGCCGGCGATCACTGTGGGATATCGTCTGCTGAGTTGGGAGACCGCTTCCCCGATCAAGATGAACGCCCGCTCGACCGCCAGCCGCTGCGTTTGATTGCCTTGGTACTCTAGCAAGCTTGAACTCTGGGTGGTAGCAATGAGGGAATCGGCAGAAAGAAGAATCTCTGCGAGGTAAAGCCGCGCATCACGCTGCATACAGCGCTTGGCGGGACTGATCAATAGACGATCTTAGATACGGATTCCGGACATACTTGAACACGAGAAGGTCGATGTCACGGCGGAATAAGCGGACAAGGTCCTCTTCGAGATCGAACTTGTTGACGGCATACGCCTTCAGCGGCACATCGCCAAATTCGACGAGAAGGTCTACATCGCTGCGGGCAGGGTCGAAGTCGTCGCGGGCAGCGGAGCCGAAGACCTCGAGCCGGGTGACGTGGTGTTTGCGGCAGATTTCGGCGATTTCGGCTTGGTGGTCGAGGAGGAATTGCTGCATGGGCGCGTCCTGGACTGAGTGTACACAGGGACTTGGGACAGAAAGAACGGGGCCTCGCG
>CAXUIF010000153.1:4384-7877 GCA_964250995.1 uncultured Acidobacteriaceae bacterium
AGTGTACACAGGGGCCCTGGGGCGGAAAGAACGGGGCCCCGCGTGAGCGCGGCCCCGTTACGCCGGTACAGATCGGCGCGAGGTCAGCCGGGCCAAGTGTCAGCTAAGCTGCGATCAACTCGTACACCTGGCAGGTGCGACTTTGTTTTTGTGGTCGCGGCGACGGGTTCGATCGACACAAAGCGGCCGAGTTGGCCGCGGTCGGCGAAGCGGACGATACCGTCGATTTTGGCGAACAGGGTGTCGTCGGAGCCACGGCCCACGTTCTTGCCGGGCTTCAGCGGCGTGCCGCGTTGGCGAACGAGAATGGAGCCGCCGGTGACCACCTGGCCGCCGAAGCGCTTGACGCCGAGCCGTTGTGCATTGGAGTCGCGGCCGTTTTTGGAGCTGCCTAAGCCTTTTTTATGTGCCATTGCTTTGCCTCTTGGGGCGGCTGGGGGCCGCGATCGTTTGGGGTCTCAGGTGCGGTGTGGCGCTCCGGCAAAGACGGTGGTCTTTCGCTGCGCGCAGGAGGACGAGGGGCCTACTTCTGCTCTTGCGCGAAGGTGCGGCCGCCGACCTGGATGGCGTTGATCTTCACCTCGAGAAAGTTCTGGCGATGGCCCTGGAGCTTCTTGTATTGCTTTTTGCGCTTGTAATGGAAGACCAGGATCTTCTCACCGCGGCCTTCGCCGACAACGGAGGCGAGCACCTTGGCGCCCGAGAGGTCCTGCTCGAACTGGCCCTGTTCGCCGGAAACGGCGAGGACGTCGGAGAACTCGAGGGTGCCGTTCTCATGGGCGGCGGTTTCGACCTTCAGGGTGTCGCCGGGGGCTACGCGATACTGCTTGCCGCCGGTGCGAATGACTGCGTACATGGGACCAACCTCAATCGTCCGCGCGTGCGGCGCTGGACGTCTTCTGCGAATCTTGTGCTGGTGGGGGCTCACCGAAGCGGGCCCTACCGGAACCTTCCGCACGGGCCAGAAGGCCCTTGCCCTGGCAAGGATCCGGGATCGCAACCCGGAAGCGGGCTGCTCTGCCAAACTACAAAAGTTTACTGGAGCGGGGGCATCCGGTCAATGGTTCCCGAGGGGTCGGTGTGGGACGGCGAAAGCACACCGATGGCCTCTGTGGAGCCGTCGAGCAGCGGCCGGAAGGAAAGATCCTGGGGCAGCTGTGGGAGCAGCGCCTTCTCCAGCAGAAGCAGGCGGGGCGCCGGGAGGGCCTGCCGGAGCGCCACGGGCGCGTTCGAATACGGGCTCCGCGGGAGGTCCACGGGGGGCGGGGCCAAGGTGACCTGTTGTACAAGGCGACGGGCATAGAAGGCCTCTGTAGTGACGGGGACGACCGGGCCCCGACGCCAGACCAGCAGGGGCCCTGACGGGACCAGAAGGCGCTGACGTTGCACCCTGCTCCCGAGCGCCTGGAGGAGCATGGCGGCCTCACGGTTGTCCGGGGTGGTGTAGCCCGCGATGAAGCCCGGGCTGTGCAGGGCGCGGCGCGCGGAGGTGGTAAGGATCGCGGCTAAGGCGTACAGCAGGGCGGCCGCGCCCAGGCAGCCCAGAATGGCACGGCGGGGGTGGGCCGAACGCAAGGCTGGCGGTGCAGCTGCGACGAGACCGGCGAGCCACGAGCCCGTGACCGCCGCCAGAGGTGGGTAGGCAGGCGCGATGTAGTGCGGCAAGCGGGTCCGTACAGCGGTGAACAGCGCGAGCTGAACGAGAGCGAAGACGGCGAGGGGTTGCAGAGCGTAGAGCGGCGCCGGGGCGGGCGAGTCCGGTTCGCGTCCGGCTGCCGGCGATGGCAGCGCCAGGGAGTGCGAAGGAGGGTGCCTCCGGAGAGCTGCCAAAAGGCCGAAGGGATAGAGCAGGCAGAAGAGCGGGGCAGAGACAAACAGAACCCGGAGGTAAAACCAGGGCGTGGTGCTGTGACCCTCGATGGCTGCGGTGGCTCGACGGAGAACATGGAAGCCGAGGTAGGGATCGAGGAACGTGTGACCAAACCGAGCAAGCAGGTAGAGATGCCAGGGGAGAACGACGGCGGCAAACAGGCCGACGCCGAGAGCCCACGAAGCGCTGTGTTGGAGAAAGCGGCGTGGGTGCAGGGCGAACAGAAAAAGGAGGGTGAGGGGAACCACAACGCTGGCGGCACCCTTGGTCATCAGGGCAAGGCCGAACCCCAGCCACAGGAGGAGCCAGCCGCGGGCGCGACCGGCTAGGAGGTCGGCCAGGCCGAGGGTAGCGACCAGACAGAAGAGGCTGAGGAGGGTGTCGGTCTCGCCGGCCCGGGCGGCGTGCTGGAAGCCGAACGCACTCAGCAGCATGATGGTGCTGAGCCAGGCAGTGAGTTCGTTGCGGCGCCGGAGCAGCCAGGCGTGCAAAACGCCCACGACGGCAACGCCTGCAAGCGCGGAGGGCAGGCGAGCGGCAAAGGCATTCAGGCCGAACCAACGGAGCGAGGCCGCGGTGAGCCACATCCCGACCGGAGGCTTCTCAAACCACAGCTGGCCGTTCCAGTGAGGGACAAGCCAGGCAGCCAGGGTATGCCCGGCGAGCATCTCGCGGGCGATCTCGGCGTAGATGCCTTCGTCCCAGTCGGTGAGCGGGCGATGGCCGAGCCGCGGCAACAGAACCGCGCAGGCCAGCAGGACTGCCAAGGCGACCGAACGCGCCGTACGTCGGCCGGCCTGGGACCGGGGCAGGATGGAAGCGTTGGGCTGCACTGCCCCAAGCTATCGCAGGCGGGCCTGCCGCGAGGCCCTAGAATCGTGAGCGATGGCCGATGGCACACCAGCTGAGGAAACAAACCGGGGATTTCGCGCGCCCTGGATGCTCTTCTGGGTGGGACTGGGCTTGCGCGTAGCGGCGATCCTGGTGGGTCATACGTACCGGATCCGGACGATCGACCACGACTTCGACTTTGGCTTTGAGGCCGGGCGCATTGCGCGCTCGGTGGTGCAGGGGCACGGCTATGGCAACCCGTTCAATGGGTACTCCGGGCCGACAGCGTGGTTGCCGCCGGCGTACCCGTTGCTGCTGGCGGCGTGTTTCAAGCTGTTTGGGGTTTACAGCCGCGGGGCGGCGCTGGCCATCATGCTGCTGGACAGCGTCTTTTCTGCGCTGATTGCACCGGCAGTGTACGAGATTGCGGCGCGCTGTTTGGACGCCTACGGCGTGGCGCGGCGGGCCTCCCGAAAGGCAGCCCCGGTGGCGCTGTGGAGCGCGTGGCTTTGGGCGGTGTACCCGGGAGCGATGCAGTATGCCGTGCACTGGGTGTGGGAGATGTCGCTGTCGGCTTGCCTGTTTTCGTGGGCGCTGGTAGTGGCCCTGCGCCTGCGTGGGACCGGGCAGGTTCCGGAGCGAACGCCTGGGCGAACGGGGGGCCTCCGGCTTTGGCTGATGGAAGGTCTGCTTTGGGGAGCGATCGCGCTGTCGAATGCTTCGTTGCTGCTGATGTTGCCGGCGAGCCTGGCGTGGGTGCTGTGGCCCTCGTTACGAGCGGGAGGGCGGGCC
>CAXUIF010000154.1:0-7737 GCA_964250995.1 uncultured Acidobacteriaceae bacterium
GTATACCCCCACCGTAACTCCTTGCAACCACAGATCTTAGCCAAAAGTAGGGGGGAGGGGCCCCCACCACCCAGTACCCAGGCGGTATACTCGCCGCAGCAAACGGGCTGCATCCGGCACCACCGAGGAGCGGCACTGGAGGCATACCATGAGCTTCACCGGAGAGCGCACGCCCGAGCCCCCAGCGGCCGCCACGGCACGCCTCAAAGTCACCCCGCAACGCCTGGCGGACTGCAAACGGACCGGCCGCAAGATCGCCGCCCTCACTGCCGTCGACTTCCCGACAGCCCGCCTCGCCGACGAAGCCGGCATCGACCTTCTGCTGGTCGGCGACTCCCTCGCGATGACCGTGCTGGGCCACCCCAACACCCTGGCCGTCACCGTCGAGGAGATGCTCCACCACACCCGCGCCGTCCGTCGCGGCACCACGCACGCGCTGCTCGTCGCCGACATGCCCTTTGGCAGCTACCACACGGGCCCCGACGACGCCCTCCGCAACGCCATCCGCTTCCTCAAGGAAGCTGGCGCAGAGGCCGTCAAGCTCGAGGGCGGCCGCGACCGCGCCGACCTCGTCGAACGCCTCACCCGCAACGAGATCCCCGTCGTCGGTCACATCGGTCTCACGCCCCAATCGCTGCATCGCATGGGCGGCTACACCATCCAGGGCCGCTCCGCCCCCGCCATCGACGCGCTCCTCGCCGACGCCGCGGCCCTGGAAGGCGCGGGTGCCATCGCTCTCGTCCTCGAAGGCATCCCCCGCGAGGTCGCCGCCCAGATTACCGCCCGCGCCGGCATCCCCACGGTCGGGATCGGCGCCGGCCCCGACTGCGACGGGCAGATCCTGGTCTTTCACGATCTCGCCAACCTCACCTTCGCACCCGCGGCCAAGTTCGTCCGCCGCTTCGGCGACGCGGGCTCGCTGCTCCGCGAAGCCATCACCGCCTTCCGTAACGAGGTCGTCGCCAACACCTTTCCCAATGACGCGGAAAGCTATCACCTTCCCCGCGCGCTTCGCGAGACCATCTCAGTCCAGCTCACCGAAACCGCAGAACCCGTCCAGACATGAAGGTCCTCACCTCCATCGCCGCAGTCCGCACCGCCGTCCACGCCCTGCGCGCGTCACCAGGCGCCACGCTCGGCCTCGTGCCCACCATGGGCGCGTTGCATGAGGGCCACCTCTCCCTCGTCCGCGCCGCCCGCCGCACCTGTGACCACGTCGCTGTGAGTATCTTCGTCAACCCCACTCAGTTCAGCCCCAGCGAAGACCTCGCCAGATACCCCCGCACGCTGGAGGCCGACAGCGCCCTGCTCCAGGCCGAAGGCGTTGACCTCGTCTTCAGCCCCAGCAGTGCCGAAATGTACCCCACCGGCGGCCTCAGCACCGCGGTCGATCCCGGCGACCTCGGCACCCGTCTTGACGGTCGGTCCCGCCCCGGCCACTTCCGTGGGGTGGCCACCGTCGTCACCAAGCTGTTCAACATACTCCAACCCGACCGCGCCTTCTTCGGCCAAAAGGACGCGGCGCAAGTAGCTGTCCTTCGCGCCGTCGTCCGCGACCTCGATCTTCCCGTGGAGCTCGTGGTCGGCCCCACGGTACGCGACCCCGACGGCCTCGCGCTCAGCTCCCGCAATCGCTTTCTCACCCCCGAGCAGCGCGTCGAAGCGCTCGCGCTGTCGCAGGCCCTCCTTTGCGCACAACGCGCTGCCATCGCCGGCGAACACAACGTCGCAACGCTGATCCAACGCATGCGGGAACATCTCACTTCCCCCCATCTCCGCCTCGACTACGTGGAGGCCGTCAACCGCAACACACTGCTTCCAGCAACGCATGTTGAGCCCAACACCCTGCTCGCGGTGGCTGCGTGGGTCGGCGAAACCCGACTGATCGACAATCTCCTGCTTTCCCCCACCGAGGATCCGGCATGAAGGTCCTCGTCGGCGTCTGCGGCGGTATCGCCGCGTACAAAGCGGCGGAGATCGTTCGCGCGCTTGGGGACCGCGGCGCTGAAGTCGAGGTCGCGCTCACTGGCTCGGCCGAGCGCTTCATCACCGCCCTTACCTTCAACGCGCTCACGGGCAAACACGTCTACACCAGCCTGTGGTCCCCCGACCAGGCCCAGCACCCCGACGGTCCCATCGAGCACATTGCCGTCGCGCAAACCATCGACGTGCTCCTGGTCGCACCCGCCACGGCCAACACGCTCGCCCGTCTTGCCCACGGCATGGCTGACGATTTCCTCTCGGCCGTGCACCTGGCTACCGACGCCCCCCTTGTCCTCGCGCCCGCCATGAACGTCAACATGTGGCAGCACCCCGCCACACAGGCCAACGTGCAGCTCCTCCAGGATCGGGGCGCCCGGGTCGGTCCCCCCGAGCCCGGCTATCTCGCCTGTGGCATGACCGGCAGCGGTCGCCTGGCCAGCATCGACAGGATCGTGGAGGCTACGCTCGCCGCAGTAAGCCACACGCAAGACTTGCGCAACGAAACCGTGCTCGTGACCGCCGGCGGCACCCGTGAGGCTATCGATCCTGTGCGCTTCCTCGGCAATCGCTCCAGCGGGCGCATGGGCCACGCCCTCGCCGCCGCGGCCCGCAACCGCGGCGCGAAGGTCATCCTGGTTACCGCGTCCACTCTCCCCGGGCCGCCTGAATGCGAAGTCCTGCGGGTCGAAAGCGCGGACCAGATGTGGCAGGCTATCGAGGCGAACCTCGCCCGCGTGTCCATCTTGATTGCCGCGGCTGCCGTGGCGGATTTCCGGCCTCTCACGCCTTCACCCACGAAACTCCGCCGTTCCGGGCCGCTCACCCTTCACCTTGAACCCACGTCCGATCTGGTCGCTCAAGCCGTGGCTCAGCGCTCCCCGGATACGCTAGTGATCGCGTTTGCCGCTGAGACCGACCACCTGGAAGAGAATGCGCGCGCGAAGTTGCTGCGCAAAGGCGCCGATGCCATCGTCGCCAACCTTATCGGTGCACCCGGCCTTGGCTTCGATTCCGATCACAATGGCGGCCTCTTCATCACCGCTACTGATACCTTGGAGTTCCCCGTCCAAACCAAACGCCTGATGGCGGACCAAATCCTCGATCAGGTAAACGGCCTGCGACTGCAACGCGCCTCGGCGCAACACATACCTGCCGCGGCCCTCACTGCAACCGCTCCCTAGGCGACTTCGGCTTCCAGCAGCGCCTCCTGCGATCCGGCTAAAAAGCTGCGCACTTCCCCGGCCGGTAACGGCTTGCTGAACAGGTAACCTTGCATCCGGTCGCACTCCAGCGAGCGCAGGATCCGTAACTGTTCCTGTGTTTCTACGCCCTCAGCGACCACCTTTAGACCCAACGTGTGTGCCAGGGCAATGATGGCGCGCACCGTAGGATAGGTCCCCTTCTTCTCGGCGATCTTCCGAGTGAACGTCCGGTCGATTTTCAGAGACTCCACCGGGAGCTGATGCAACCGGCCAAGCGAGGAATACCCCGTACCGAAATCATCGACCGAAAAGTGGATGCCCATCTGGGCCAGCATTGCAATCTGGTCCGGGGCCTCTCCACGATCGGGCATAACGGTCGATTCAGTTACCTCAATCTCCAGCAAGCGGGGGCTCAGTTGGTAGCGCTCCAGGGTGCTCGCAACATTGACTGAAAAGTTAAAGCGACTCAGTTGCAGCGGCGAAACATTGAAGGCAATCTGCACCGGCGGCAGTCCATCGTCGATCCACTCACGGCTTTGCCGGCAGACCTCTTCGAGGACCCAATCCCCTAGCGGTGCAATCAGCCCGCTCTCTTCTGCAATGGCAACGACGCGTTCGGCGGGGGTTCGGGACAGCAGCGCATCCTTGAACCGAATCAGGGCTTCGACACTGTGCAACTCTCCGAAAGCCGTAACCTGCGGCTGATAATGCAGAGCAAGCTCCCCCTGCTTGAGAGCTCGCCGCAGGCTAAGCTCCAGATCATTTGCCTCGTTTGCCTCCCTGCTGATCTCCCGCGACACCCGAACCCACTGCGCACCCCCGGCTCGCTTGGCGCAGTACATCGCCGCGTCCGCATCGCGCCACAACTGGGCTCCCTCGCGGCCGTCGTCCGGATACACCGCAAAGCCGATACTGGCCACCAGTTCGACCTCTCCGCGTTCCAGCGGAACAGACGGCTTCAGATCAAGTAAGAGCTGATTTGCGAGCCTTTCCGCGGCTTCGGCATGCTCCATATGACTCAGGATAAGCATGAACTCGTCGCCCCCGGTGCGCGCCAGTGTGCCCTGCTGCCCCAGGCGCGCGCTGATGCGGCGGGTCAGCGCCTGCAGGCACCTGTCTCCGGCGTTGTGCCCAAAGGTGTCGTTGATCTGTTTAAACCGATCCAGATCAATGCAGAAGACCGCCGCTTTCCCTTTCGTTGCTGCCGCTTCCGCAAGCGCGGACTCCATGGTGTGTTCGAAAAATGCCCGGTTGGGCAGCCCTGTCAGCACATCATGGTGAGCCTGCCGGATCAGCTGCGCATGCAGTCGTTGTGGCTCCGTCACGTCGTGCATGAGCGCAAAAGTCGCATCCTGTCCTTCTCGCAGAACGGGCTGGCTGGCGATGTCTACCTGAAACTCACAACCATCCTTGCGCCGGTGCAGCCACGGACCGGAAAGCGTCTGCGGTTCAGGGCTGCTGAGGTTGGCCAGGGACTCACCATCGTCGCCAAGCTCGAGCACGTCCAGCAGGGTCATCGCGAGGAACTCATCCCGGGAAAAGCCGTAGTGCGCCACGGCCGCGTCGTTTATCTCTAGAAAGGCCAGAGTTTCGCGATCGTAGATCCACATTGGATGGGGATTGCCGGCAAACAACAGCCGATACTGCTCGCTGGTCAACTCCGTCGTGCGAATCTCTTCCTCAAGCAGGCGCAGGACCATCCCTGCGGCAAGCAGGTACTTCGGCAGGTTCCAAATCTCCGGGCTCACGGCAAGCGCGGGAAGTACCTGCTGCACCCCGGCAGCGACCACCCAAACAGCTGCCCAAGCGAACCCTCCCAGGCTGGTGATCCATGTCGCGGTCGAGCTGCGTGGCTTGCCGATCCCCAGCAGAATGGCGTTGAACCCGAAGCAGACCGTGAGCACTGAGGCCTGAACAGTATGCGCCGCGTGCATTTTGAAGCCCACGACCAACCACAGCCCGCACCCAAGAACCAGCGCGAACGTTGCGTGGGCTCGGGCCTGTTTTTCTCGAAAAAGCCAAGCTGCGAAGCCGAGCAGGCAGAGATCACCTGTAATCGCCGAAACAGATGCGGCAAGCAAGTACCGGGCCGGCAATGACCCAAAAACCATCACGAGGAGCCAAGGCACCCCCAGCAGAACGGCTGCCAAGATCTGGCGCTTCGTCGAACCTTGGATGGCCGGGTCCGAGAGCGCGAACGAAAGGCCACACACGATCAAGGTGCTGAGCGCTGCTATGTCCTGGGCGGTCTGACCGGCTCCCGGATGAAGTCGCGGCAGCAACGACCCGAAATGCAGCAACACGCAAAACCAACCCACGACCCAGAAACGGAGCGAGGCCGAATTCCTCTTCCGGTAGATCGATACAAACAACAGCAGGATGAAGCAGGCGACTAGAAACTCAGCAACGTTCAGCACTGGTCCGCCTCTTCTGCCGATTGAATCGGTGCGCGACTGCCCCAAGCCTAACGGAGTTCCTTGGAAGCGGAATTCAACAAAGGTTGTAGAGGTCTGGGCGGAGGTCGATCAGCCTCTCAGCCCGCCCTGTATCGGCGATGCTGCCGGTGTGCGCTGCCTTTTAACTCTCTATCACTGCTAAAGTCCCGGTGCGGCACATCACGTGTGGCTGTCTGTTCTTCCGGTGCATGTCGCAGGGCTATACAGCACGGAGGTGCCGGTTTCTCTTCGGGCGCCCGACGCTGGGAGGCTATCCCTTGGCCCAACTGGGCGACGCTTGACGGTATGCTAGTGATGTCTGCTATCCTCTACGATCACGTAGGACCGTCTCACAACAGTTCAGGGACAGGATCCAAGCGTCGATCGCCTGGACCAGAGAGATTTTCTTGCTGCCCGATCCCGACACGATCCTTGAACCGAGACCGTCCTTACCGGAGGTCTTCTCTTCCGTCCGCCTTTCGGCCTCCCCGACCTTCTGGCGCCGCTTGTTGGGCTTCGTCGGACCAGGTTTTTTGATCTCAGTAGGCTATATGGACCCAGGCAACTGGGCCACGGATCTGGCTGCAGGCTCGAAGTACGGCTACAGGTTGCTTTTCGTCGTCATGCTCTCGAACTTGATGGCAATTCTGCTGCAAAGCCTCGCTCTGAAACTTGGGATTGCCACGGGACGAGACTTGGCCCAGGCCTGCCGCGAGAGCTATAGCAGGCCAGTAGCCATTGCGCTGTGGATCTTCGCCGAGGTCGCGATCGCCGCCTGTGATCTTGCTGAAGTCATCGGCTCTGCTATCGCGTTACAGCTGCTGTTCCACATACCGCTACTGCTCGGGGTGGTTTTGACCGGAGCGGATGTGCTCCTTCTTCTGCTGCTGCAGCATCGCGGTTTCCGCTACCTCGAGGCGATCGTCATCGTCCTGATCGGTACCATCGCCTTACTCTTCGGCACGGAGGTCCTGCTGTCACGCCCGGAGTGGAGCCTCGTAGCTCAGGACCTCTTCGTACCGAGGCGCGAAGTTCTCTTCAACGGCAACATGCTTTACATTGCGATCACGATCCTCGGCGCGACCGTCATGCCGCATAACCTTTACCTCCATTCCTCAATTGTGCAGACCCGCAATTATGAGAGAACGCGAGCAGGCAAGCAGGAAGCCATCCGCTTTGCCAATCTGGATTCGGCGCTGGCCTTGACCTTAGCCCTCTTTGTCAATGCAGCCATCCTCATCGTCGCCGCCGCGGTTTTTCATCGTGGCGGACTCTACGAAGTGGCGGAGATCGCAGACGCATACAAGCTGCTCTCGCCCATGCTCGGCGCGGCCGGCGCCAGCACCATCTTCGCTGTTGCTCTTCTTGCTTCCGGACAGAACTCCAGCTTGACCGGTACCCTCGCCGGCCAGGTGGTGATGGAAGGCTTTTTGCACTTCCGCATGACCCCCTGGCTTCGCCGATTGCTCACACGCAGCATAGCGATCGTGCCAACAGTCTTCGTGACCGCCCTATACGGCACACGGGGAATCTCAAACCTTCTTTTGCTGAGTCAGGCCATCCTCAGCATGCAACTCAGCTTCGCTGTGTTTCCGCTCGTTCGGTTTACGAGTGATCGCCGCCGTATGGGCAGCTTCGTTAATCCGTCCTGGCTTGTAGCCCTGAGCTACTGCGCCGCGGTCCTCATCGCTGCTCTGAATCTTTGGCTGCTGGTCCAAGTCTTTCGCGGGTAGAGTTCCGGTCCGGTCCTATGGCTTCGGTTGACCCCCTGGATGCCACTTCGGCACGAAGTCACTCGAAGCCAGCCACCGTACCGGCTCCACAAGCGATTGAATCGCCGTGGTCATGAAAGGCAGGTCCAGGTGCTCAACATCGTCGCTGGGCTGGTGGTAGGTCGGAGGCGTTCCCCAGCCAGCCGCCGTATGCGCCACAACACCCTTCAGCGCCAGGGAGTAGTTGTCAGAACGCTCGAAGAAGTGCTCTTCCGGGTAAGGATCGGGGCCCAATAACGCTCCGTGCTCCTTCAGGGTCGGCCCAAGATCAGACCGGCTCCACCCTGTCAGCAGCAACACGCCTTTGGGCATCTTGGGATCCTGGTTGCCCACCATTTCCAACTC
>CAXUIF010000155.1:0-7687 GCA_964250995.1 uncultured Acidobacteriaceae bacterium
GCGCCCATTTGCGTCGACTGCGCGTGCAACGCACGGGCCAAGCGTTCGCGATGGTCTTCCGCAAGCTCCGGTGCAGACCCGGCCCATGCCAAGCGAAATGGTTCTGCCGGATACCACTGCCGCAGTCGCGCTACCGTTGTTGCGTCCGCCGCCTCGGCAAAGTCGCGAAACAGCGCGGAAGTACCGGGCAGCGTCGAGATGGGATAACACTCCGCCTGCATACGCCTCCGCCTGCTCCCCCACGCTCCGTGTGACTGTGCTTTGGATGCAGGGTGCACCGTCCCGATGCACAATCCGCATCGTGTACTGTGGAAGTCCATGTCGACCGCACGCAAACGCGCACAGACCGCAGCCTCCGCTTCCACACCCGCTGCAAACGCCAACGAACAAGCACCTCCAAACGCCAAACCGATCAAGACACCGCCGAAGAAGCTCACCGGTAAAGCCGAAGTCCTGAACTCCAAAGAGGTCTACCGCGGCAAGGTCTTCTGGGTGACCCACGACGAGGTGCGCGAACCCGGCAACGTCACCGCTACCCGCGACGTCGTGCGCCACAACGGCTCCGTCGTCATCCTTGCCGTCGACACCGCTACCGACCCCAACGACCCCGGCATTCTGCTCATCCGGCAGTACCGCCATGCCGCCAACAAGTTCCTGCTAGAGCTCCCGGCAGGCCGCATCGAGCCCGGCGAGCAGCTCATCCCCGCCGCGAAACGCGAGCTCATCGAAGAGACCGGCTACCGTGCCAAACGCTGGTCCAGGCACGTCACCTACTACGCCTCGCCCGGCTTCGTCTCCGAAGCCATGAACATCCTCTTCGCCGAGGACCTTACGCTGGGCCAAGCCACACCGGAAGACGACGAGCGCATCGAGATCCAGATGACGCCGCTGTCTGAAGTCATGCGCCTCATCCACGCCGGCAAGATCGAAGATGGCAAGACCCTGATCGGCGTCCTCCTGTACGCCTCGCTGCGTCCAAAGGCGTGATGGATAACATCACCCTCGCTCGCCTGCTCGACGAGATCGCCGCACTGCTCGAGATCGACGGCGCGGATCCCTTTCGCGTACGCTCCTATCGCCGCGCCGCGGAGGCCGTCGAGCAGCAGACCACGCAGCTCGAAACCCTCACCCGCCCCGACGCAGACCCCAAAGCGCTGCTCGCCATCGGCGGCATTGGCAAGGGAATGTCGGCCAACATCCGCGACCTCGTCGCCACCGGTACCATGCCTCTCCGCGACGAGCTTCTCACCCGTTACAAGCCCTCTATGCTCACGCTGCTGCGCCTCCCCGGTATGGGTCCTAAGACCGTGGCGCTGCTCTACTCCGCCCTGGGCGTGGCGGATGTGGACGCCCTGGAACAAGCCGCCAAACGCGGCGACCTCCTCACGTTGCCGCGCATGGGCCAGAAGTTTACCGACAAGCTCCTCAAGGGCATCGAAGACTACCGTCAGAACACCGCGCGCTTTCGCATCGACGTCGCCCGCGGGCACGCCGAACGCATCGCTGAACTCATTCGCGAGTTCCCCGGCATTGAAACCATTACGCCCGCCGGTTCGCTCCGCCGCGGCCGCGAGTCCGTCGGCGATCTCGACCTGCTTGTCACCGGCCCCGCCTGCGAGCCAGACGTCGTCGGGGCGGCCGTCGATCACGTCGCCGCGCTTCCGCTGATCGACAAGCTCTTAGCCAAAGGCCAGAACAAGGTCAGCTTTACCCTTCGCAACAATCTCCAGGTGGATGTGCGCCTGCTGCCCCGCGCCAGCTACGGCGCCGCTCTGCAATACTTCACCGGGAGCAAGCACCACAACGTCACGCTGCGCCAGCGCGCCATCAAGCGCGGCTACACGCTCTCGGAGTACGCCCTGCTCCGCCTGGAAGACAACCACATTGTCGCAGCCGCGACAGAGGCCGAGATCTACAACGCCCTCGACCTCGAGTACATTCCTCCCGAGCTCCGTGAGAACTGCGGCGAGATCGAAGCCGCTGCACGCCACGAGCTGCCGAAGCTGATCGTCCGCAACGACCTCCGCGGCGACCTTCACATGCATACGTTCGAGTCTGACGGCGCCGACTCCATCCGCGCCATGGCCGAAGCCGCCCTGGCCCGCGGCCTCGAATACATCGCCATCACGGATCACTCCAAACTGCTCACCATGACCAACGGCATGAACGACGCCCGAGCGCTCGCTCACGCCGCCCGCATCCGCCAGGCCTCCGCCGATCTTCAGGCCGACATCGCCGAGGTGAATGAAGCTGTAAGAGCAGACAACGATTTAAGCCAGCACGCTCGCCTCGCGAGCTTATTCGCGGCTGCAAGGAGGGTGTCCTCTCGACCGGAGCCGCACGGCGGCGCAGTGGAGAGACCTGGAGGTTTGGAGGGGAAGTTGCGCCCTCTTCCCCCCCACTTCACCATCCTCGCCGGCATCGAGTGCGACATTCTCCTCGATGGGACGATGGACCTCGACAGTGAAACCCTCGCGCAGCTCGACATCGTCATCGCCAGCGTCCACTCGGGCTTCAACCAAACCTCTGAAGAGGTCACCGCTCGTGTCCTGCGCGCCTGCGAGAATCCCTTCGTTCAGATTCTCGGCCACCCCACCGGCCGGAAGGTCCTGAAGCGCGACCCCTACCGAATCGATCTCGAGCAGCTTCTGCCTGTCGCCGCGCGGCTCGGCATCGCCGTCGAGCACAACGCCGCTCCGGCCCGCGCCGATCTCTCCGACCTCCACCTGCGCCGCGCCAAAGAGCTCGGCTGCAAGCTCGTAGTGAACACCGATGCTCATTCCATCGACGAGCTCGATCTCATCGACAACGGCATCGTGCAACTCCGCCGCGCCTGGCTCTCCGCGCCCGATCTGCTCAACACACTGCCGCTGGACGCGCTGCGAACCACGTTGCGGCCCCGCCCCTGACTTGGCAGTTCGAATCCAGATGCCAAGATCGTAAGTCTCACGTTATGCTTAGCGCACCATGGCCGAGCTCCAAATCGCGCCCGCGCGCCCAACCAGCAATACCCTCCCGGTTCTTGTGGCTGTTCTCGTGCTTGCCGCCGTGGCCGCCGCTGTCTTCTATTTCAACCCGCACAAGGTCTCCGAACTTCAGGTCACGGCGGTGGAGACCTACGCACCGCACACCACCTTCGGCTCGCTGGACGCGCCCGCCGCCGGCGGCATGCACGTGCTGGGCGCGCCCACAACGTCATCAGAAGACGATCTCTATGTGTTTGCCAACGTCCGCATGACCGATAAGCTCCGCTTGCCCTTGTTCATCAACGGAGCGACGGCCCACGTGACCTTGGCTGACGGCACCCAGCTGGAGTCCAATCTCCTGTCGGCCGCCGACCTGAAACGCCTGGAAGACATCTTCCCCGACATTCGCCAATACGCTGTGGCGCCCCTCTCGGATGGCGACGAGATCAACCCTGGCCAGACGCGCGTGGGAACCCTCGTTTTGCCCTTCCCAGGCCAGACTGCCGTTGCCTGGAAGGGGAAGAAGAGCGCCACCGTGACCATCGACCTGCGCAATCAGCAGCCCCAAACGACGGTGCTCCCCTGATCTCGGCTCGCCATTGAGGCTGGCCTCGCTGTGCGCGCTTCTTTGGGTAGCCGAAACGAGGTAGGGCTCCCGAAGGGAAGCCCTACCTGGTCAACAAGGCAACTTACGGCAGAGAAACAGGAGCGGGCGCATTCTTCGGTGTGCTCAGATAGCCCTGCACCTGGTTTTTGCTGATATTGTTCACCACAATTTCGTACAGCGCGGGCGACTTGCCCGAGTAGAACTGCACTGGCTCATCCAGATTCTTGTCCTTCTTCTCGATGTTCTTATCATCGGCGCTCACATACATCGTGTACTTGGAGCGTTTGACATCGGCCTTGCGCAGCGCCAGTTTTACGGTGCCGACGACCTGGGGCTGGCCGCCCTTCTGCAGGGTGAACTCGTAGTAGTTCCGCTCACCGCGCTTGCGTAGCTCCTGCAGTTCGTCATGGTTGGTCGCGATCAGCCCGCTCATCACGCCCTGGTCGCCCACAACGCGCGTCAGTTGGCTCTTTGCCGTCGCCAGGTCAGCCTGTGTGGTCGCCACATCGTTCTTGACGCCGCCCACATCCGTCTTCACGCCGGCAACATCGGTCTGCACGGCCCCGAGCTGCTGCTGAACCTCTTTCTGGTTGGCCACTGTCTGCTTCTGCTGCTTTTGCAGATTGCGCGTAGTCACCACAACGTTCTTCTGCGCTGCCGCCAGCTGCGCGCTGCGCTCTTCCAGCTGTTTCTGGGTCAGCCCTACAGTCTGGCCCAGCGCCTCTCCCTGCGCCCGCAACCGTTCGTTCGTATCTTCAATCTTCTCCGCCAGCGCCGCATTCTGCTGCGTCGCCGAGGTCAGTTTGCCTTCCGCCACCGTCAGGTGATTCTGCAAACCCAGCGCCCATCCCAGCGCGCCGAGCGAGGCCAGTAGCGCCAGCACCGTCAAACCTACCAGCCAGTTGGGTGCCCGGTGCTCGACCACCGCTCCATCGTTTCGATCATTCATAGAAGCCACTCCTTTGTTCAAGTCCGCTCATCCGCCATTCGCTCCGCTGCGGTGAACACAGGTCCCCTGAGATGGACGACATGCGGCAGCGATTGGTTACCCACGGTGCCGCTCCGCACCACAAACTACACTGAGGTGCTGAGGGCCGCTTCCGTTGTTGTCCCATCCTGATGTCACGATCCTGGGCGCCGGCGTGATCGGCCTCAGCCTCGCCCTGGAACTGCATCGGCGCGGCGCCGAGGTGGCCCTCCATGAGCCGCGCGCTGCTGCGACGCAAGCCTCCTGGGCAGCCGCAGGCATGCTCGCCGCGCAGGATCCCTATAACCCGCCGGCCCTTGGCCCGCTCGCTCGCCTCAGCGCGGCCCTGTACCCCGCCTTCCTTGAAGATCTCGAGGAACTCTCGGGCCAGCCTGTGCCGTTTCAAACCAGAGTCACCCAACAGCACATGCCGGACGGCAGCCTGGTCTCGCTTCGCGAAGCCTCGCTTGACCCCCGCCAACTCGCCCTTGCGTTGGTGGCAGCCGTTCAGCATGCCGGCATTCCGCTCCTTGTACCGCACGGTGCGCTCGCGAGCGCCCGGGATCAGGGCAAGACTCGCACGATCGTCCACGCCATGGGTGCCTGGTCCGCGGCGCCCGAGATCTCGCCGCGCAAAGGCCAGATGCTGCGCGTGCGGCTGCCCGCAGAAGTCTCCTTGTGCGAGGTCTACCGCAGCGAGCACGTCTACGTCGTGCCACGCACGGCTGGCCCCCAGACCGGCACAGCGCTGATTGGCGCAACCATTGAGAACGCCGGTTTCAACCTCGACACCGTTCCCGAAGACCTCGCCGGCCTGCGGCAACGCGGAGCCGCGCTCGTCCCGCACCTGCCGGCGCTGGCCGATCCCGCCCGCACCCCCATTGTCGAAGCCTGGGCCGGTCTACGACCCGCCACGCCTGACGATCTGCCGCTCCTTGGCGCCTTCGCGCCCCTTGCCGAAGAACCCGGTCCGCGACACCTCATCGCCGCGGGGCACTTCCGAAACGGCATCCTGCTCGCCCCGGCCACAGCCGCCCTGATGGCCGACCTCATTGAAGGTCATCCGCCCGCGCTCGACCTCACGCCCTTCTCTCCTGCCCGCTTTACCCGAGCGGGGATTGACAGCCGCTAAACCGGTCAACCACGGCGATATTCGGTCAAACCGTCGTGACAACCCTTTTCCTCCTTCCCCATAATCAAACGTCACGGCTGGACCAGCGTTCAGCCCACGGAGAAGCCCATGTCCACCGCCACCGCTACCCCACGAGGCCTTCAGGACGTCATCGCCAATGAGTCCTCTATCTGCTTCATCGATGGCGAAAAGGGCATCCTCTCCTATCGCGGTATCGACATCCATGAGCTTGCCGAACGCTCCACCTTCGAAGAGACCACATATCTCCTCTGGAACGGCAAGCTTCCCTCCGCGGCTGAGCTCTCCAGTTTCACCCTGCAACTCGCCTCCGCCCGCAAGCTGCCCCCCGCCATCGTAGACTTCCTGCGCTCCCTCCCCAGCGACGCCTCCCCGATGGAAGTGCTCCGCACCGCCGTGTCGCTGCTCTCGATCTACGACCCCGACGCCAAAGCCACCACCCACGAAGCCAACCTCCGCAAGAGCTTCGACCTCACCGCCCAAATCGCCATGCTCGTGGCCGTCTTCGACCGCATCCGCAAGGGCAAGCCCGTCGTCGAGGCTGACCCCACCCTCTCACACGCCGGCAACTTTCTCTGGATGCTCACCGGCGAAAAGCCCTCCGAGACTGCCACCAAAGCACTCGACGTAGCCCTGATCCTCCATGCCGACCACGAGCTCAACGCCAGCACCTTCGCCGCGCGCGTAATCGCCGCGACCCTTTCGGACATGCACTCTGCCATCACCGGCGCCATCGGTGCGCTGAAAGGTCCGCTCCACGGGGGCGCCAACGAAGCCGTCATGCACCTGCTTCACCAGGTCGAAGCATCTGGCGAAGACCCGGTCGAGCATGTGCGCCAGCTGCTCGCCGCCAAGCAAAAGATCTCCGGCTTTGGCCACCGTGTGTACACCACCGAAGACCCGCGCGCCACCCACCTCCGGCAGATGTCCCACGACCTTGGCCAGGACGCCAACCCCAAGTGGTATGAAATGTCCCGCGCCATCGAGCTCTTCGTCAAAGATCAGAAAAAGCTCAACGCCAACGTGGATTTCTACTCCGCCTCTACCTACACCACGCTGGGCATCGACATCGATCTCTTTACGCCCATCTTCGCGATCAGCCGCATCGCCGGCTGGTGCGCCCACGTGCTCGAGCAACACGACGACAACCGCCTGATCCGCCCCCGGGCCGACTACACCGGCCCCACCTACCCCGCGCCCTACCTTCCGGTAGAGCAGCGGGGGCAGGAGCTATAGGTTGTAGGTTGTACTTTCTAAGTTATACGTTGTACGTTTTCAGGGGCTGCTTCCGCGCGCCCGCTTCTTCCCGCGGCTTTGCGGTCTGACCACCGCCCGTTCATCAACAGCGCACAACGAAGAACGTGGAACGTAGAACGCCCGACGCATTACGCCTCCCTGACGTACAACGTAGAACGCCCAACGTATTCCGCCTACTTCGATCCCGGCGGCACCACTCCATTCATCCGCAGGTACTCCACCATCTGCCCATAATGGTCGTAACCGTGTGCTACGGCGAAGCTCGCCACCGTAGCCCGCGTATGCATCCCGTCCGCCCCTTCGATTCCCACGTAGGCATTGGCCGCTGTGATCGTGGCCACCGCCTGATGCGCATACACAAACGACGCCTGCAGTGCGGCCACAATCTCCTCCTTGGACTTCAACGCCCCCAGGCTCTTCACGTCGACCGCAGGCTTGGGCCCTCCAAGCGACGCAAAGAAGAAGTAGTTCGCCTGTGCCAGGTGCACCGCCTGCTGCGCAAACGTCCGCACACCGCTGAAGGTCGCCGTTGATCCTGAAGCAAAGTTCGAGGGCCCCGGCGCAAACGCGAACTTGTCGGCCGGCATCGCCTGCACGACACCCATCAGCTCATGCTCAAGGAGGCTCAGCAGCTGATCCTGCGCCTTCGCCGGGTCCATGGCCGAGCCCACCGCGACCTTCTCCTCACCCGCGCCCATCTGCGCCACACTCGCACCCGATCCACAAGCCAGCAAACTCGC
>CAXUIF010000156.1:0-7673 GCA_964250995.1 uncultured Acidobacteriaceae bacterium
GGCCCGGCTCGCCGCCCAAGCGACTCACACCGACGACGGGCACCTTATTGAGTTCCGTGCCATGCGTGCGAAGTCTTTGCTGAACCGCTCGGTCAGCAAGCGGAACCTGTCACTGGAATGGTCCATCAACCCCTATCGCGGTTGCGAGTTCGGCTGCAAATACTGCTACGCCCGCTATACCCATGAGTTCCTGCAGCCCGACAAGGTCCAGGCGATCCCCTCCGGTCATCACGACAGTCCGGAGCAGCCCTGGGCGAAGGCATTCGAGCAGGAGATCTATCTCAAGGAGAATGCCGCCTGGCTGCTGGAGCAAGAGCTCAGCCGCATGGATCCCCAGGAGGAGATCGCCCTCGGCACGGCGACCGACCCGTACCAGCCCATCGAGCGTCGCGCCGGTCTCACCCGCAGCGTGCTTGAAGTCTTTAGTCGGCGCCGCGGCCACCGGCTCGGCATCATTACGAAGTCCAACCTCATCGTGCGCGACCTCGACTTGCTCACCCGTATCGCGGAGCGCAACATCCTTGTGGTTCACCTGACAATCACCACCACGGACGCAGAGCTTGCCCGCAAACTGGAGCCTCGCGCGCCGCGCCCCGACCTGCGGTTCGCCGCTGTCCGTCGCTTGCGAGAGGCAGGCCTGACGGCCGGGATCCTTTGCTCGCCGTTGCTGCCCGGCATCAACGACGCCGAGGCCTCCATCGACCGCGTGGCCCAAACCGCAGCTACCGTCAAAGCAAGCTTCTTGGCAGCGCATTCCCTGTTCCTGAAGTCGTGCTCGCGTCCTACCTGGCTGAGCTTCGTTCGCGAGCACTTCCCCCATCTGGCTGGCGACTACGAGCGACGCTTCGCGAATGCAGACTTCGTGGACGGCCCGTACCGCCGCCGGATGGCGGCCATCCTGCACCGCGTCTGCCGCCAGCACGAGCTGCAAGGCCGATCGACGGATGCTCTGGTCACCAGGGACGTCCAGCAAGAAGTGCGCCGGTCGGTCCAGAAGTACATGCCGGTCTCTCCAAGCCAGACGAAGCTGTTTGCCTAACGGCCTGCCTTTCCTGAGGCTATCCGACACGAGCAGCAAAAAGGGTGTACGGGTTGAACCCGTACACCCCTCGCCCATGCACGTGGACCTTATGCGACGACTTCCAGACCCATAGAACGCGCCGTGCCGCGGATCGTCTTCGCCGCCGCTTCCACAGAGGCAGCGTTCATGTCCGGCATCTTCTGCTTGGCGATGTCCAACACCTGCGCCTCGGTCACCTTGCCGATTTTGTCCTTATTTGGCGTTCCGGAGCCCTTGGGGACACCCGCAGCCTTTAGCAGCAGTACGGGCGCCGGCGGCGTCTTCGTAATGAAGGTGAAGGTGCGATCGGCGTACACCGTGATGACGACCGGAATTGCCATGCCCGCCAGGCCCGGGTCCTTGGTGCGGTCGTTGAACTGCTTGCAGAACTCCATGATGTTGACCTGCGCTTGTCCAAGCGCAGGTCCGATCGGCGGAGCCGGTGTGGCCTTGCCGGCCGTCACCTGAAGTTTCACATAGCCATTGATCTTTTTCGGTGCCATTGGGGTACATCCTTCCTGTGCCGCGAGCCTGCACACTGGCAGGTCTCGCTGATGGGTGTGCTGCGTCAGGAGCTTGAAGGTCCGGTGAAGCGGCCGGGCTGCGACTCCTGAAAACTCGATTCGAACCGCTGCGAGTCCAGGCGCTTGCGCCCGGAAGCAGCCGATGGAGGTCTAATCGTCTGCCTTTTCCACGCTGGCGAACGGCACCTCAGTCGGCGTGGGCCGGCCAAAGATCGACACCATCACCTTAAGCGTCTGCTTGTCCTCATTGATGTCGTCCACCGCCCCGTTGAAGTTGGCAAATGGGCCCTCAGTGATCCGGACCTGCTCGCCCTTTTCGAACTTGACCTTGAGCTTCGGCTTTTCCTTGCTGACGTCGGCGCGATTCAGCATCGCATTGACCTCCTGCTCGGAAAGGGCGTTTGGTTGATCCCCCGTCTGCAGAAAGCCCGTTACGCGCGGCGTGTTCTTCACCACGTGCCAAAGATCGTTGTCCAGCGCCATCTCCACGAAGACATAGCCCGGGAGGAACACGCGGTCGATGGTGTACTTCTTTCCATTGCGGAGTTCGGTGGTCGGCTCCGTCGGAATCTCGATGCGGCCCACGCGATCTTCCAGCCGATAGGCACGCACACGGCTTTCCAACGATTCCTTCACCTTCCGCTCAAAGCCGGAATAGGCGTGGATAATGTACCACTTGAAGTGGCTTTGGGGCATTTCGACCGGTTCGGAGGTGGCTACACCTTCATTGGCCTCCATGCCCTGGGTCAGGTTCACTTCGCTCTCAACCGCCGTCCCTGCGTCAAACGCTTCGGTCTCGTTGGTGGCTTCCAGCACTTGCTCGTTCTGTTCGATCTCGTTTGCCATAAGTGGGTCTCGCGCGGTTTCGGGCGGTCTAGTGACCGGTAAGCTTCAGTAGACCGCGGTCAATCAGCCGGCCCAGCGTGTTGTCGATCACAGCAAAGTAGGCGGCAAAAAGAAACACCGTAGCGACGACGATGATGGTGTTGGTGCGCACTTCGTCGCGGGTCGGTGTGACGACTTTGCGCATCTCCTGGCGCGTGTCCTTCAAGAACTGCACCAGCCGCGCCGGGCCAGACTCCGCTCGTTCTATTACGGCGGGTTGCGACGTTGTTTCCACAACAGCGGCCTTAGCCATGGGGCGTTGCTCCTGAAACTCCTTCTCCGGCATCTTGTCCCGAAGAGGCACTCGTACCGCGGATGAAACTCCGGAAAACACCGGAGAAAAGCTGGCAGGGGAGCTCGGATTCGAACCGAGAAGTTCGGTTTTGGAGACCGACAGTTTAACCGTTGAGCTTACTCCCCTGTGGGAGGCAGCGAGCCAGCGAGCCAGCCACCTTGTCAGCAGGTCGGCTTGGAACGTTGCCGACGTGCTGCGTTTGCTGACCCGCCCACCTGCTTACTTGGTTTCTTTGTGATCCGTGTGCTTGCGGCACGTGTTGCAGAACTTCGAGAACTCTAGACGCCCCGTGGTGGTCTTCTTGTTCTTTGTCGTCGAGTAGTTCCGGTTCTTGCAAACCGGGCACTGCAGGGTAATGATCTCGCGCATATCGTTCTCCTCAAGTGTGGCCAGCCACCGCGGCTGGCAAGCAGCATGTCCGGTCAGGCCTGACACGCCGCGACGCAGGGTAAGCTACCCTGCTCAAAACTCTCCCCATAATCGGCGGGGAAGACGCACCTTGGCTCTTGCGCGTCTATACCTACTATCCATTATTCAGCCCGTTTTGACAAATCGTCAAAATGCCTCACCCCTGATCCGACGAACGCGTCGTCCGCAACCCGACACTTCCGCGCACCCGCCGCCGCACCTCGGCAAACTGCATCAGGATGAAGTTGTCCGTCATTCCCGCGATGTAATCCGCAATCACCCGCGCCAGGCCTTCGCTTTCGATCTCCGCAAAGTACGCCTCCGGCAGTTCTTCCGGCTCGCTTGCCCAATATTCAAACAACTCCGTAACGACATCCTCCGCCTTATCGTGCTCGCGCTCCAACTCCGGGCAGGTATACAGCGTGTTGTATAGAAACTGCTTCTCCTGGCGTCGCTCCGCTTCGACGTTTGGGGAGAAGACGGCCAGCCGTCGCCCGAGCGCCCGTACCCCCGCCAGGTCCTCGGCACCGCTCGCCTCCACGTTCCGCGCCGTGTTCCCGATCAGGTCGCGCACCAACCGCTTCTGCATGGCCTGCAGCGCATCGTGAAACACATATTTCTCTTCCGCCGCTGGATGAGCCGCCCGCACTGCCGCGAAGCAGCTACCCAACAGCCCAACGCGGTCGCAGATGTCCCGTACCTCCAGCAGCCCCGACTCTACGCCGTCATCCAGATCCGCCGTCAGGTACGCAATCTCATCTGCTAGATCGATGATCTGCGCCTCCAGCGGGGCGCTCTGGTCGAGATAGTACTCGGCCAACTCCGGATGCTCGCTCACCGTGTACTCCCGCGAGTGCTTCACAATGCCTTCGCGCGTGGCCAGCGTCAAGTTCAGCCCGCGATGGCCCGCGTAGCGCTGCTCAAAGCGCTCCACAATGCGCAACGCATGCAGATTGTGATCAAAACGCAGACCATGGCCCTGCAGGCAGCGATCCAGCGCCCGCTCTCCCGCGTGGCCAAAGGGCGGATGGCCGATGTCATGCACCAGGGCCAGCGTTTCGCACAGATCTTCGTTCAACCGAAGCGCCGCAGCGATCTGCCGCGCCACCTGCGCCACCTCCATCGTATGCGTCAGCCGGCTGCGAAAGTGGTCCGACGCCCGGCTGGTAAATACCTGCGTCTTGCCCGCCAGTCGACGGAAGGCCCGCGACCACACCACCCGGTCCCGGTCGCGCTCGAAGGGCCCGCGTCCATCGCCTGGCGGCGCCGCAAAGGCACGCACTGCCATTTGCTCTTCAGCCGCGCCAAAGACCCCAAACCTGTGCAGATCAAAGTGCATCTACGCCGAGTCTAGTGGAAAGTGAGTAGAAAGCCGTCCGCAGAAAGCAACACCAGGGCCGGGCCCTTCCGCCGCGGCATGCTGGGCCCTGAACCCGAACCCTGTGCCCTGCTTACTTCCTGCTCTCCGGCCCCGTGGCCGCGTGCGCCAGCCGTACCCGCGCGCTCTCGAGATCATGTTGCGTCCGGCCCACATCGGCCGGATCCGCCTCGGGCGCCAGCGACGTCGCATACTGGGCCACCGAGCGTTCCCACTCCGTTACCGCCAGCGACAGCTTGCCGTTGTGCGCGTAAATCTCGCCCATGTGGGCCAGGATCGACGGGTCGGACGGCTGGCGGAGCACGGCCTTACGCTCCGTATCCTCAGCCAGCGCGTAGTTGCCCTGCTTGTAATACGCCCATGCCAAGGAATCCAGGTACGCCCCGTTCTGCGGATCGTAGCGGACCGCCTTCTGCAGCATCGTCATGGCCTGGTCCAGCTTCACGCCGCGCTCGGCCAGCATGTAGCCGTAGTCGTTCTCCGTTGCGGCATTCTCGGGGTCCAGGGCCAGCGCCTTGCGGAACTCGCCTTCAGCCTGGTCGTACAGCTTTTCCCGCTCGGCAATGGAGCCCCGGAAGTAGAAGATGAACAGCTTGTCTTCCGGCTTTTGCGCCAGCGTCTCTGCCTTGTCCAGCGCCTCGGAGGCCTGCTTCCAATGCTTGTTCCGCGATTGCATGTCGGCGATCGTGACAAACACGTCGCGATCGTCCGGCGTGCCCTTCAGCTGAGCCTGGGCCAGCTTTAGCCCGTCCTCTAGCCTGCCGCTATCGGCAAGCTGCCGCGCGTAGATCAGCTGCACATCTTTTGTGTCCGGCATTGCCTTCGCGGCCGCCGCGGCAGCGTCCAGCGCCGCCTTCCACTGGTGGGCGTCGCGGTACGCATCCACTTCGCCTTCAGCGCCCCGCGCCTGGTATTCCCCGCCGAGCTGCTCCATCTGTTTGTACGCCGACACGGCGTCGTCATACCTGCCGGACTCACGGTACACAATGGCCAACCGGTCCAGAAACAGCGCGCGGTTACTCCGTTCGCTGTCGTCATACTTGCCCGTCGCGGATGTCGTGGTGGCCAGCGCCGTCTTCATCGTCCGGATCGCGTCGTCGAACCGGCCCAGCGCGTCATAGGTCAGCGCCTCGTTGTAGCTCAACTCCAGGTTGTTGGTGACCAGCGCCTCAGCCTTCTTCAACGTCGCCAGCGCCTGATCGTAGTGCCCCTGCTGCCGTTGAATGTCGGCCTCGCGAATCAGCGACTGCGCATCCTGTGGGTCCGACCCCAAAATCTGGCCATAGATCTTTGCGGCTGCGTCCATCTGGCCGGAGGCCTGCAACGACGACGCAAGCCCCCGCTTGGCGTCCGTATTGTCCGGATCTTGCGTCACCGCAGCCCCGTAGGCTTTGGCCGCGTCCTTGGGCTGCTTCAGCTGATCGTAGATGTTGCCCAGCGCGAAGTTCATCCGTGGCGAGCGATCGTCGGCCGGCACCTCCGCGATCGTCTTGGCCGCCTTGTTCAGATTTCCCTGTTCGGAGTAGAGCCGGGCGATGCTCAGCACCACCTCCTCCGAGTTCGGATCAATCTTCTGCGCCGCCTGGAACTGGGCCTCCGCCTTCGCCGAATCATGGCTCAACCCATACAGTTGCCCCAGCAGCAGGTGCGTCTCCAGGTCCTTCGGCTTCAGCTGCGCAATCGTCTCGTATTCCTTGATCGCCGCGCCCAGCATCTCCTGCGACTGCGGGCCCTGCACCTGACGATCGTCCAGCGACCGGAGGTACACGCGCCCTAACAGCGTATGCGCTTCCACATCGTCCGGATGCTTTTTGATCTGGTCCTGCGCCGCGCTAACCGCCTCGCGAATCCGCCCCAGCCGGAAGTACAGCATCGCCACGCCATCCTGCAGCTGCGGTGAGTCCGGGTCGGCCGTTAGCGCCAGTTTGTACTGCTCAATGGCTTGGGTCGCCAGGTCCTGCCGGCCATTTGCCAAAAACTGCTGCTCGTAGATCTTTGCCAGGCCATAGTGGTAGTAGGAGGCCGCGCGGTCCGGCGACGCTTGCGCTGGCGCGGAGGGTGCCGGGGCCTTGGCCTGTGCCTGGAGACCGGGCGTCAGCAGAAGCGCACAGGTGAAAGGAAGGAAAGAAGCGCGAAAGCGAACGGTCATCGACAGGATCCTGGACTGCGCGGCACCTAACAATAGCTACTTAGACGGTACTCTACACGGTTTGGATGCGGGCGGTTTACCCGTTGGAGTGTTACCAAGGTTCGGCGGCTGTGCCGTTGGCGCTGCGCGTTGGCGGCGTTGCCATTAGCGCTGCGCGTGACGGCGGTGCCGTTGCTTGCGCTCGCTTTCCGCGACTCCGGCCGAGCAATTTCACTTCGACTGAACAGGGGATCACCCTCATTCCTGCCAACGCGAAGCGCCATCCCCAGCCAACGCGCGGCACCAACCTCAGCCAACGCGCAGCGCCATCCCCAGCCAACGCGAAGCGCCATCCTAGCTAACGCGAAGCGCCATCCTAGCTAACGCAAAGCGCCAACCCCCCAGCGCCAACCTCACCCGTGCCGGAAATGCCGTATCCCCGTAAAGACCATCGCCACGCCGAGCCGGTCTGCCGCGGCGATCACCTCCGGGTCGCGTACCGACCCGCCCGGTTGAATGACCGCCGTCGCCCCCGCCTTGGCCACCGTCTCCAGCCCGTCCGCGAAGGGGAAAAATGCATCGCTCGCCGCCACCGTTCCGTCCATGGGCAACACCGCCTTCATCGCGCCAAATCGTGCCGCATCGACCCGGCTCATCTGCCCCGCGCCCACGCCGACGGTCTGTCCAAAGCCGCCTTCCAGCCGCGCATACACGATGGCGTTCGACTTCACGTGTTTGCACACCCGCCAGGCAAACAGCAGCGCGTCCGTCTCCGCCCCAGTCGGCTTCCGCTCGGTCACCACCCGCAGCGAGGCCACAGAGACCGGCGCATGGTCCTCGTTCTGTACCAGGTAGCCGCCCGAGATCGACTTCACCACCCGGCCAGCCTCGCTCGGCGTCACCCGCAACACCCGCAGATTCTTCTTCGCACCCAGCGTCGCAAGCGCCTCTGCGGTAAACCCCGGCGCTACGATGGCCTCGACAAACAGCTTCGC
>CAXUIF010000157.1:0-3452 GCA_964250995.1 uncultured Acidobacteriaceae bacterium
CCAGCCGCGGGCGGCGCGCCGTCACGGCTACGGGGCGGACGTGCAGCGCGCTCCTCGTCCCAGGGCCGGCGGAAGCTCGGGCGTCCCCCGCCGGACGGACGGCTCTGGTAGCCGGCCGCCCCACCCTCCCGCCGGGCGGGCCGGGCAGGACGGTCGGAACGATCAGGACGATCAGCACGCGGACCCGAGGGCCCGCGATCCGCGCCAGGACGGGCACCGCCACGAGCCTCCCGCGGCTTGCCGGACGATCCCTCACGCCGGGGACGGTCCTTGTTGAAAGCGGTCCCCTCTCGCCGCACAGGCTTGCCGCGCAGGTTGCGCTCGGGCGCGGAACCACCGGCCTCGCCAAAGCGCCGAATGCGCACGGGCGCTGCGTCCTGCGCGGCGGTTGCGGCGTCCTGCCCGGCGGTTGCGCCCCGCGCCGGCTCGCTGGCGTCCCCTGTCTCCTCGTCCCTTTCTGCCTCCGTCGCAGCTTCGTCCGGCAGCGCCGGGGCGAAGTCCGGCAGCGTGTCGGGCAGGTATAGAACGGTTTTGCCGTTGAGAACCCCTTCGGCTAACTGCCGTCCGGCGGACAGTCCATGCAGCACGTCCCGCACCCGCGAGCGCGCGGTGATCGGCGAAAGAAAGCCGGCGATCTCCTCTTCGGTAGCGACGAACACCTGCGTGAGATACAGCGAGGCCAGGGCGCTGAGGGCTGTGGGCTGGCCGGCGTTCGCACCCGCCTTCACTCCCTTGAGGAAGCGCGCCGTCGTCAGCTCCCAAACCGTGGCGCCCTCACCCTGTTGCAGCACCGGGAGCACGCGCAGCATCTGCCAAAGCTCGCTCAAGGCCCGGGCCACGGCCGAATCGGTAACCTCACGGCCGATTTCGGCAACGATCTCCGCTACTGTCAGCGGGCCCTTCTCGGCCAGGACCTCATAGACACGCAGGCCCAGCGGCGTAACGCGAACGGCACCGGTGGTCTCCGGCGGTCGCTTCCATCCCTTGTCGCCGCGCAACGTGAAGAGGAACGGAAACGCCTGGGCGGACACCAGGAAGTCGGGTAGATCGCCCGGCCCGCCGAGCAGGTTCAGCGGCAGCGCCGATCCCTCACCGACCAGACGCGCCGCCAAAGTCCGGGCCGTTCCGCTTTCTGCCGGCGTGGCACTGGACTTCGCGGCGCCCAGCGTAGCCTCCACCAGCGAAGGCGCGGGCGCGCCCAGGCCGGCGGTGGGTGGTGCAAACAGAACCAAGCCGTAGTCTTCCAACCAGCTGCGCGCGGCCTCCAGCGTCAGCAGGGCGTCGCCTGCCTGGTGCCACGCTGCGGCGCGGGCGGTCGCAATCTGGGGTTCGTGTAACTCGGGTGTCGTTGCCAAAACTGCCTCTTCTACGTGCGCGAAGCTTGGGGATGTCCGCTGCAGGGCCTGGGACACGCGCAGCGTGCGCGTGTCGATGAGTTTGGATGCGGTTGGCCGGCCGGAAAGGCGGTAGGCTCCGGGAGCTACCGCGTACTGCGCGTCAGATCCGCTGAAAGGCCCGCTGGATGTCCTTTAAAGAATACCGCAGGGCGATCGGACGGCCGTGTGGGCAACTGGTAGGATGCTCGGTCTTCGCGAGTTCGGCCAACAACCAGTCGATCTTGGCGGGCTCGAGCGGTGTGTTGATCTTGATGGCCGCGTGGCAGGCAATGGACGCGGCGATGCGTGTGTGGCGAGCTTCGGCGTTTTCGGCCTGCTGCTCGCGGTCGGCTACCGCCAACACCTCCTCGAGCATGCGCTCGAGCTCGCGCCCTTCCAGGCCCACCGGCGCCGCCTTTACCGCGAGGGTGCGTGGCCCAAACGGCTCAGCTTCAAAGCCGTTGCGCTCCAACTCCTCCGCAATCGCGGCAAAGGTGACCATCTGCTCGGGAAGCAGTTCAATCAGCACGGGCATCAGCAAGCGCTGGCGCTGCACGCTTTCCGTATGGCGCTCGCGAAGGATTTTCTCAAACAGCACACGCTCATGGGCGACGTGCTGATCTACGATCCAGAGCCCTTCCTCGTTGGTCGCCAAAATGAAGGAGTCGCGTAGCTGGCCCACCGGCCGCAGGCTCGCCAGCGCGTTCAGCGTAGGCAGGGGTGAGTCCCTCGGTGGCATCTGCGCAGGATTCGCTTGCGGCGCGGGCTCGTCATAGCCGATCGCCAGGCCGGCGCCCTGGAAGCCAAGACGGCCCGGAGACGGCGGCACCAGCGGCGGTTGCAAGGCAAAGCGGGCCACCTCCGTGGGCTCGAGCAGACCTTCGCTCTGGGCGACGAGCGTGTGTGGCTGGTAGAGGGGCTGGTCCACCCCGGGCAGCGGGCTGACGTCCACCGTGAGCAGTTCGCTGGCCGTCGGTCCGGAGTGCAGCGCCGTGTAGAAGCTCGCGGCAGGGCGCGCCTTCATCAGGGCGGCGCGCACCTGGTCGCGCACAAAGTCGTGCACAAACGCAGACTGGCGGAATCGGACTTCGGTCTTGGCCGGATGCACGTTCACATCGAGTTCCTGGGGTGGAAGCTCGAGAAACAGCAGCACCACCGGGAAGCTGGTGGGCGGGATGATGTTGCGGTACGCCTCCGTCAACGCGTGGAGGATCAGGCGGTCGCGGATCAAGCGTCCATTGGCAAAGATGTAGATGGAATTGCGATTGAGCTTTTGCAGCTCCGGTTTGGACACAAACCCGGTCAGACGAACCAGTCCGGGCTCAGGGGGATCGTAGTCTTCGGCGCGCTTCCAGGGCGGAGGCTCCGGCAGCCCGGCGCGGGCGAAGTCGATCTCGGCGGCAACGGAGATCAGCGAATCGAATGTTTCGCCGCCAAAGATCTGGTACAGCCGCTCGCCCGCGTTCGCCACCGCCGGGGCAGTCAGCAGGGCCTGCGTGGCCGAATGCAGCTCGAAGTGCTTGGCCGGATGCGCAAGGGCGTAGTGGGTGACCAGCGCCGCGACATGACCCAGCTCCGTCTGCTCGGAACGCAGGAATTTGCGCCGGGCCGGCGTATTGAAGAACAGATCCCGGATCGCCAGCGTCGTACCCGGAGGCAGACCGGCGTCCTCAACCCGCAGCAGATTGCCGCCGGCGATCTCGAGCGAGGTCCCCACCTCGTCGTCCGCGGCGCGCGTTTGGAGGCTCACCCGGGCTACCGAAGCGATCGAGGGCAGGGCTTCGCCGCGAAACCCGAGCGTGGCGATGGACAGCAGATCGTCCGAGGAGCGGAGCTTCGAGGTAGCGTGGCGCTCAAAGGCGAGCAGCGCGTCGTCGCGGCCCATGCCGTGACCGTTGTCCACGATGCGGATAAGCTTGCGGCCACCCGCCTCCACCTCGATCCGAATGCGGGTCGCCCCCGCGTCCAGGGAGTTCTCGAGCAGCTCCTTCACCACAGAAGCCGGTCGCTCCACCACCTCGCCCGCCGCGATCTGGTTGGCGACCTGGTCGGAAAGGATGTGAATGCGGCCCATAG
>CAXUIF010000157.1:3552-7641 GCA_964250995.1 uncultured Acidobacteriaceae bacterium
GCGGTGCCGGCCACGATCCCGACCACCTGGCCGGCCTTCACGAAGCCCGCGCCTTCCAGCACATTTTCTGCCACCTGCACCAGCATGTCGGTCCCGTCGAAGCGCTTGACGCATAGTGGATGCGTACCCCAGAGCAGCATCGTGCGCTGCACAACCGGCTCAAACGGGCTCATCGCAAAGATCGGCGCTTCGGGGCGGTATTTCGAGAGCAGGCGCGCGGTGTTGCCGGATTCGGTGAAGATGGCGATGGCGGCCAGATCCATATCCTGCGCCGAGTGCGCCATGCATTCGCAAATGGTCTCCGGGATGGACAGCGAGCGGCGCTGCCAGGAGACTGGCTTGCGCGGCTCGAGCAGGATCTGCGCCTCGGTTTCCGTGACAATCTTGGCCATCATGGCAACGGCCTCAACGGGGTATTTGCCGGCCGCGGATTCCGCGGACAGCATCACCGAATCGGTGCCGTCGTAGATGGCATTGGCTACATCGGAGGCTTCGGCGCGCGTGGGCCGTGGGTTTTCAATCATCGACTCCAGCATCTGGGTCGCCGTGATCACGGGTTTGCGATACTCCGCTGCGCGGCGAATGATGTGCTTCTGGATGGCGGGCACCTTTTCCGGGGGCACCTCCACGCCCAGGTCGCCACGCGCCACCATGATGGCGTCCGCGGCTTCCAGGATGCTGTCCAGATGATCGATGGCTTGCGGCTTCTCGAGCTTCGCAATCACCCACGCATCCGATCCCAACGCGGCGATGCGCCCCTTCACATACCGAACGTCGTCCGCAGTCTGCACAAACGAAACCGCGATGGTGTCGCACTTGTGCTGGATCGCAAAGGCGAGATCCTGTTCATCCTTGTCGGTGAGCGACGGCACCTTGATCGCCACGCCGGGAAGGTTGATACCCTTCTTCTCCCCGAGCAGCCCACCGTTGATGATCTCGGTCACCACATCCGCGCCGTCCAGTGCGAGCACGCGCAGTTCGATCAGGCCATCCGACAGCAGAATCTGGTCGCCCGGCCTAAGGTTTTCGGCCAAGGTCGTGAAAACGGTGGAAACTCGTTCGGCCGTGCCCTCCACGCGCTCGGGCGTGATGGTCAGCCGTTTGCCAGTCTCCAGCAGCACGGGCTTGCCGCCCAGCAGCGTGCCGGTACGAATCTTGGGCCCTTGCAGGTCGGCGAGGATGCAGATGGGCTTCTTTTCTTCGCGGGCGACCTTGCGCACCATCGCAATCAGTTCCGCCTTTTGCTCGTGGGAGCCGTGCGAAAAGTTCAGGCGCGCCACATCCAGGCCCGCCCGCACGAGACGCCGAAACACCTCTTCCGTACTTGACGCCGGTCCCAGTGTGGCGACGATCTTCGCCCGTCGGACTGACTTCCCTGTGCTCCAGCTACTGTCGGACCCGTTCATGCACGCTCGCCGTCGGCTCGAGTTTTGAGAGCCCTTGGCGAGCCCAGCCGATCTCAGGCCCATTCTATGCGAGAGCTCCAGGTCCTGCCGCGGTACGCCTTCACAGCAGGGCTTTCTCTGAGGGAGACGCTTACGCCGGGCCGTCCCGGCGCCAACGCCATCCCGGCAGCTTCCACACGGCGGCATGGCTGTCGGCGTCGCGTTGGGGTTGCGCGATCTGGGCGTTGAACTCGGCCCCAACCAGCACGCAGAGAGCAATGAGGTACAGCCAGGCCAACAACGCGATGGCCGCCCCCAGCGAACCATACACCCGCGTGTAGTTGGCAAAACGGGTCACATAAAAACCGAACAGCAGCGTCGCCACAAACCACAGTCCTGTCGCGAGCACGGCACCGGGCAGGCTGGCGCGCCACGTCCAGCCATGGCGCAGCACGGTCCATGGCTCGCGCACCCAGGGCTCCAAGCGTGTACGCACCCCGAGCGTTAGATCGGTGCCCAGGTGATAGATCAGGCCGATGATGGCGGTGCTGCCGGCCAACGCCGTGCCCCAGCGCAGGACCAGCGCCAGCGTCGAGAAGCTCGGCTTCAGCTCGTTGGGAAGATCCCGCGCCAACCAGTGCGTCAGCACGTTGCCGAAGACCACCAGCGCACTGGTCGCGGACATCGGCACCACCGACAGCGGCACCAACGCCAGGGCCCGGCCGCGCCGGTGCCAAAAGCTGCCGCGCAGCAAGGGCAGGTCGTGCGCGCGACGGAAGCCTTCCATCAGGGTCGCCATCACGTTGGCTGCGCCAAACAAGCTCACCACCAGCGAGCCGAGCAGCGCTCCAGCCGTTTGCGATTTGTGCGTGACCGTGAAGTAGCCCTCCAGCACCGGCAACACATTGGACGGCAGGACGCGAACAAAAAACACCCCAAGCTGGGAGCGAAAGGGCAGATCCCCGGGCAGCATCCCAATCACCGCCGCTGCCACGATCAGCGCGGGGAACAGCGCGACAGTAGCCGAGTAAGCGATCGCCTGCGCCAGCGTCAGGGCGTCGTGCTCCGCCGCGGCCAGCGCTGCGCGCCGCAGCAGCGTGAGCAGCCGGCCGACCCGGTGGGCCGGAAGGAGCCAGACCGTCTCAACTAGGCCCGAAACCGCAGTAGGGGCGCGCATAGGCGTCTTGCAAGGAAGGGTGGACGCTTCGTTACGGCTTCCACTTGTTTAAGAACTGCGTCAGGTCTGACGGCTGCATGTGCCGCATGCTCGCGAACTCTTTGTTCTGGGCATACAGCAGCTTGCCGTGGTCGTCCAACACGGCCAGCGCGGGCACTCCCTGTACTGGAACGCCATACTTGTGGGCGAGCTCGAGGTTGGCGTCTTCATGGCCTATGTTGACGTTCACCCGCACAAAATACTTGTCGACCAGCTCGCGGTTGGGGCTCTGGCCGAAGTACAGGTTCAGCACCTGGCAGTCCGGACACCAGTCGCCGCCGAAGTCGAGGATCACCCGCTTGTGGGTCTGGCGAGCCTCCACCAGCGCAGTTTGTACGTCACTCTGTGCCTGGCTCACCTCTGGATAAACGTGCGCATGGGGATACGGCTGCCCGGTAATCTGTCCGCCCGCGGCCAGCGCCAGGCTGCTCCCAACCACCGCGGCTGCAAGGGCCCCTGCAAAGCTGCCAGAACGTTTCATGCCTCTCCTTCGGGCGTACGTCGTGTCCACACCGGTACGCACACCCATCATGGGGCAAAGATGCGCGACGGGCAATTTCGATTCGCCGTTGCCCACCAGCTGTGACACGGATCTATGGCTTGAGAGGGAGACTGCATCCAAACCTGTCATGGAACTGGAACAGGTCAAACCCAATAAGCCGAGCTTTGGCATCGTGGTCGCGATGGCTGCCGTAGCCATTCTGGCCATCATCATCGGCGCGGTCATCCTGGTGGGTTGGCGCGCGCACAAAAAGAACACGCCGCCTTTCACCAAGCATCCGGTCTCGCGATTGCGAACAGCCCAGCCCTTGCCACCCTTTGCCTGAAACGGCTTCAGCCGAAATAACGCTCGTCAGCGCGGCTTAGCAGGTCCGCGGTAAAACCCAGTGCGCGTCTGCACCTCGAACTTCTTAGCCGCAGGGTTCGTGAGCGTCAGTTGCACCGGGTGGAAGCCGTCGCTCGCGGTTTCGTATGTCGGGACGAAGCCGATCCGGTATTGCGCGCGCAACTCGTCGGCGATCTCTCGGTAGATCTCGTCCATGGAGCCTTTGCTCTTCAGTTCGAACACGCGGCCGCCGGTTTCGCCGGCAATGCGCGCCAGGATCTTGCGGCCGTCCGGATCCCCATAGGTGCCATCGGTGCCGGGCCGCCCGCCGCTTCCCGGTGTGCCCGGTTGCCCGTTTCCCGGATAGCCGCCGTATCCATACGGATCATAGGGATCGTAGTACCCGGGATTCTCGCGAGGGTCGTTGAACTCCCGCGGGGTCTGCCCTTTGGAGTAGACCGCGTACACCACCGTGTCGGTGCGCTGCGCCGCTTCAAGGGCTTCGGTGAGCGACTCCTTGCTGTGGCGGTCGACCCCGTTGCTGAACACAATCAGCACGCGGCGACCCGCCTGCTTGCCGAGCACGTCTTCTGCGGAGAGAAACAACGAGTCATACAGCACGCGCCCGCTGTTGGCCTTGGGCCGAGGCGCTTGCGTTCCCC
>CAXUIF010000158.1:0-7635 GCA_964250995.1 uncultured Acidobacteriaceae bacterium
GTTTCCGCCTTTGCCGAGTACTGTGTTGTGTCGGTTCGCTCCGCCGTGAAAGTCGAGGAGCCGCTCGCGCCGGAGATCGCCGCACTCTTCGGTTGCGCTGTGATGACCGGCGTCGGGGCCGTGGTGAATACCGCAAAGATTGCGCCCGGAGAAAGCGTCGCGGTCTTCGGCGTTGGAGGTGTTGGCCTGGCGACCCTCCTGGGCGCAAGGGCGAGCGGCGCGTTTCCGCTGATCGCCATCGACGTGAACGAAACGAAGCTTGCCACCGCCCGCACCCTGGGCGCTCACTACACCTTCGACGGGCGAGACTCCGCGCTGGTAGACGCCGTGCGCGACCTCACCCATGGCGGCGTTAGTTGTGCGATCGAGTCTGTGGGCAGTGAGATCGTCTTTGCGCAAGCCTACGCAGCCACACGTCGCGGAGGCACAACCGTCACCGTAGGTCTGCCCGCGCCAGGCCGCATGATCACGCTGCCTGCCGTCACACTTGCCGCGGAGGAGCGCACCATCAAGGGCTCTTACATGGGCTCCGCTGTACCTTCGCGCGATCTGCCCCGCTTCATCGCGCTATACCGCGCCGGGCTCCTGCCGGTAGATCATCTGCTCACGCATCGGCTGCGCTTTGACGAACTGAATGCCGGCTTCGACCGCCTGGCCCGGGGCGAAGCGATACGGCAGGTGGTGCTCTTCGACTGAGGCGCACGTTGCGGCGTCAACCGGCGCTCGTCTCAAGATCCTCAATCCATACCGTCTGCACATTGGTGAAAGCGCGCGCGCCGAAGTGCGAAAGCTCGCGTCCGTAGCCGCTCTGCTTGATGCCGCCCACAGGCACACGCGCATCGGAGGCGGTCACGCCGTTGATGAACACGCTCCCTGTCTCCAACTCCCGAGCCATCCTGCGAGCCAGCGGGATGTCGCTCGTCCAGAGATTCGCACTCAAGCCATACTGGCTGGCGTTCGCTGCGGCAAGCGCCGCATCGGCGTCACGCACGCGCGTGATGGCGGCCACCGGGCCAAACGTCTCTTCGTCGAAGACCGGCATGCCTTGCGTGACACCCGTAAGCACCGTGGGTGGATAGAAGAACCCCTTGCCTCGTAAAGGCCTGCCACCGCACAGCACCGTCGCGCCCTGGGCGACGCTGGCCTGCACCTGCCGGTGAAGTTCCTCGCGAAGATCACCGCGCGCTATGGGACCGATGCGGTTGGCCCGGTTCATCGGGTCGCCTAGGGGCAAGGCCTCGGCCGCGCGCACAAATTGCTCTTCAAAGCTGTCCGCAATCTCTTCGGTGAGCAGAAACCGTTTGGCTGCAAGGCAGACCTGTCCAGCGTTGGCGAACCGTCCTCGCACGGCAGCGGCCACCGCGCGCGGCACGTCTGCGTCTTTCAACACGATGAACGCGTCCGACCCGCCCAACTCCAGCACGCTCTGCTTCACGCACCGTCCCGCCTCTGAAGCGACCGCGGCCCCCGCGCGAACGCTGCCCGTTACGGAAACGCCCTGAACGCGGCGGTCCCGGATCACACCGGCCACGTCCTCCACATTCAGGATTAGGTTCTGCAGCGCGCCTGGGGGAAACCCGGCTTGAAGAAAGACCTCTTCTAAAGCAAGCGAGCTGCGCTGCGTGTTCGGCGCGTGCTTGATCAGAACCGTGTTGCCTGCAAGCAGCGTGGGCACGCAGAAGCGGACGACCTGCCATAGGGGAAAGTTCCACGGCATCACGGCCAGAATCGGGCCCATCGGTAGATAGGAGATGTACGCCTCGGTACGGCCGGTGGGCGCGACCTCGTCGGCGAGCAGGCGCGGGCCGTGTTCGGCATACCACTCCGTTGTTCTGGCGCACTTCTCTACCTCCGCTTCCGCCTCTGCAAGGATCTTGCCCATTTCGGCGGTGATCGTGCAGGCCAGCGCTTCTTTGTTGCGTCGCAGGGTTGAGGCCAGGCTCGCGAGCAGGTCGGCGCGGCGATGCACGGAAAGCCTGCGAGAGTGGGCGAAGCTGCCTGCAGAAAGGCAGAGCACCCGTTCGAGCTCAACGTCAGTGAACGTTGTGAAGCTTTCGATCGGATCGCCCGTTGCAGGGTTGACGGTTTGGAAGGTGGAGGTATGCATGAGTCTCCTTGGGGGGCCTCTTTGCCAATTGGAGCGCCACGGTTAGCTCAGGGGCGGTTACGGCCCAGCCGGTCATGGCTCGACACCCAATCCCCCCGCAGAATGGCGCTACTCAGCGACAGGTCGCCGGCCAGCGCCACACCGGCGCAGATCTCGGCCAGCTTGTCGCTCTTGCCTGTGCCGTAGCAACCTAGCAGGTTCAGGCACTCGCGCTGCGTGGGCAGACCGGTTCCGCCGCCGTATGTCGCCACAATGAGTGAGGGAATCGTGATGGACCAGTAGAGATCACCATCCGCTTGCAGTTGCGCGTAAACGACCGCTGCATGAGATTCGGCCACGTTTGCGGCGTCTTGTCCGGTAGCGATAAACATGGCCGCAAGGCCGTTGGCCGAGTGCGCGCCGTTGTTGGCCGAGCCCGCAAAGAACGCGCCGGCCTGCGAGATCTGCCGCATGTGAAAGAGCGCGGCCGTATCCACGCCCATGATGCTCTGCAAGCGTTCACGCGCAATCACGATCTCCGCCACGACACGCTTGCCGCGGGTCAGCAACGTGTTCAGCTGCGAGTGCTTCTTGTCGGTATCGATATTGCCCGAAAGCAGGAACGTGACGGGACCCGGATGCTGCGCCGCGATCCACTGGCAAGCGGCAAGGGTGGCTTTGCCGACCATGTTCTGCCCGGCTGCGTCGCCGGTCGTGTAGTCGAAACGCAGATAGATCAGCCGGCCCACAATAAAAGGCGTAATGCTAAGCAATGTACCGATGCGGCTAGTCGCTTCAGCGGCGATCCTGATCTCTGCGAAGTGCTCCTGCACCCAATCGCCGAAGCGGCGCGCCTCCAGGGCAGTCGAGCACTCGAACACGGGCGAGCGTTGCATTCGGTGCCGGACAACGGTGGTCGTCACCCCGCCGCACTCGGTCAAGAGGCGCATGCCGCGGTTGTAGCTGGCCACCAACGTGCCTTCGGTCGTCGCCAGGGGGATATAAAAATCGCCGCGCGCGTGCTCGCCGGTAACGCGCAACGGCCCCGCGAGGCCGATCGGCACCTGCGCCACGCCGATGAAATTTTCGATGTTGCCCGGCAGCAACTCGGGGTCAAACGAGAACTGCGCCACATGCTCGAGTCGTGCGCCGGTGCGTTCGGCGGCAAACGCCCGTCGCGTCGCCGCAGCCTCGCGTGTGTAGTCGTGGTCCTTGTCGCGCGGGATCGGAAGGCGGGGTGCGGTCTCATGCATGGGTGTGGACCGCCTCCTAAAAGGTTCCAGCCAGTCGCGCCGAGCGTTTGAAACGCGTGGTGCGTTTCGCCAGGGAAGTGACGCAAAACTCGCGACCCACTTGCGCGTTCTATGCATGCGCCTATATCTTACCGCAGGGTAAGTAATTACGTCATCTGGTGACGCCGGTGGGCCTCTCTGAGCCCTGCCTGGTGAGGAGAACAAGCATGAAAGCACTGCAGTTTCTCGAGATCGGTAAGCCCCTACAGGTTGGCGAGATCGCAAGGCCGTCTGCCGGACCGGGCAGCCTCGTGTTCAAGGTGAAAGCCTGCGGCATTTGCGGCTCCGATCTCCATGCAGTCGAAGTGCCTGGCCTTTTGCAGCCCGGTAGTGTGCTCGGGCATGAGTACGCGGGCGAAGTGGTGGAGGTGGGCCCGGGCTGCGACGGCTGGCAGGTGGGCGACCGGCTCACGGCCGTTCCCGCCAGGCCCTGCGGCAGCTGCCCGGAGTGCAGCGCCGGCCTCTATGCCCAGTGCAGCGCTGTGATCGCGCAGGGTTTTGACATCCGTATGCCGGGCGCCTATGCCGAGTACTCGACCTGCATGGCAGGCCTGGCCATCAAGATCGCCGACACGCTCAGCGACCACGAAGCCGCACTCGTCGAGCCCATGGCCGTCGGGCTGAATGCGTGGCGAAGCGCCCACGTGGACGCAGGCGCGCCCGTTCTCATCCTCGGCGCAGGCGTCATCGGCCTCACCGTGGCGAAGTGGGCGAAGTTCTTCGGCGCAGGCGATATTGCCGTGAGCGAAATGGTGCCGGCACGTCTGGAGCGCGCCCGCGCCACCGGCGTCGATTTCGTGATCGATGCCAAGCAGCAGGAAAACCCGGTGCTGGAGTTTGAACGCCAAACCGGCCGCAAGCCGCTTGTGATCTTTGAGTGCATCGGCCGTCCCATGATCGACAAAATGATCGCGATGGCTCCGTCCTATGCGCATCTGGTGATGGTGGGCACCGGCATGCAGCCGGAGACGTTCACCGTGCTTTCAGCAGCCCTCAAACGTCTGCGCATGAGCTTTCCTTTCGCCTACGTTCCGGCCGACTTCCACTTTGTTCAGCGCATGCTCACAGCGGGGCGCATCAACGTCGACGGCCTTGTGACCGCGACGGTGAGCTTGGAGGAGGCATCGGCCATGTTCGACAGGCTCGGCAAGCCGAACGACTTTTGCAAAGTCCTGATTACACCCTAGGGCTGACTGGACCAGAGAAAGGCTGCTACGAAGATGAAGGACGAGACACTGCACTTGCGGCCACCGCAACGCTTCGCCCATGCCTTGAAGCGGCATGGCGTCGAGTACCTCTTCGGGCAGAGCAATCCGCCCGGGCTTACGATGGCCGCGGAAGATCTCGGCATCCTCCAGATCGGGTACCGGCAGGAGAATGCCGGGACGTACATGGCGGACGGCTACGCACGCGCGACCGGCAAACTCGGCGTTGTCACGGCACAAAACGGCCCCGCAGCCACACTGCTCGTGCCCGGCTTGGCCGAGTGCCTTTCCGCCTCCGTTCCTGTGGTTGCGCTGGTGCAGGATGTCGGTCCAAACACGCTGGACCGCAATGCCTTTCAGGAGCTGGATCAGCTGGAGCTCTTCAAGGGCGTGTCCAAGTGGACACGCCGCGTGACCACGGCGGACCGTATTGAAGACTACGTCGACATGGCCTTTACGGCAGCCGCGAGCGGCCGCCCCGGCCCTGCCGTTCTGCTGATCTCGATGGAACTGCTATTCCAAGCCGACGAGCGGCCCGTCGCGCCGCGCAAGGCCTTTCTAGGTCAGTATCCGCTGGACCGTACACAGGCCGATCCTGCCCAGATAGTACGCGCGGCGGAGCTGCTGGCCAGCGCCAGGGCTCCGATCATCTACGCGGGCGGGGGCGTCCTTGGTTCGGGCGCGCAGACCGAGCTGCGGGCCTTGCAGGAACTTGCTGCGCTGCCCGTTGCCACCAGTACGATGGGCAAGGGCAGCGTGGACGAAACACACCCGCTTTCGATCGGCTGCATCGGCTACTACATGGCCACGCGCGGCATGGCCAAGTTCATGAAGCCACTGGTCAGCGAAGCGGACGTCATCCTGCTGGTCGGCAATCGTACCAACCAGAACGGCACCGATTCGTGGAAGCTGCTGCCGCCGGACGCGACGTACCTTCACATCGACATCGACCCTATGGAGATCGGTCGCAACTATGAATCCTTGCGCTTGCAGGGAGATGCGAAGCTTACGTTGCGCGCCCTGCACGAGGCCATGCGTGCGCAGGATCTAGGAAAACGCCACACAGCCCGGCCTGCACTCTTTGCAGCCATTGCAGCGGCGAAGGCCAGTCACCTGGCAGAGATCGCCGGCGTGAGCCAATCGGATGCCGCCCCAATCCGCCCGGAACGCCTCATGTTCGAGCTCGACAAGCAACTGGCTCCCGACCATATCGTCGTTGCCGACGCGAGCTTTTCCTCCATTTGGGTCGCCAATTATCTGGCCGCGACGTTGGATCGGCGCTTCATCACGCCTCGCGGCCAAGCCGGCCTCGGATGGGGCTTTCCCCTGGCCATGGGCGCAAAGATCGGTCAACCGCAAAGGCCAGTCTTCGCCGTTGTCGGGGACGGCGGCTTCGGTCACGTCTGGTCTGAGATGGAGACGGCGCGGCGCCACGGTGTAAAGGTGGTTGTTGCGGTCATGAACAATGCCATCCTCGGATACCAGAAGCACGCAGAAACAGCCGGGCTTGGACGCTATACCAACGTGTGCGATTTCTGCACCGTGGACCACGCGGCCATCGCCCGCGCATGCGGTATTGAGGGCATTCGACTGGACCGCGCGCAAGAGACCGAAGCGGTCCTTCGGCACGCCCTCGCCGCGGACGGCCCCGTGCTGATTGACGTCATCGCCGATCCGAACGCCATGCCGCCGGTAACAGCCTTCAGCGGCTTGCCGAACTACTGAGTCACCGAACAAAGCGCATCGCAAGGAGAATCTTGTGAACTCTTCCAATCCCTTCAGCCTTCGTGACAATGCCATCTTCGTTACCGGCGGAAGCTCCGGCATCGGCCTGGGGACGTGTCAACGCTTTCTGGCGGAGGGAGCCAGGGTGGCGATCGTCGATCGCCAGCCGCCGCCCCAGTCCGTGCTGGACGACGGCGCAATGTATCTGGAGGTCGACGTCACCGACCGCGCCAAGGTGATGGAGGCGTTTGCAACTGCCGAGAATGCCTTCGGCAAGCTCGACTGCATCATTCACAATGCGGGAAAGCCAGGCAACGGCAAACACCTGACCGACTCGGATGAAGACGTGCTCGACGGCGTGGTCAATCTGAACCTCTACGGCACGTACTACATCCTCAAGTATGGTCCGGCTCACATGCGTGACGGCGGCTCCATCATCAACACCGCATCGGTCGCCGGCCTGCAGCAGAACGAGGGCTTCTTCGACTACAGCGCCACCAAGGCCGCGCTGATCAGCATGACCAAGACCGCTGCCGTCGAACTCGGGCCACGCGGCATTCGCTGCAACGCGGTCGCACCCGGCCCTGTCAAAACGCCCATGCTTCCACCCGACCACATCCTCAACGCGCTCGCAAAGAACCTCTCAGCCCTGGGCCGCATCGCGCAGATCGATGACCTGGTCGGTGTGTACCATTTCCTGGCCAGCGATCAAAGCCGCTACATCACAGGACAGACGCTGATCGTGGACGGCGGGCGACTCGCCGGCTTCCGGACCGAAATTTTGGCCCGTCTCGCCGGTTGATTCACATAACCGCCGTCGCCCTTTGGTTGGCCTTCCCGAGGGGAATCTGCGGTAGGGCTGTCGAAAGCTGAAGGCTCTCTCAACCGTCCGCCGCAATCTCAAGCCTGCCTACCCGCTCGGCGTCTGCCCCACCAACTCCGCTGGGTTCTTGGCCGCCGCTACCAACGCGTCGAAGCTCGGGCCTTCGCCACGTACCACAACACCGCGCTGATTGGAGAACTCCCGGAACCCATCCTCACCGTGGTGACGCCCCATCCCGCTCATCCCCACGCCGCCGAAGCCGAGCGCCTTCAGCCCGGCTTGAATGGCCGCGGCGTTCACCGCCGCGCCACCGGAAACCGTCTCCGACAAGATGTGATCGATGACGGCAACATCGTCTCCGAACACATACACCCCCAACGGACGATCGCCGTCGTTGATGCGCGCGATCACATCCTCTACATCGTCGTAGGGAACGATGGGGATGATCGGCCCAAAGATCTCTTCCTGCATCATGCGCAAATCCGCAGGTGGATCGAGCACTAG
>CAXUIF010000159.1:0-7509 GCA_964250995.1 uncultured Acidobacteriaceae bacterium
CAACTGAACAGCACCTCAGCTCCTGTTTTGGGTCACGTTCTGAACTGTCGTGACTACCCCGTACCTCGCTGGCTGCACCGCATTATTTGAGGAGGCAAATGCTGCTTCACCACAAGATTGAGTCCTTCAAGCCGTTGATCCTTTTCCTTGCCCTTGGAACGCTGCTCTGCGCAGCCGCCGCCTACGCGCAGACCCAAGGAGCAGGCACGGCCTCTACGGGCATGCGGCGAGCTCTGCATCCTGAAAGGGGTGAGGCGCCTGCTTCTGCCTACACCTTGCAATCCGGGGACACGGTCGTTGTCGCGTTCCGCTATACGCCCGAGTTCAACGACGAGGTCATTGTAGGACCGGACGGAAGCACCATGCTGAAAGCGGCAGGGCTGGTCAGGGCTGAGGGCCTCACCGCAAAGCAGTTCGAAGTAGCCGTCGCCCAAGCCGCCAAGCGTAAGCTCATCGATCCGGAAGTGACAGTGACGCTCAAAGACTTCGATCGTCCTCACGTCTTTGTAGCGGGCGAGGTGAATGCTCCCGGGCGCCAGGACCTTCGACGTCCAACCACCGCGTTGCAGGCCATCCTGATGTGCGGCGGACCCAAGGACGATGCGGCCCTCGGGCGTGTGCTGCTCTTCCGGCGTATCGACGCCGAGACGGCCGAGGTGCACGTTCTGCAACTGGCCCGTTACGGCCACAAAGCCCGAAGGGAAAACGACATGCTCCTTGAACCCGACGATATGCTGCTGATCCGTCACGACATTCCGTCCCGCGTGGAGCGGTACATCAAGGTGGCGAACGTTGGTTTCTACCTCAACCCGCTACAGAACGTGGGCCCGTTCTAGTTCCATCAGGCGGGGGTATACCCCAAACATGCCATGTTGCGTTTACGGCAATCTGCCGACGATAGAGAGGAGGCGAAGTTCTGTGAAGCTGCTCTTGATTTGCTATGAATGCAGTCCCTACATCGGCTCGGAGTGGGCCGTCGGCTGGGGACGTTTGCTCGGAGCAGCCAAGGTTGCGGAGACCCACGTGATCACCAGTGAGGCCAACTATCGCCAACTGCAGCAAGCGCGAGAGGAGGGGCTGGTCCCTCGCAACGTTCAGATCCACACACCGGAGCCGGATGCAAAGCTGCGCCGGCTAGAAAACAAACCAGGAGTTTTCGCCTATAACTACAAGGCCTACAACCACTGGCATAAGCTCGCGTTGCAGCAGATGAAGGCTCTCCATAACGAGGTGCACTTTGACCTGGCTCATCAAGTAAATGTCTGCACCTTTCGGGAGCCGGGGTATGCGCAGCAGCTTGGCATCCCTGTGGTGTGGGGCCCCGTGGGTGGATCTCAGAACTTCCCGGTGCGCTTTCTTCGAGCGCTGCCCTGGAAGGAAGCCCTGAAAGAGGGAATCCGAGGAATCGCCAATCGGCTAACCCTTAGAAGCGGCCGCGTGCGCGAGGCAGCCAGGGGCGCGGCGCTTGTGATTGCAGCCAACTCCACGAATCAACAGGACTTTCAGCGAGCCTTTCGTCGCGAGGTGAAGCTATTGCTGGAAACGGGTCTGGATGCGGTGGGAGATCCGGACCGTTCGCGTTTCCACAGGCGACTCGCCGACGAGGAAGCCGGTCTGCCGGCTGCTCCCATCCGCTTGCTGTGGAGTGGCGAACTTCATACACGCAAAGCACTCCCTGTGCTGCTACGCGCTTTGGCGCGACTTGACACGAACGTGTCCTGGCAACTGGATGTGCTGGGCGACGGCCCTATGCACAGCGAGTGGCTGAAGGAGGCAAACCGTCTTTCTCTCACGCCTCGCGTGAGCTTTTTGGGCCGACAGGCCTTCACAGATGCAGTTGCCGAAGTGCAAACGGCTGACTTGTTGTGTTTCACAAGCCTTCGCGACACCAGCGGCAACGTCGTGCTCGAGGCCCTTGCTGCCGGAGTTCCGGTTCTTTGTTTCGACCATCAAGGTGTGGGGGACATGGTGGACGAAAGCTGCGGCATAAAGATTCCGGTGACTGGACCGGAAGAAGCCTACGTCGCCTGGGCCGCAGCCATCGCTCAGATGGTCCGGGAGCCGCAGCGGTTACTGGCGCTCAGCTACGGCGCGACTACGCGAGCCAGTCGCTTCCTGTGGTCCAACAACCACCAAGAAATTAATGCCATCTACGAAACACTAACGGGAGTGGGAGCTGACTCATCTAGCAGACTGGGCCAGGAAGAGTCTGCCTTGGCGAGCTTGGAGCTTTCGGAGATGCAGACCCTGTGAGCACGTTGCCCCTGGTGCCCTCGAGCGCCGATCAGGCCCTCTCCCAAGAAAGCGGCGAGGAGCCTGGTTCGCGTTTTGGCGCCGGCTTGTGGAAACGGGTCGAAGGTCACACGCTCTATGCCCTGGGCGATCAGGTCGTGTACAGCTTTGGCAACATGGTGATCGCGGCATCGTTGAGCCGTCACTGTGTGCAGACACAGTTCGGTGTTTACATCCTCACGCAACGGACCATGGATGTCCTGATTCAGCTTTCCAATGTGTTGTTGTGGGGGCCGTTCACCTTTCACCTGCCCGGCATGCCAGAAGCGCGCCGGGCGACGTATCAGGGAAGTGTGCTGCACCTGCAGCTACTCCTTTGTGTGTTGTTTTCGGGCGCGCTGTGGGCCGCGGTGCACTGGACCGCTACCCCCCGGCATGCTGACCTGCATGGCACGTTTTCGGCTCTCGTGCTCGCAGGGGCAGGCCTTCTCTTCCGCGAGTTTACTCGGCGAATGTACTTTGCCCAGATGCGGCTGCGCGAAGCTTTCTGGACCGATGCTGCCACAGTGCTGCTGCAGATTGCCGGAGTCGTAGGCCTGCGGGGTACTTCGCGCTTCGATGTGCAGCATGTGCTGGGTGTGCTGTCGGCAGCAGCTATGCTGGTTAGCCTGTGGTGGTGGTACCGAGAGTGGCAGAGCTGGACGTTCCAGGCCTCGGCTGTCCCTGGGGATCTGAAGCAGAGCTTCCGGCTCGGTCGCTGGTTCCTGGGAAGCAATATGGTGTACCTCGCCAGTGCCCAAGCCAATCCCTGGGTCCTGAACGCCTACCTTGGGGGCGCGTCAGTGGGGCGCTACGCGATCAGCGAAAGCCTTGTGAACATCCCACGCGTGGCGCTGACTAGTATGCAGAATCTGATGGGGCCCTTGCTGGCACGAGCACAGGTAGAGGGCGGAAAAAGCCGCGTGCGCGTTGTGGTGCGCCAGATGAACCGCATCTTGTTGGTCGCCTCCGCGCTATTCGCCTGCGTCCTCGTTCTGATCGGACCGCAGGTGGCTCGTTGGATCTACCGTTCGGCACCGGGCAACACGCGGGTGGTCGCTTTTCTCCTGTCCATCAACCTGGTGGTGTATGCCTGCACGTTGGCGCAATCCTATGGACTGACGGTGCTGAACCGGGCAGACACAACCCTCTATGCCAACGGCCTGGGTCTTGCAGCGCAGGCAAGTGTCTGCGTACTGTTCGTTCGTTCCTTCCATGTTCCAGGCGCTGCAGCCGCTTTGGTTCTGGGCAGCGCGACCGCGGTGGCCGCCCGACAGTGGTTCTACTCCCGAGAGATCGCCCGCACGTGATCGCGCAGAAAACAAAGCACGACGCCCTCGTCCTAGCCGACCAGCAAAAATCGTTGCACACGGCAGGTCAAGCAGCCGCGCGCATCCGGTTCGTCAAGCTGCTCTGCATGATCGTGATCGGCGTCTGCTTCTGGTATGCAGTGCCCTACCGGCTGCCACTGCAGCTTGACCCCAATCCGATCGCCGCCGCCTCCAGCGAAGCAGATGCCTTTCAAGGCAACGTCACCCGCCAGATTGCCCTGCCTGTCCTCTTCGTCGCTTGCGTGTTTGGCCTGTACCGGTTGCCGAAACGAGGGCAGCTTCCCAATGGAAAACTCCTCATCTGCGCTTTCGCTTACCTCGGGTGGGCGATCGCAAGCACCGTTTGGAGCATCGACCCGGCAATCACCCGCAAACGATTGGTGGTGTTTCTGATCAACGCGACCGTGGCCTATGCCTTGGCGCGGCTCGCCTCGACGCTGGAACTGGCCTGGCTTGGATTTGCTTGCACAGGAACCGTAGCGCTACTCGCTTTATGGGCCGATGTCGTTCTGCTCCATGCTTTCAAGCCGATGGACCCGGACTACCGCTTTATGGGCGTTATGACGGCGAACTACCAAGCGATGAACCTTTTCGTGTGTCTGGTTTGCGGTCTGACCCTCCTGCAAAGTCGACCGCGCACGCAGTGGATCGTTCCGCTGCTTGCGCTCTTTGCGGCTCTGCTATTTCTCACGCGCGCCCGGATCGGCACCATCCTTTTTGTGGCAGTATTTGTCTTCGTCTCCATGTCCATGGCGAAGCAGCGGCTCTCCCCACCAAATCGAGCCCTGCTGTTTGTCGGACTTCTGGCGGTGTTGGTCCCGAGCGGCATCTTTCTCGCCGGGCGTAACGGGCAGAGCGCGCTCACCAGCCTGTTCATGATGGGTCGCCAGGACACGGAGAGCACGGCCAGTCTGTCCAACCGTGCACCGCTTTGGACCGAGCTCCTGGCGGATGTGTACCAGCGACCTATCCTGGGAGCCGGCTTTGAGGCGTTCTGGAGTCCAGAGCGTGTCGAGAAGGTTTCGCTCGACCAGGGCTGGGTCGTTCCACATGCTCATAACACCTACCTGGATCAAACCCTCTCTTTAGGCATGGTGGGGGCTGGTTTGTTTACGGGGACGATTCTTGGCTCGTGCTTCGTGGCGTGGCGACGGTATCGGCGCCAGCGCACAGGGCTCACGCTTATGCCAGCCCTGCTCGTTTCGTGGCTGGTGCTGCTGAGCTTTACGGAATCCATTCCTGTTGCTCCGTACCTGCCCACATTGTTGGCGTACAGCTGCGTCCTGAAAATGTGCATGCGGGAGAACACACAGGTGTCCGAGGCAGGCCGAGTTGCTTCAAGCACGCCAGCCGCCTTTCCAGCAAGTACGGGACTACGGGAAGGCCAGGTGCTTGCGTGAGAGAGACGGTGCAATCCCAGGAGCTTGTAAGCGTGATCATCCCCACGTTCCGTCGGCCTGAAGCGGTCCGTGCCGCCGCACAGAGCGCCCTTTTACAGACTTGGTCCAACGTCGAGGTGATTGTGGTCGCAGATGGCCCCGATGCGGCGGCGGGCGCTTCGCTGGCGGGCCTTGATCCACGCCTTCACTACCTGGAGCTCCCGACCAATCAAGGTCCGGCAGCTGCGAGAAATGCCGGGGTGGCTGCCAGTCGCGGACAGTGGCTGAGCTTTCTTGACGACGACGACCTCATGCTTGCGAACAAGATCGAAACGCAGATGCGACTTGCTGATCCGGGCCGGCCGGAGCAGATGATCTCCTGCCGGACGGTGTATCGGCAAGGAGGACGCGAGGATATCTGGCCTTCGCGACCGATCGCCCCTCACGAGGACCTTGCCGAGTACCTTCTGACGCGTCCTTCGCTGTTCGGCAGGCCGGGCACGCTGCCGATTCAGAGCCTCCTCATCCATCGATCGATCCTGCGCGAGATCCCGTTCGCTCTGCATGAAGATCACGAAGATTGGGCGTGGTTGCTGAAAGCCTGGCATCAACTTGCCGCGCGGGTGGTGTTTGCCTGGGAGCCCCTGGTCATTTACCACATCGACACAGACGCAATTTCGCGCTCGCGCCGCTTGAACTGGGCGGACTCGCTTGCGTGGGCGCAGGAACATCGACGTTGGATGAGCGACCGGGCTTTTTGCTCGTTCTTGGCGACCAAAGTGGCACTGAAAGCCCGGCGCGCCGGGGACTGGCGGGGATTCGGAGAGATCGCCCGGATCGTGCTCCGTAACAGGCCCGGCCCCCTGGAAATGACGTTTCTTGCAGGCATGGCACTGCTTCCAGAAAGTCTGCTGCATGGAGCCTGGACGCGGTCGCTACGAAGCACCCAGCAACTTGCCTCGTAGCACCACGGAACCAGCTCCGGACAGCACTGAGACGGGGTCCAGACTTCTGCGAATGGCCCAAGCTGGACGGGGAAATACAGCGGTGGAATCTACGCCGCTTCCACCTTGTTTCGCCAGGAAGTTGCCGCTTGCAACGCCCGATTCACATTCTGGATGTTTTCCACGCCGGTACTCCCAAGCCACTGGCTGAAGGCCTGCTCGCCTTGCCGAGCGAAGATTGGCACGCCGTCCTGCCAGGTCGCCCGACCGCACAGAACGCCATTGAAAGCGACGCCGGACTCGCCTGCTAACGCCAGGGTCTCGATGAACACCGGATTGGACACGCCTGCAGACAGGTAGATGAAGGGGAGTGTGGTGGTGGCGGCTGCCTCGCGGAAGTGATCGAGCGCCTCGGCACGCGAGTAGGCGGCCTCGCCCTTGTAGGCCTGGGTGCCCTGGACGAACTGCATGTTCACGGGCACTTCGATCTTGAGAACATCGATCCCGTATCGCGGCTTGCTGAACTCCCGCATGGCGCCCGCAACAATGGACGGCTTCTTGCGTGCGTACGCGAGGCTGTCCTCTTTCCCACCCTCGGCGTCGTAGCCTACAAACTCGCAGAAGAACGGGATATCGAAGGCGCGACACTCGGCCCCGACCCGCTCGATAAAGGCATGCTTTACATCGTTGACAGATGGAGTTTCGAAGGGCGTGTAGTACAGCAGAATCTTAATGCAGCTTGCGCCCGCTTCCTTCAGGCGCAGCACGCTCCAGTGATCGAGCAGGTCGGGAAGCCGACCCGGAGTAGCGGCGTCGTATCCGGTTTTTTCATACGCCAACAGAAGGCCTTTGCCATGAAGGTGCTTGGTGGCGGGCAGCCCGAACTCCGGGTCCAGCAGCATGGCCGAGGCATACTGCGTCAAGGTATCCGTGACCATCGCCTTAAACATCTCCAGATCGTGGCCGTCAGCCGACCCACCGCGCGCAGCCTGCAGCGACTTCAGCAGTGATCCGCGTTGATCCATCGCGGCTGCGGCGATCACACCCCGCTCGTTCGACACCGCATTCAGTCCCGCCATTTTTCCTGGTGTTAGCTTCAGCATTTCTCCCCCACAAGGTCACCGCACCGAAGGCACGCGTCTCAGGCATGGATTCTACACAGGGCCAAGCGACGTGGCTCAGGGTAGCTTCACCTGTTCTCTCTGGGATGCCGATTCGGGTCATACCGCGTGCGGGCTTACGCGCGTAGCTGTTGGCAAAGAGACTCGGCCAGTCTCACCAGGTGATCCAAAAGGGGGACAGCTTCCGGTGCTGCGTGATGCAACGCGAGTTGCGATTCCAGCAGCAGGCCGGACAGGGAAGCGCTTAGTTCGTTCTGCAACGTCACCTTCAGAGCGGCGCGCGTCTTCTGCTCGTCCCGCATCCTGTGGGCGAGGGCGCAACGCACTTGGCGCAGCACGCGATCTGCGCTTGCCAGGCCGAAGTTGATCTCGAGCACCAAGGCCTGACCGGCCGCTTGGTAGAGGGCTTCTGCAGCCGCAGGGTTCTCCAGCGTCACCGTTTCTTCCAGCAAGACCACGTGAA
>CAXUIF010000160.1:0-7400 GCA_964250995.1 uncultured Acidobacteriaceae bacterium
CCTCCCCAAACGCTCCCTCCCAACGGCGCCCGCGCCCGTTCCTGCAGGCCGTCGCTGGTCCCCGTCTGCCCGAGCAGCCGAGGGACGGCCACCAGCAGCAAAGGCCAGCCATACCCAAACAGCCGGGCATGCCATGTGCCCAGCGTCGGCGTCAGCAAACACGAGATGCCCCCATACAGCAGGCAAAACTGCTGCAAGGCATGGTCGCCCGCGCGGGCTTGCCGCCAGGCCGTCCTGGCCCGGGGCAGCAGCAGCGCAGGCAGCACACCGAACACCGTGAGCAGTGCCCACAGGGCCTGCATCGGGGCGATCGGCGACCACGAACATACCCCCACGCTCTGCACCGTACCCAGATGAAGCCGTACCTGCCACAACGGTGTCCCACAGAGCTCCGGGTATACGTTGCTCCAGGGCACCACACCCACGCTTCGCAACGAATTCGACAGCACCTTGCCTGCCATGTACAGGCCGCCGGAAAGGTGCTCCGGGTTGGGCAAACCGCCGGCGCTCAACCAATGCACCCCCCACGCCCCCACGGCGACACAGCCCACCGCCAGGACGCTTCCGGCCCAGCACAGCGTCAGCACGGTCGACTCCCGCGCCAGCATCAAGGGCAACATCATGCCCGCCGCCAGGTACATCCACTTGCGCTCCAGCGCGACGAGCACAACGGCCAGCAACGCCGCATACAACGGATCGGGCAGCCCGGCATCGCCGAGCAGTTGCGGCCAGAAGGGCACCGCCGCCACGGCCAGGGCCACCCATCGCGGCGCGGCACTCCGGACCAGCAGCCAAAACACCACCAGCAGCGTTGCCAGCAGCGAGGCAAACGCCAGCACGGTGAAGCCGCCCTGCACCCACCACCCAAATGGAGCTGCAATGGAGCGCGCCAGCAGCGGCGCAAGCGGCCGCGCACTGAACGGTTGCGGCACCAGATCGAAGCGCCCCTGCGCCATGTCCACGTAGAACTGCACGTCCGGCAGACCCCAGGCCACCCTGAGGGTGCCATTCAAGAGCGCGCTCCAGCCCAGGGTCAGGGCCGCGCACAAGGAGATCAGGAGCCACCGGTGCCGCCGCGAAAGTGTGTTGAGGGGGGCAAAGAGCAGGCGCTCGTCCCAACTCGCTCGTGCGCTGGTTGCACCTTCGCCCATCGGTTTGCTGTGCGCTCGCTCCTTCGTCACTGTATCGTGTGCCGCAGCTCGCTCAGCCCTCCGACGGCCGCCCCTGCTCAGGGTCTTGCGAGGCGATGGCATACAGCGCTTGCCGGGAAAGCCGCCGCGCCACAGAGCGTGCGATCCAGTTCAGCACGAGCAGGCCGGGCAGCAGACGCCACTCGCCCGTCAGTTCCACGGCCATAAAGGCCGCCATCAACGGGGCATGGGTCACCGCCGCCATCAGGCAACTCATCCCCACAATCGCCCAAAAGGCTGCCTGCGTGGCTGAAGGCATCGCGCCGGCGTGCCCCAGCAGATGCCCTAACAACGCGCCCGCGGCGCCTCCCGCAAACAGTGTCGGGGTAAACACGCCGCCCACCGTGCCGGTGCTCACGCAAGCCGTCGTCGCCAACAAGCGCATCCCGAGCAGCACGGCCAGCGCGGGCGCAGCGATCGACAGGCCGGGCAGCTCGCCGCGGCCCAGCGCCGCGCGCAACCCCACGTCGCCATTGCCCCAGACTCGCGGGTCGTACATCGAAAGCAATCCGCCCAGCAAGCCGCTCCACAACAAGGGCGCGGGCAGCTTGCGCGCGATCTGCAGGCTTTTCAGCAGCTTCTGGTACAGCGGTCCGCTCAGCCCGAACAGCACCGCGAACACCGGCAGCAGCAGCAGCCACATCCCTTGTTCGCGGAGCGAAACCGTGGTGGGATACAGCCGCTCCCAGCCCAGAATGGGCCCTGTCACCAGCCGTCCCGCACCCGCCGCCAGCGCCAGCAGCGGCAGTTCTCGCCACTGAATCGCTCCAAGGACGATCTCGGTCGCAAAGAAGATCGCCGCAAGCGGCGCGTTGTACGCCGCCGTGACCCCGCCCGCAACGCCAAAGGCCACCAGCAACCGCAGGTCCAGCGGGCCGTGCGCCCAAAGCCAGCGCCGCAGCTTGTCTCCACAGAAAGACCCCACTGCGGCGGCGAACTGGATCATGGAGCCTTCGCGTCCGATTGACGCCCCACTGGCGATGGAAAACGCAGCCGACAACGTGCGCCAGGCGTTCGGCACCAAGGGAATCTTGCCGCCGCGATGCCGCACCGCTTGCACGTACTCCACGTACGGGCGCGGCTCCCGTCCCGCGCGCTCTTCGTGCCATTTGCGGACGTGCATCGCCGCCATCGCGCACAGCGCTCCCGCCACCGGCGTCACAGCTCGTCGCCACGGCAACAGGTGCGCGCCGGCCACAGGCGGCGCCGCCGTGGACCCGGAAAAGAACCATTGCAGATGACTGAAAAACAGCCGCACACCCGCAGCCGCCAGGGCACTCACAGTGCCCATCACCACCGCAGCAATCACCCACGTGCCGCGCAACCGGCGCAGCAACACCACAGGTCGCGGGAGGTTCACCGGTTCAAGCTGTGCGGACGCCTCGGCCATGTCCCTTGGGATGCAAATCAAGAGAGGATCTACGCGAACCTAGGATGCTTCGCCCAGCAAGCTTGCGTGCATCCCCTCAGTCCGATTGGCCCCGCAGCAAAGCTCAACCTCCGGACCAGCAAAGACCCGCTCCCTCACCACACCTTGCACGTCGGCGCATGCACCATGGGCTGCCCCACCTTGCAGCCAAACGCCCGCTGAAATTCCGGCAGATTGCTCACCACGCCGTTGATACGCGCGAACCCCGGCGAGTGCGGATTGGTGACCGCACTGACGCGCAGATCTTCCGGCCGCACGTTTTCGCACGCCCACTGCCCCATGCCGATAAAGAAGCGCTGATCCGGCGTAAAGCCTTCCGCGTTCGCGAGCGCCTTGCCCTGCTCCTGCACCTTCCACGCCAGGTAAGCCAGCAGCGTCCCGCCCAGGTCCGCTACGTCTTCGCCGCTGGTCAGCTTCGAGTTGATGTGGATGTCGTCCACGATCACATACCCTGCGTACTGGTCGCGCACGCAGTTGATCCGTTCGTCAAAGCCCTTCGCATCCGCGGGCGTCCACCAATCGCGCAGGTTGCCCCGGGCGTCGAACTGCCGTCCCTCGTCGTCAAAGGCATGCGTCAGCTCGTGGCCGATCGTCGCGCCCGTGTTGCCGTAGTTGGGCGCGTCATCGAGCGACGGATCGTACAGCGGCGGCTGCAGCACACCCGCCGGGAAGTTGATGTCGTTCATCTGCGGATTGAAGTAGGCGTTCACCGTCGGCGGGGTCATGCCCCACTCGTTCAGGTCCACAGGTTTGCCCAGCTTGGCCCACTGCCGCGCCTGCTCAAACTCGAACGCGCGCAGGGCATCGCCGAAGTAGTCGTCCCGCTTGACTTCGAGTACCGTGTAATCCCGCCAATGCGCCGGGTACCCAACCTTGTTGCGGATCGCACGGAGCTTGCGCAGCGCCTCGGCCTTGGTCGGCGCACTCATCCAGGACAGGCCCTCGATCTCCTTGCCCATCTCGCTCTCGATCTGGCCGGTCATGAGCTCGGTCTTGGCCTTCATGTCCGCAGAGAAGGTGCGCGCCACAAACTCCTCCCCCAGCGCTTCGCCCAGGTTGCTGTCCACGGCGCGGACGCACGTCTTCCAACGCGGCGGCTCTTCGGCTACCCCCCGCAGCGTGTGCCCGTAGAACGCGAAGTGTGCCTGCTCGACGGGCTTCGGCAGGTACAGCGCCGCCCCGTTCATCAGGTGAAAGCGCAGGTAAGCCTTCAGCGCGGGCAACGACTCGGTGGCCAACTCCCGCTGCAAGGCCTTCATAAACTCCGGCTGAGCCACATTCAACTCGGAAAAGCCAAGGTGGTCGCCCGTGATTCTGGTCAGAACCCGCGGCGCGCCGGGCGTTGCAGGACGCGGCAACGGCGACGTCTGGATAGCGAAAAACACCGGCCACTCGATCGCCGGGGTCAGCTTCACCAACTCCGTCAGCTTCATCATGTGGTAGGTCTTATGCGGATCGCGTCGCTCCACGCGCGTCAGCTGTGCGTTCGCCAGAGCGGTCTCGATGCGCAGCACCGCCTCGGCGTCGGCTTTCGCCTGTTCCGCCGTTTCTCCGCTCAGCAGAAGCATGCGGCCCACAAACTCCCGGTACTGATCGCGAATCGCGAGGCTGCGCGCATCGGTCTTGGTGTAATAGTCCCGGTCCGGCAGCCCCAGACCACCCGCATCGACCTCCGCGATCATCTTGGAGGAATCCCTGGCATCCTGCCCCGTTTCTGCACGGAAAAACACATCCGCGGGATACCCCTGATGGAGCACATCGACCAGGTTCACCACTGCGCGCCGGCTGACCGAACCGTTGATCAGGGCAAGCGGCTGCGCGATCGGGCCCAAGCCGTTGCTGTCGATCGCCCCGGTGTTCATGCAGCTCTCGAAGTAGTCGCCCACCTTTTGCTGCACGGCCGTGCGCTGCGCGGCATTGGCATCCGCGTCCAAAATGCCCCAGAGATACTGCTGGTTGTCGTTCTCCAGCTTGGCATAGACGCTCCATGCGGCCTGATCGGCAGGAATCGGATTCCGCCTGGTCCACCCGCCGCACACATATTGGTAGAAGTTCACACAAGGATCGGTGCTCCGGTCCATGTTGGCCACGTCCAACGAGGGCGAATACGGCATGGTGCGCAGCGGCTGGACCGAAGGCACCGGCACCGCGATGGGCTGCTGCGCCCGCGCTCCCCCACAAATACAAACGCCAAGCCCCACCAGGCCAAGGCCCAACCACCGCAACAAACGCATGCACTCTCCCGTGCGCCCATCCTACAACCCCCGCACCCTGTCCCTTTGCGTATCCCGTAGCGATCCGCTCTCCCTTCGGTCCCACCGCGGTACCCTATTCTCAGCACCAGCATGCCGGACCCCAAGCGCCTGCCCGAGGCAAGCCCCTACGCCACGCACATTCCAACCCTTGACGGCGTGCGAGGTCTCGCCGTGCTCGGGGATCTGTGCTCGCACTTCTTTCCGGCAACGCCTCCAACCCGTTCACCGTCGTCCTGGGCTCCGCCTTTGCGTTTGGCGCCACCGGCGTCGATTTGTTCTTTGTGCTGTCCGGCTTTATGATCACCGGCATCCTCTTCGACGGGCGCCACGGACCAGACTTCTTTCGCAACTTCTACGCGCGCCGTGCCTTTCTGCGCAGGCGTCGGCGCCTCCTTCTGCTTTGCCTGGGCTGCACCCTCCTGTGCCGCTGCTGCGAGCCGCCCTTTGGCTGCACGGGTGGGGCTACTACCCGGTCCACAACAACACGTTTCTGCGCGCCGACTCCCTGCTGGCCGGCGCCGCGCTGGCCCCTTCTTCTACGCACCCCAAGCACGCATGATCGCGTCCTGCGCTGGCACGTCCCTTGGCCTTTGCCGGCGGCGTGCTTCCCGTGTTTCTCTTTCTGGCTCCGCCTTGGCCCATCCGACCGCCAAGCTGGTGGCCCGCTGTGAGCCTCAGCCTTCCGTACACCGCTCTGGACCTGCTCTACGTCAGCCTGATCGCGCTCGCGCTATAGCCCAGTCTCTTTGATGGGCTTTGCCGCCGGTCCGCGTTGCGGTCGCTGGGGCGCTACAGCTATGGCCTTTATGTTCTCCATTTCCCCATCCTCGGCTACCTGGAAGCGCCTGTGCGCCACGCGATCGCGCTCCATGTGACGAGCAGCAAGGGCCTCGGCGTCGCCCTGACAGGAGCGACGTGCTTCGCGGTATCCCTGCTCGCGCTTACGGCTCATACCGTTTCTACGAAAAGCCGTTCCTTGGTTTGAAGCGCTATTTCAGCTATCGCCAGCAAGCGGCAGGAAACCCTGCTTAGGGCCGAGGCAAGGTGTGGGCGTTGCTCAGCAGCCCGGCCCTACTTCGCCGCCAGGCCCGGCGGTGGGTAGTACGGCAGCTTTTCCTGCGTCTGGGTGCCGCGCTTTACGGCGATGTCGGCGAACAGCAATGCCGGCGTGATGGTGGTCTGCGGCAGCGGGCTCATCTGTTGCGCCACGTAGGGCTCCCCGCCGGCCGCTACGATCTCCGATCGCAGCGAGCGCTGATCCAGCTCGTCGAAGACTGCGCCGCGCACCAGGATGCGTTTGCCGTCCGGCGAGACGCGGTACAGCAGTCGTGGCGCGAGTTCGCCGCCCAGGGTTTCCACCTCGTAGACGTCGCGGCCCTGGTCCTTGGCCAGCGTCAGCAGCCTAGCCCGCAGCTGCGCGAGCGTGAGGTTTGCGTCGTTCTTCACAACCAGCACGCCCGCGTGCGGATGCGCCGGGCCGCCCAGCGGCGCTCGTCCATGCCCGTTCGACTCCGGAAAGTCCTTCACCGGTTCGCGGCTCACCAGGTAGTTCACCAACTTGCCGTGGCTTACCACCGTGACCGGTGCGGCGCGCTCCCCCTCGTCGTCCACGGTGTAGGCGCCCAACAGTCCGCGACCACGGAAGTCGCGCATCGTCGGATCGTCGACCACCGTCAAAAACGGCGGCAGCACCGGACTCTTGTAGCTCGACTGGTACGCTCCGACCGTACGTGCAAACGTACCGAGCTCGGGACGGTCTGCCTCGATGTTCGGCACAAATAAGCGGTTCACCACATCCGCCGCGGCATCGCCTGAGAACAACACGGGCCCGTGGTAATCCTCCGCGTCTACCAGCGGCGCCTGGCGCAGCGCCTCGAAGCTCTTCAGATCGGCCAGCGTGCGCTCGCGCAGCGACGCCCAACTCTCCAGCCCGTCCGCGGTTGTGGCGGTCGAGCCGTTGTTGCGCCCGAGTTGCATGCCGTCGGCTGCCTGCCCGCCCACCGAGATCGTGTCCTGGTAGCCCGCAAACCCGTGCCGCACCGCTGTGCCTTCCGTATTCACGGTGTAGCGGTTCACCACCACCGCGTTCAATGATGCATTGGAGTACTGGACCTCCGCCGCGAACCCGCGCACGGAGGCGTCCTTCGCATACAGGCCGCTCGCCTCAACCAAGCGCCGCTTCCACTCCGCCCGGTCCAGTTGCAGATCCCTGCGCGGCTCGGCGAGCACAACCGGCTTGGCCGGTGAAAAGTCGTCGGCTGTGGGCGGGTTCTGGAACTGCTTCAGTGCGGCCTGCTTGCTGGCGTAGTTTCGCAACGCTGCCTTGTAGGCCTCATCCGTTGCCGTCCACAAAGCCTCCCGCAAGGCGTCCGCGTCGTCATCGCCCGGGGCCAGCGCCAGCGATCCGGTGCCGCGTGCCGAGCTCGAGTCGACCTTGTAGTCGCCGATGCGCAACTCCACGCGCACCACGCGCTGGCGGTTCTCCGTCTCACTGGTCAGCGCCCCGTAGCTGGCGATGGCCTCGTA
>CAXUIF010000161.1:0-7337 GCA_964250995.1 uncultured Acidobacteriaceae bacterium
CTGGCGCGATGACGCTGCTGGAGTGCTGGCGTATGGGGTCGTCCTTGGCTTGGCCTTCCTGTATCTCCTGCACCGCGCACAGGTGTACGTTCCTGGACTTCCGCCGTTTTGGGATGCGCGGGTGTACGCACGAGCCTTACGGGACTGGCGCACTGGCGTCGATCCCTACCTGGCTGCGGATCCCCGCCGGCCAGGAACCATCCTGCCGTTTGTCAGCCCACCCCTCTTTTTGCTGCTCATGGGTACCTTGGCGCCCCTCTGGCCGGGACGGCTCGGGCTTTATTGCTATCTCTCGCTGGCTTTGGTCTGCGGTCTCACGCTGCCCTGGTTGATTTCTCGTTTCTATCTCCGTAACTGCTGGATGTCTTCTGCGGTATGTCTGTTTGTCTTCATGTTTCAACCGGGCAAACATGGCAGCCAGGCCTTGCTCAGCGGGAATCTTAGCAATGTGCTTTATGCAGTCGTATTAGCCGCCGGGGTGCCAGGGCTTAGGCGCAATCGTTGGCTGCCCTTCTATCTCGCGATCTTCTTCTCCAGCTTGATGAAACCGACTTTTCTGCCCTTTCTCTTACTGCCGTTGCTGTTGGGCGAAAACCAGAGGCTGCCCAGCCTGTTGACCTTCCTTTCCGTCGCCGCCGGGAATGTCGCGCAATGGGCGGCGGCGCCGCGTTATTGGCAGGAGTTTCAGGCCAATGTGTTTGCACGGCTCGTCGTACAGGGGGACGCCGGCTTTGGTCTACTGGGCCAATTCAGAGAGCTCAGCACCCGCGCTCCGTTGCTCGCGCATATGAATCCCTCCACCGGCGTTCTGGTCGTCCTCGCGCCGCTTTTCGTCCTGCTTGTCAGCTTGCGGAAGAGACGATACGGCAACGCGGCCGAACAGCTATGGCTTCCCTGCCTGCTTGTCTTCGCCATCCTGAGTAACCCCAGAATCCTGGACTATGATGCGGACATCGCGGTCTTGCCGGCGGTGTATATCGTCGTGGAGTTCTGCCGAAGCCTGCCACCGAGCCGGTTCAAAGGCCTTGCGCTCACCGTTCCCCTTACGTTCTTCCTGGGGCTTCTGACCGTTCAGGCCGACACCGCGCTGTGCGTGCTCCTGGTGGCTTCCGTCGTGCTCGTCATAGGCCAGCTTCTTTGGCCTACATCTTTCCTCCATGAGAAAATTGCCGCATGACCGACACCCCCGATCAGCCCGCTAAGCCAGTGGTTCCCAGCCGCAAAACGGGACTGAGCCCGGCGCAGCAGAAGCTTCAAGCAGCCATGGAAAAGGCCGCACACAAAAACAGCGGCGCCAAGCCCCTCCCCGGAGCTTCCGCCGCTGCATTCAAAGCCAAGAACTCGTTCACGGGCAAGAAGACAGCCTTCCAACGTAAAGCCACATAAGCCCTCGGGACCGGGCAGGCCCTTAGGCGCCTGCCTCAGGGCTTGTACACCACCTCACGCACGGTCGCGCACAGCTCTCTACCCTTGGGCGACGGACGGCACAGCTTTGCACTCCGCACCGCTCGGCGTCCGCTGACCCGTACCCGACGGCGCGCACCTCGCGCCATCACGCTTTCCTGCGGCCACACTGCGGGCACCAGGGCTGTATCGCCGTAGCTGATGGCCGGTGTGTGCATCCCGCTGCTTTCGCCGGGATCGAAGCGAACGTAGGCGGATCGCGTTCCTCGCAGACGATTCGCCGCGGTCAGCTGCACCTGGCTCCCACCAGCCATCAGGGTCAGTGTGCGGCCCCGAAACGCGGCTTTTTGCTCCTCGGCCCCCGAGAACGGCTGCTCTGCGATCACCGCCGTTCCGGCGCCCGGCACAAAGACATACAAGAAGTGCAGGTGTGCGATGCGGAGCGTCACGGCTGTCTTCACTGTGAGCCCATCGACGGTGAGCACACCCCGTTCCACAACAAGCGGATGCGCGCGCGTCCACAAGCGCCCATTTCCACGGGGGCTGTCGCCCTCGCGAGCTTCGCTCGCGACTCGCGTCCTGCCGTTGCCTTCTTCGGGCGCCGCCGCCGCCCGAGACTCGCCGTTCATCTCCGCCCGCAACGGCAAAGTTGCCGCAGCGCCGCTAAGGCCTATCAGCAGTGCGCCTGCTGTCCACGCCGCAACTCGTCCAAACCTCATGCCCTACGCTCCTCTGCGGCTCTTCACCTCAGCTCTGCAGTGCCCCGAGCGTAGTGCAGCTCTTGCCTGGGCCAACCTCCACTTCTGTGCAGGGTGATCGAGCCCGGCAATGTGCTTGTCGGCACCCTCTACCCGATGGTGCTATTCCGCTACACTGATCCGGTAAGCAAGTGATTTGATCCGCATCATGGCCAAGCTCTTCCAGATCCCCCGCGTGCACGGTGTGACAAAAGCCACCGCCAAGCAGCAGATGCTAAAACAACTCATCTGTTCCGACGCCCCCGAACAGGCCCTGCGCTATCGCGGACACCGCACCATTGCGGGCGTGGATGAGGTAGGCCGCGGCGCCCTGTTTGGACCCGTTGTCGCGGCGGCAGTGGTACTGCCACCCAAGACGGGGATCCTCGCCCGCATGGGCCTGCGCGACTCAAAACAGCTCACCCGGCAGGAACGCGAAAAGCTCGACCGCAAGGTGCGTACGCTCGCCCTCGCGATCGGCGTCGCCGAGATCGATGCGGCTACCATTGACCGCCTGAATATCTACCATGCGACACGGCTGGCCATGCTGCGTGCCGTTCAGTCCCTCGAGCTCGCCCCCGACCACATCCTCATTGACGCCATGCTGATCGACCATCCGTGCCCTCAAACCAAGCTCTTCTATGGCGACGCCCTCTGCCTGTCGATCGCGGCGGCTTCGGTGGTCGCCAAGGTGCATCGGGACGGGCTCATGCGCGAGCTGGACCGCGTCCACCCGGAATATGGCCTGGCCCAACACAAAGGCTACGGCACCCCCGAGCACCGCAAAGCGCTCGCCGAGCACGGCCCCACGCCGCTCCACCGGCGCAGCTTTAGCTGGGTCGCTGCGTCGGACCCCGATGCGCTGCTCGAAGACACCCTCAGCGAGGCCGAGCTGTACCTCGAGGAGCCCGCCGAGGGCGACCTGCCTACCCCAGCCCTCACGCCGCCCGCACGCAGCATGGACGCCGCATGAGCCTGCGCCTGCTTTGCGTTGTGGCCCATCCGGATGACGAGTGTTTTGCCTTTGGGGGCGCGCTCGCGCTTGCAGCCGACCGCGGTGTCGAGACCGCCGTTCTCTGCCTTACAGACGGACAGGCGGCTACGCACCGCGGCACCGCCCAAAGCAGCGCGGAGCTCGGCGCCATGCGCCGGCAGGAGTTCACGGACTCTTGCAACATCCTTGGCGCGCATCATCACGAGCTGCTGAACTACGGGGATGGCCAGCTTGAGCACCAGAGCCTGCACGACCTTGCGGGCCGGCTAGTAGACCAAATGCGTCACCTTCGTCCGCACGTCGTCCTCACCTTCGGCGGAGAAGGCGCCCTCAACAGCCACCCTGACCACACCGCTGTTTCCGCCGCGACCACCGCCGCCTTCCACTGGTCCGGCAACGCCAAGCGCTTCCCCGAATACGGCGAGCCCTGGCGCCCGCAACGACTCTTCTACCTCACCACGAACTTCTTCCTTCCAGACCGCCCGGCGCCCCTGCCCGCACCCTGGACCTGCGTGCTCGACATCCGCGCCGCCCGCGCGCGGAAGCAGGGCGCTTTTCAGGCCCACACCTCGCAGGCTCCGCTGCAGGCAGTTGCCCGCCTCGTCTTTGAAGACCACGGCAACGACGAGCGGTACGTCCTCGCCTACACCACTGCCCCGCAGGCTGCCACGCAGACCACCGATCTCTTCGCTGGGGTCACGGCGTAGCGCCCCAGAGTTGGTCAGTTTGAGCGTAGGCGGGGATAGACTGGCGTCGTGACGCGACGCCGCAGCTTCGATCCATTGCCCGGGGACGCAAAGATCCGCCTCTTCGTCCTGCCCAGCATCTCCATGCTCCTGGTCCTGATGGTCGTATCCGTGGCGCGCCATCGAACGAGCCTCGAGCAGCCAGGGAGGTACCTTTTCGGACTCAACCTTACCCTTCTGGTGGCCTACAGCTTGGCGGGCATGCTGCTTTCCCTGCGGAAGGACGCGGCATGGAACCGCGCACTCCTCTTCGGTACAAAGTGTGGCTTGTTTCTCGCAACCGTACTGGTCGCGAACCACGTCATCGAGCTTCTCGTGCCCAGGCGACCTTTTCCCATCATCATCGCGCCCATTTTTCTGATGATCGCTGCCTTCGGCGCCGCCGGTTCCGCTACGTGGCACGGCTCACGGTCGATCGTGATGGCAGTCATCGCATCACTTTGGTGCGCTCTGGTGGCCACACCTGCTTTTCTGTGCGTGGCCTTCTGCCTGAATCTCGTCTTACAACGGCGAGCGGAGGCAGCTTTGCACCAGCTCATCGCTGCGAGTGGCATGGCCGATCCCGCCGGCTATTTGATCCGGAACATGCTCCAGGCTGCCTCAGAGTTCCTGTGCCGCCTGCCTGCCTTTGCGGTCTGCTTCTCTCTTACCGGCGCCGCCATTGCGTGGCTCGCTTCAAGGTCGGTCGTAGCAAAGACCACTGTGGCTCTTATTGCGCCGTTGCTCGCAGGTTGCGGTGCTCTGGTGTTGTGGTACGCGAATACGCTGGCCCGGGACAGCCGACCGCCGTTCGTGCTGGCTGGTCTCCTTCTTGCCGCGCTCGCGCTCTGCAGTGCCGAGACAACGTGGTCTGCCTGGCGCTCGCCATACCGCAGCTGAAGGCGGAGGGGCCCAGGGCCGCCAACCGCGCTTACCCGGTCTGCCTTGTACGCGTGGCAGAGCTTGCTTTACTGAACGGCGCTCGCTTCCGGACCCACATCGCGAGCCGCACAACCAGCAGCACGGCCACCACCGCGGTGTCCTTCCACGGCGTGCGCACTCCCGCCTTCACCAGCCACCAGTAGTGCACCACCGCCGCCAGAGCCGCGACATAGATCAAGCGGTGCAGCCGCTGCCAATTTTTGCCGCCCATCCAGCGCAGCACACGCTGCGGACTGCTCACCGTCAGCGCCAAGAGGATCACCCATGCCAGCAATCCGACCTGGATGAAACGACGCTTCTTGAGGTCATCCAGCATGGTTGGCCAGATCGTCACCAGCTGTCGCCAGGGCTCGGCGAGCTTGCCCGCACGCAACCCTGCCCACGCCGTCGGCACGTCATAACCGGAGAACAGAAACACATAGGTCAGCAGGTGCAGGGTGGCATAAAAAAGCGCATACAAACCGACCATGCGCCGCCGCCGCACCAGCCAGCTCAGCGAGACGTGCAAGCGACGCACTGGCGTGATGGCCAGGTCTGCCAGCAGAATCCACAGGGCCCAATCCCCCGTGAAGTGCGTGATGTAGTTCACCGGGTCCGACTGCGCCGCCAGAGCGCCGCCGCGATACGCCCGAATCAGGTACAGGAATGGCAGCAAACATAGAAGGTGCACCAGCACCTTAACGTAGGGAACGAAGCGGCTAGGCATGGGCAGTTTCAGAGTATCGTGCGGGGCCCGCGTGCGCCCTGCCTCTCACGGGTCATCTCGAAGAGAACCTGCTCCCTGTCGCTCTTCAGGCGGGGCTAGTAGTTCTTCTTCAAGTCCATGCCCGCATACAATCCTGCTACCTGGTCCCCATACCCGTTAAACATCTGCGTCGGCACGTTTTTGGGGAAGAAGCTGTTCGAGTTCAAGAGGCGCTCATGCGCCTGCGACCAGCGAGCATTGTCGTAGTTCGGATTCACGTTCGAGTAAAACCCGTACTCCTGCGGATCCATGACGTTCCACGTGATGGGAGGCTGTTTGTCGGTGAACCGGATGCCCACAACCGACTTCGGCGATTTGAACCCGTACTTCCACGGCACGATCACGCGAACAGGCGCTCCCTGCTGGTTCGCCAGCGTCTCCCCGTACGAGCCAAAGGTCAGCAGCGTGAGCGGGTGCATCGCCTCATCCATCCGCAAACCCTCGCTGTAGGGCCACGGAATGGTCCCCGGCATCATGCCCATGCTTTTGTCCGCAACGGAGATAAACTGCACGTACTTGGCGCTAGGCAAGGGCTCCATGGCCTTCAGAAACTCGCTCAGGGAGTACCCATCCCAAGGGATCACCATCGACCAGGCCTCGACGCACCGGAACCGGTACACGCGCTGCTCCGTGGGCCGGTACGCCATCATCTTGTCAATGTCGACCGTCTGCGGCTTCTTGCACAGGCCATCGACCTTCACCGTCCAGGGCCGCGTTCTCAATCCCTTCGCATTCTGCGCCGGATCGCCTTTGTCCACGCCGTATTCATAGAAGTTGTTGTAGCTCTGCGCCTTGGCCTGCGGCGTGATGTCCCGGTCCGTCACGGTATACGGGGAGGCAACCATGGTCAACTTCGTAAGCGCCTCAGCTACCCCCGGAAACGCCGCACCCACCGCCGCCGCGGCGCCGACTGCACCCATACCCTTCAACATCTGCCGCCGGCCAGCCTGGAAAGCCCGGTAGGTGTCCTTTGGCGTAATCTCCGATGACGCAATCTGCTTCCCTGTGCGCAAGATCATCCCGTCCCCTTCACCTTCTTGTGGCCGTTTCTGTCCGTGCTGGTGCGTGACGCCGAATGGAACTGATTCTGTCACGCGCGCGGGCCCATCTATTCGACGCCCAAGTCAGCCTTCAGATACAGAACGCACCGCCAACTTCACCGGATGCTTCCGCTCCCACCACAAAAACGCCCCCGAGCCCAACACCGCCACCAATGCGCTCAGCCCCAGCTCTCGCCCAAAGCCCGGCCGCGACACCACCAGAAAGCCGAAACCCAACAGCGCCAGCAGCGGCGGCAGCGGGTACAACCACATCCGGAACGGCCGGCGCAGATCAGGCCGTCTCCACCGCAGCACCATCACCCCTACCTGTTGCAGACCGAACTGTAGCATCACCCGCAGTACCACCAGGGCCGCGATAACGTCCCGCAGGGAGAAAAGACAAAATACACAGGCCATCCCGCCTAAGACCAGCAACGACACATGCGGAAAGCCCAACTGCGGGTGGAGTCGCCCAAACGGCTCAAAGAAGTTGCCATCCCGCGCCGCCGCAAACGGGATCCGCGAGTACCCCAGCAGCAGGGAAAAAACACTTGCGAAGGCCGTCACCATCACCAGCACCGCCGCCAGCCGCCCCAGCCACATGGCCCCCGCCGCACCTAGCAGGGGCGCGTACGCCGGCTGCATCACGGCCGTCAGCAGCGCCGGCTGGGCTCCGCCGGCTGCGATCCGCAACATCGCCGGCGTCCCCAGTAAAGCCAGCACGCTCGCGTTCAGCAGAAGGTACAGCCC
>CAXUIF010000162.1:0-7330 GCA_964250995.1 uncultured Acidobacteriaceae bacterium
GTCTTCAAGCGGCTCCCCCGCCTCAAAGCGCAGCGGATCCAACAGCAGCCCGTTCACCGTGAAGTCGCGCCGCAGCACATCCTCGCGCGGGCTCTCTGCAAACAGCACCGTGTCGGGCCGCCGCCCATCGCTGTACGCCCCGTCGGTGCGAAAGGTGGCGCCCTCGGTCGCCACGCGCACCCCGTCCACGACATCCATCACGAGCACCACGCCAAAGTGCGCGCCCACGGCCTCGGTGCGCGGAAACATCTGCATCACCTGCTCCGGCCGCGCGGCCGTCGTCACGTCGAAGTCCTTGGGCTCGACCCCCAGCAGCAAATCCCGCACGCAGCCACCCGCGAAATAGGCCTCACAGCCCTGCCCGCGCAACATCCGCACCACGCGCAGCGCGGCGGCGTAGGGCGGCGTTTGCAAGCGAGGCACGAACATTGGATGCACCGTCCACCCACTCGCACCAACGCCTCTTTTCCTCAAAGGTGACGCGCCTTCCAGCCGTTTGTGATGCGACCGACGCCCAACCCCACTCGCCTCAGTGCAGCGTCTTCGGGATCACCGCGTATTGCAGTAGCAGCTCAAACGGCACAATCTCCAGCGTGCCTTCATGGGTGGCTTCCAGCACCACAGGGCATGCCGCTCCCGCGCGTTGCGCTTCCAGCCAGCGCGCCGCGCACACACACCAGCGGTCTCCTGCCTTCAGCCCCGGAAAGCCGTACTGCGGCAGCGGCGTCGAAAGATCGTTGCCCAACCGCGCGGATGTCTCCAGAAACTGCTCGTTCACCACGCAGCACACCGTATGCAGGCCCAGGTCGTCCGGCCCCGTATGGCAGCAGCCATCGCGATAAAAGCCCGTCATCGGCTCGCAGCCGCACGTGTCCAGGGGTTGTCCGAGCACGTTCTTCTGCTTTGCGGTAGTGGGGGAACCAGCCATGCCGAAATTGTAGAGGTCGCGCCTTGAACGCGATAGGGTCCAGGAGTAACACCCGAAAATCCGCTTGTGTGTTACTGAACCAGCCCCGCCATGGCCGCAGGCACAATCGGCAGCGTAATACGCATCAAGGTTCCCCGCCGGTGGCCCCGGGTCGAGCTCCGCAGCAGCAGCGTCCCGCCCTGCTCCTGCACAATGCCCCGGGTCACCCAAAGGCCCAATCCCGTGCCACGCTCGCCCTTGGTCGTAAAAAACGGCTCAAAGATCGACCGCAGGTTCGTCGCTTCAATCCCATGCCCGGAGTCTGATACCGTCACCACCGCTGAACGTCCCCGCACGCGCGCACGGAGGACAATCCGTCCCCCGCTCGTCTCCATCGCCTCCAGTGCGTTGCCCACAATGTTCGCAAACACCTGGCGCAACGACGGATCATACTGCGCCTCGCGCAGGCCCGGGCCGTAGCTGGCGCAGATCTCGATGCCATGCTGCACCGCGCGCGACGCAAACAGCTGCTCCACCTCTTTGAGCAGAGACTCCAGATCCAGCGTGCGCCCGGGCACCTTGCGATAAAAGCTCAACGTGGACCGCGTAATGTGCCCCACACGGTCCAGTTCGCGCGCCGCCACGCCGACCAACTCCTGCGCCTGCAGCGGCAGTTCATGCATCTGCAGCAGGTAAAAAATGTTGGTCAGCGCCTCCAGTGGATTGTTGATCTCATGGGCCAGCGTGTTCGCCATGCGGCCCGCCGCGGCCAGGCGCTCGGAGTTGATCAGCCGCGACATCAGCTCTCCGGTCTCGCGCTCTGCCGCCCTGCGCGCGGAGATGTCCTCGACCACCCACAACAGCGTAGTTTCCACCGTCCCCGCACCGCTCTCATGCCGCAGCAGTGACACGGTGAGCTGCGCGGGAAAGGTCCCTCCATCGGAGCGCAGCAAACTGCGTTCCACGCGATAGCCGGAACGGGTCCCTGCGAGTAGCTCCTTCAGCAGTGCCGCATCCAACCCGCGCTCCGACGGCAGCAAAAAATCCTCCAGCTGCAGCACGCGCAAGGTGTCCACCGGCAAGGCGAGCATCTCGGATAGCCGCTGGTTCACCAGCACAAAGCGGCCCTCCACCGTGGTATGCGCCATGCCCACCGCCGCCTGGTTGAACGTCGCCGAGAACCGCTGCTGCGCCAGCTTCAGTTCCGCTTCCGTGCGCACGCGCTCGCGCCGCCTCTCAGCATCGGTCAACTCCCGCTCAATCGCCGGAAGCAGCCGCTCCAGGTGGCCCTTCAACACATAATCATGCGCGCCCGCACGCATGGCGTTGACCGCGGACACCTCATCGATGGTGCCGGACACGATGATGAAGGGCAGATCCGCGCCCGAAGCCTGAATCAGGGCCAGCGCATCCCGCGCGCCAAAACTCGGCAGCGTGTAATCGGCGATCACCAGGTCCCACGAACGCGGATCCCGGAGCGCCTCGCTCAGCTGCTCCGCCGTTTCCACGCGCACCGCACTGACCGCATACCCGGCCCGGCCCAGGTGGCGCTGCAACAGCACCGCATCCTCCTCATAATCTTCAATAATGAGGACGCGCAACGGCTTGCGGCTTGGATTTACTGCGTTGGCGGACATTGATTCAGCAGCAGCCAATACATCCCGAGCTGCTTGGTAGCCTCGGCGAAATCTGTAAAGTTTACGGGCTTGCGGATATAGCTGTTCACGCCCAGCCGGTAGCTCGCCACGATGTCAGGCTCCTCGTCCGACGACGTCAACACCACCACGGGCAGCATCGCCGTCCGGTCCGCCGCGCGAATGGCACGAAGCACCTCCAGGCCCTGCACCTTGGGCAGCTTCAAATCCAGCAGCACCAGTTGCGGCATGCGCTGCGATCCCTCCAACACGCTCTGCATAAACTCCAGTGCCTCAGCACCGTCGCGCGCCACCTTGATCTCGTTCGCGACGTTCGCCTTCCGCAGCGCACGGATCGCTAGCGCTTCGTGATCCGGATCGTCTTCGACCAGCAATATCATGCGTTCACTCATTCGTTTCTGCCGCCTTCCGGTAGTACCGGGCTGCGCCTTCTACCCATTCAGCGTGAAATAAAACGTGGCTCCTGCCCCAATGGCGCCTTCTGCCCAGATCCGGCCATGATGCCGCCGGAGGATGCGCGACACCGTCGCCAGGCCAATCCCGGAGCCCTTGAAATCCCGGTCCCCGTGCAGCCGTTGAAACGCCGTGAACAACCGGTCCACGTATTGCATATCGAACCCTGCGCCATTATCCCGGATAAAGTATACGGTCTCCCCGCCCGGGGCCCCATCGTCCACCCGGCCGAACGCAATCCGTGCCTCCGCCACCTTGGAGGTGAACTTCAGGGCATTGCCCAGCAGGTTCTCAAACGCCACCCGCATCAGCCGCGGATCGGCTTCGGCCATCATGTCCGGCTCTGCGACGAACTGCACCGCGCGCCCCGGTTCATTGGCCATCAGCTCCCCAAAGATCAACGTGGCCAGTCCGGATAGATCCACCGGCTCCCGCTGCACCTCCGATCGCGTCACCCGTGAAAGCTGCAGCAGCGCGTCGATCAACATCCCCATGCGCTGCACGCCGCCGCGCACCCGCCGGATGTAGTCCTGCCCCTCTTCATTCAGCGCGCCCGTGAAATCTTCTGCCAGCGCCAGCGAAAAGCCATCGATGGTGCGCAGCGGCGCCCGCAGGTCATGCGAAACCGAATACGAAAACGCCTGCAACTCCTGGTTCGACTCTTCCAGTTCCCGCGTGCGCTGCTGCACACGTTGCTCCAGTTCGGCATTCAGGATCTTCAGCTCCGCATTCACCTCGCTCAGCCGGCCATTCAGGCTGGAAATCTCCCCGGCGCGCGCCGCCAGCTGTTCGCGATCCCGGCTGGCGTTGATCAGCTGCTGAAACGCCAGCACCAGCAGCACCAGATCCAGAATCGTGGCCCCGGCCAGGCTGATGACCACATTGCGCCGCGCCGTCCGGGCGTCCTCATAGCGGCTCAGCAAGAGACGGCGCTCCTCGCTCTCAATCTGCGCGATCAGGCTGGACACACTGGCCCCGCCATCCGGGCTGTCGCTCAGCGCGGGCTCGAGTACCGCGCTCGGCAGCGCCCCCGTCCCGTGCGCCCGGCGCATGCTCATCGCCGCATCCAGCGATCCCAGCCGCACGGAGATCCTTTGCCGCAATTGCGGGATACGTTGTACCTGACGCGGATTGTCCGCCGTCAACCCGGCGATCTTGTCCACATCGCCCAGCGCGTCCTGGGCCGCTCGCTGGTAGTGCGCCGCGTAACCGGGTGCCGCGGTCAGCAGATAGGCCCGTGCCGCGTTGTTGGCCGCGCTCACCGCAACGGAGGTCTCTTCCGCCTGGGTCAGCACCTCCAGCGTGTGCGCCAGCCAGCGCTGCGCCGCAAACAGCTGCCCCAACGCGTGCGCGGCCAGCCACGCGTTCAGCAGAATGACCACAATGGGCCCCACCATCAACAGGCGGTAGCGGCTCTTGGAACTCATCACTGTTCACGGTAGCAGAGCGATTCGCGCTGTGCCCTCCCGCCCGTGCCACCCTCCGCGCCGCTCAGCCTCTGTGTGCGCGACACGGGCGCTGGTATCATCGCCCTAACCGAGTTGATCTCACCCGAGACGCCGGCAGCTCCCCCCGGGTCGCCCAGGAGCACAACCTATGCCTGCACGGGTCACCTCGCCCCTGGACACCGCCGTCTCCGGAAAGGCGCTGCGCCATCCTGGGCACACACCTCCTCAAGCTCAGGATCGCGACCGCCTCATCCTCGCCCTGCTCTGTGCGTTGACGCTGCTGGTCGGCTCGGTGCGAGGAGCCACCACGCCCTTCTGGTTTGACGAGGTCGCCACAGCGCATATCGCCGCCGCCCCCACCTGGCACGGCATGCTTCAGCTCAGCCGTCAGGTGGACCTTCATCCTCCGCTTGAGGACATCCTTGTCCGCTTCAGCTTCCGTCTGTTCGGACCGCATGAGTTTGCGGGTCACCTGCCCTCCGTCCTGGCGCTCACCCTCGCAGTTGGGTGCGTGTTTGCGTTTCTGCGCCGTCGTGTCGCCTGGCCTTACGCTGTGCTCGGTGCCTTGCTCCCTCTGGCGAACACCGAGTTCTTCAGCTCGGTCACGCAGGCCCGGCCGTACGGTGTATTTCTCGGTGCGGTGTGCGCCGGTGTACTCGCTTATGACACCGTCCTGCGCGGGGTTCACCTACGCCTGGCACGGCTCGCGCTGGCTGTAGCCCTGCTGACCATGCTTCAGGCGCATCTGTTCGGCACCTTCGCTGCTGGCTCGTTCGTTCTCGCCGAAGGCATCCGCACGATGCGCCTGCGCCGGGTCGATGGCCCGCTCTGGCTGGCTCTCCTGCTCCCCTGGCTCAGTTGCGTGACCTATGTCCCCCTGCTGAAAATCCAGGGTGCCAGCCAGGGTTCACCCATGGTCTATGAAGAGAGGAATCGCACCTCTCTGGCCAGGGGTCTGCTGTTCTACCACCAGGCGCTCTACCTTCCGCTTGCCCCCTTGTTGAAGTTCGTTGTGATCGTGCTAGTCTGCGTCCGGTCGTTCCCTTCCCGAGCCTTCAGGATCTTCTTTCAGGCACCCCCTGAACTCGCGGCGTTGCTGCTCACCCTGCTGGCTGCCCCTGTGCTCGTGACGGTGCTGCTGTATGTGCGCGCGCCCGAAAGCGGCTTCTTCGCGCGCTATGGCATCGCCGCTGCCTGCCCCGCGTCGCTGCTGCTGGCCGGACTGATCGCCTGGCGCGCGGGAGAAAACTTCCGCGTCTCTCTGCTTCTGCTAGCCGCCACCGTGGTGGCCTGTGCCGGCAACCTCACCGACCTCCCCGAGGCGCTGCGGAGCGTCGCTCACAACGGCCTCTTCGCGGCCCCGCCTGGCCTCGACCAGACCGGTGGCGTCGAGCGTCTCTGCCCCCATCTGCCGCTCGTGATCAATGACTCCCTCCATTTCCTCGAGTTCGACTTTCACCTCCGCCCCTCGACCGAAAAGCGCATGGTGTACGTCTCCGATCCGGCCGCGTCGCTGCGCCTCGAACATGAAAATGCCACACAGGCCGTCGTGGGTCTGTCGCGGGCCTTCGCCACGCCGCATCGCGTCGTCCCCGCCTCTCCGTTTCTCGCGGCCCATCCTGATTTCGTGCTGCTGGTCCGGCCGCGGCATACTGGCTGGCTCACGGATCTGCTCGCCGAGCAGCACGCCCGCACGCGTTGGCTGGGCCACTTCAAGTTCGCCGGCAGCAACGCCGATCTGTGGCTCGTCAGCCAGCTGGGTGCCCTTCCCATCGCCGCCCAGCCAGACTGCCCAGCGCACTGAGCTTCCGCCGCGCCATCAGGCCGTGGCGCGCGTCGCGCCCGTGGATATCCCACCATCCACCAACAACGTCTGTCCCGTGATGTAGGCACTCGCATCCGACGCAAGAAACACGATCGCTCCATCCAGATCGTGCGGCTGTCCCGGACGCTTCAACGGAATGCGATCTTCGAGGTACTCGACCCATCTCTCGTTCTCGTAAAGCACCGCATTCTGCTTTGTCTTGAACCATCCTGGGGCGAGGCAGTTGACCGTCACGCCCTGCGCGCCCCACTCGTCGGCCAGGCTCATCGTCATCTGCTTGATGCCGCCGCGGCTCGCACAATAGGGTCCTATGCCGGCATAGCCAAAGACGCTGGTCACCGAGCCGATGTTGATGATCCTGCCGTAGCGACGCTCGAGCATGGGAGGGACCACCGCCTGCGTCACAAAAAACGAGCCGCGAAGATTGGTGTCCAGCACCCGATTCCAGTCGTCCCAGCTGACCTCCAGCGCGGGCTTCCGCACGTTGCAACCGGCGTTATTCACCAGCACATCGATCGCCCCCACAGCCTCGAATGCGGCACGGGCCATCGTGCGGATGCTGCTCTCCTCGCGTACATCCAGCTCCAAGGGCAGCACCCGGCGACCCATGTCTTCGATCTCCCGTTGAAAGCTGCGGAGATCCTCCATCCGCCTGCTGGTCACAACAAGATCGGCGCCGGCACGCGCCAGGGCGCGGCCCAGATACTGGCCCAGCCCGCGGCTCGCGCCGGTCACCAGCGCGGTCTTCCCGCTAAGGTCGAACTCGTTGGGGCTCATCGTGTCGCCGGCTCCTTCGCCTGCGGCTGAAGAATCACCTTCATCAGCCCGGGTTCCCGGCGGTACAGGCGATCAAACCACGCCGCGCCCTCCTGCAACGGGGCGCCCGCCGAAATCAACGGATCGACCTTGATTGCGCCCGTCTCCATCAGCGCAATGCACTCGCGATACTCGCCTGCCGACGCGCAGGAACCCAGCAGGCGCAGCTGCCGCGTCACCACGGCCTGCAACGGAATCTCCACCTTGGGGGACACGTTGCCGATCA
>CAXUIF010000163.1:0-7321 GCA_964250995.1 uncultured Acidobacteriaceae bacterium
CGACACATTCGACCTGCGCCTTCCATGCCTGCGCCCATCAGCCGGCGTTTGTCCTTGAACAGAAAAGCGGTATAGGCATGCGTTCTGTCGTTGGCCTGGTGCCGCTGGAGGCGAGGGTTGGCGACGCCCCTGAGCCGGCGATCGCGGCGCTCGCCAGCCGCGGACCGCCGCTCTTCCGGCCAGCATCCCCGATCGCCCTCCGCACGACCCTGCGCCTCTAGGTTCCGCAGCCTTCCGCAGAATGGCATGCCTATGCCGCCAGCCGGAGTGCGTTGCTTTGTGTCCCATCGTGGGTCCCAGCCGCAAGACTCCGTCCTGAAGCTTTACCCCTGTCGCTTGATGAACGGAGATTCGCTCATGTCTACACGCCGCAACTTCCTGCAGCACACCGCCACCCTGGGCGCAGGCATCTTTGCCGCCAACAGCGCGGGGGCTGCCGCAACGCATACGCTGACGCCCTCCTCGACAACCCAGCTGGCCAGCAGAGGTGGGTATCTCGGCGTAAGCAGTGGATCGCTTTCCAAGGTCGACGTGCACCCCACGGGTGTTCGCACGGTGCCCGTCGTCACCACGGATGTCGGCGACTTGCCCTACGAGATGGACGGCGACGTGAAGGTGTTTCGCCTGGTCGCCCATGTGTTCAAACAGCAGATTGCTCCACAAAAGACCATCGACGTTTGGGGCTTCAACGGCAGTGCGCCCGGACCAACGATCCAGGTGACTCAGGGCGACAAGGTCCGTGTGATCTTCAAGAACGAGTTGCCCGAGTCCACCTCGCTCCACTGGCACGGCTTTGAAGATCAGATTGGCTATGACGGCATGCCCGGCATCAGTCAGGCTCCGGTCAAGCCCGGCGAGAGTTTCACCTACAACTTCGTGATCAAGCAGGAAGGCACCTACTTCTACCACTCGCACATGGCGATGCAGGAGATGGCCGGCATGCTGGGCGCCTTCATCATGCACCCCAAGGTGCCTTACAGGCCGCAGTGCGACAAGGATTTCGCGATCAATCTGCAGGCCTATTGGGTGCTGCCCAACAGCACAGCGCCCAACACCATGAACATGGAGTTCAACTGGCTGCTGCTCAACGGCAAAGCCGGGCCGGCCGCCACACCGCTGATTGTGCGCCAGGGCGATCGCGTGCGCATCCGGTTCGTGAACCTGAGCATGAATCACCATCCGATGCACCTGCACGGACACACGTTCTATGTCACAGGCACGGAGGGTGGACGCATTCCAGAGACGGCATGGTGGCCGGGGAATACGGTGCTGGTCGGCGTCGCGCAATCCCGCAATATCGAGTTCGTTGCGGACAATCCAGGGGACTGGATGCTCCACTGCCATCTGCCCCACCACATGATGAACAGCATGGCCAACCAGGCCGGACCCATGACGCGCATGGCCGGGTTTCCGGGCGGCAAAGGCCTGCGCGGCAATGACAGCCATGGCCACCTGATGGGCCCCGGCGAACAGATGAGCATGAACGGGATGCAGGGCATGGACATGAAAAACACGCAGGGCATGGACATGGGCAAGATGGAGGGCATGGACATGGGTAGCTCCAAGCATGCCAACGCGTCCTCTGACCCGGCCGTGCCTGCGGCGGCGCTTTCCGGCGGGACGCAGGCCAGCGAGAACAACGGCCCGCTCGCGAACACAGACCTGGATGCCGGTATGGACGGCACGATGGCCGAGCAGATGGCTGCGCCACCTCGTCTCAGCGATCTCCAGCGGCGCAACCTGAACGCCTTCGACATGAGCGCCGCAGGCATGCAGGAGCAGATGACGGAGACCACGCCCAACGCCAACAACGTTCCCAACTTTCCCCAGGATGTCTACATGGAAGGTCCCATGATGGACATGGACAAGTTGGTCGAAAAGCCGGAGAATCTGGGGCTTCGGCCGAGCTGGAGCCGCTTCATGCAGGGCATGATGACCTTTGTCCGGGTGTTGCCGCCCGAGCAATACGACCAGGTCGTTTCGGCCATGAAGCAAGCCAATCGGCGCAACGATCCGTACGCTTCCCTCTATGTCCCTTCCAGCGAACGGTCAAGCGGGTAGCGGGTTCGCCCTTCGCCGCTTGGGCCGGTCGTTTTGGCCCACTCTTTTTTGCCCGTTGAAGACCTCACAAAGCCGTTGACGTCGGCTTGCACACGTCTGGAGAGAAACCATGAAATCAGCGACTCTGGCCATTGGTCTGGCGCTCAGCGCGGCTGCCAGCGCCCTTTCGGCGCAGCAGCCCGCCATGCCGGACATGCCGGGCATGGCGATGCCCATGCCGCAGGGGCAGCAACCCGCAAAAAAGGCTGAACCACGACAAGGATCCCAGCAGCCGATGCCGGATATGCCCGGCATGACGATGCCAGGGACGCAGGGTTCGAAAGGCGCTCCAGCGGCGAATCCTGGCAAGCCGAATCGTAGCCAGCCGGCACCTGATGCCATGCCCGCAGACATGAAGGGCATGGGTATGGATCCGGGCGACAGAAAGGCGCAGCACAACGCCGCCAGTGAGCAGGACTCCGTGAATCAACAGGCAGGGCAGAAGAGCCGCAAGCCCGGGGACAACAGCGACCAAGGTTCCATCAAGGTGCCGATCCAGGAGCTTCAGGAACCGGAGGCTATCGATTTCCGCACCGGCGGCGATGTGCCTGCGCCTGAACTGCTGGGCGACGTCGTCCAACGCGAACCGCTGACCCTGGAACAGTTTCTTGCTTTTGCTGACAAAGCGAATCCGACCCTGGCACAGGCGCAGCGCAACGTCGATCGCTCCGCCCAACAGGCGCGCCAGGTGAGCCTGCCGCCTGATCCGATCCTTGGCTACAGCGGTGACCACATACGCGGCGGGGAGTACCACGGCGGCGAGCAGGGCGCCTTTTTCACGCAGGAGTTCGTGCTTGGACACAAGCTGGCGCTGCGGCGCGACATCTACCGCGCCGAGGGCCGCTCCAACCAGTACGCCCTCGAGGTGCAGCGCGCCCGCGTGCACAACGATGTAGCGCGTGCCTTCTTCGATACGCTGGCTGCCCAGCAAGCGGTGATCCTTCATGATCGCCTGCTGAAAGTGGCGCTCGACACCGACACGAACACGCACGAGCTGGCCCGCATCGGTCAGGTAGACGCGGCGGCGATCCTGACCGCGGAGGTTGCCGCGGAACAGGCGCGTGTGGAGTTTCTGCATGCCCAGCGCCTGTATCTAGCCCATTTCGCCCGGCTGGCCACGTACGCAGGACAGCACGCGTTGGAGGTACATCCCTTGAAGGGCGCTCTGGTGGAACCTCCGGCGTTCGACCCTGAGGCGTATGTGCGGCGCGATGTGGAGGAAAGTCCGCTGGTGAAGCGTGCGCAAGCCGACGAGGCACTCGGCGAAGCTCGTCTGAAGGACGCAAGGCGTGAGCGCGTGCCGAACCTCAACGTGACCGCAGGCGAGTGGTATGGCGGCGAGGAGCTCACGCGAAGCACCAACCATGTTGGCTTCGAGAGCTTTGCCCAGGCCGGCGTGCAGCTCCCCTTGTGGAACCACAACCAGGGCAACGTGGAGGCTTCGCAGATCCTGCTCGACCGTGCTCATCGCGACGTGGAGCGGACGAAGTTGTGGACGCAAAGTCAAACGGAGCCCCTCGCCCAGGACTACCAAACAGCGCGGTTCACAGCGGAACGCTACCGGACAGAGATGCTGCCCCGCGCCCGTCGCGCGTACGAACTAGAGGTCACGAAGTACCAGGAGATGTCCGCCGAGTACCCTCCTGTGCTCGCAGCCCAACGCATGCTGTTCACGCTGCAGCTTGGCTACACCGAGGCTCTCAACCAGGAGTGGCGTGCAGCGATCGCGCTGCAGAACTTTGCGCTGATGAACGGTTTGGACGAACCGATCAGCACCGGAACGGATTCGACGACCATCAACCTGCCGACCGCGCCGGGCCCAAACCAGTAGCGTCCCAAGGTGTGGACGCACACAGGAGACGCGAAATGAACGAACCAGAGCCGCTTGCGACGGCAGCTGAGACGATCCCCGCAGAGCGACTCGCCGAGCAGCACAACCGGTTCCTGAACTTCCTGGCGCCGCGCGTGGACAGCCGCGCCACGGCCGAGGACATCCTGCAATCCGCGTACCTTCGGGCGATCGAACACCAGGAGGAGATCCGCTCCGAGGAAAGCACCGTGGCCTGGTTCTACAGAATCCTCCGGAATGCGGTTACGGACAGCTACCGGAGGCAGGCGGCTCGGACCAAGGCTCACGAACGTGCCGCGGCCGAGGTGCCGCTGCACTTTGAGCCGGAGCTCCAGGCCACCGTATGTGCGTGCATCGGCGATGTTCTTCAGGAGCTCAAGCCCGCCTACCGGGACGTGTTGGAGCAGGTGGATCTTGGCGGTACGAGCGTTCAAGATTTTGCGCAACGCCACGCCACCACGGCCAACAATGCTTCGGTGCGCCTGCACAGGGCTCGCAAGGACGCGGCCAGGCGGCTGACAGCCGTGTGCGGCAGCTGTGCGGAGCACAAGTGCCTCGATTGCTCCTGTCGGCGCAGCCAAGTGTAAGATCGGCGCGGCTTCTGCGTCAGCACCCATGACAGGAGAAGACCATGTGTTGCTGCGCACCGAAGACGACTGAGGATACGATGACTGACCCCGTATGTGGCATGGCGGTTGATCCGCTCAAGGCTGCTGGTACAAGCGATCACAAAGGCGTTCGCTACGCGTTCTGCTCTGCCGGTTGCAAGCAGAAATTCGACGCCGCTCCGGACCGTTACGCACAGCAGGAAGCCTCCTGCTGCTCGCCTGTCCAGCGGCAGCAGGCCGGAACGACCGCACCGCCCGCAAGCTGTTGCACCCCTGCACCGCAGGCCGCCGCCGTAACGGATCCGGTGTGCGGGATGAGGATTGACCCCCAGAAGGCAGCTGGTTCTTCCAGCTATGCGGGAACGACGTACTTTTTCTGCAGCAAGGGCTGCCTGCAGAAGTTTGAGCGCGAGCCGGCGAAGTGTCTTCAACCACAACCACCCGCGGCTGCGTCCGGCAAGGCCGACGCGGCGGTCGAGTACATCTGCCCCATGGACCCCGAAATCAGCCAGATGGGGCCGGGCAGCTGTCCCAAGTGCGGCATGGCGCTCGAACCTGCGGTCCACACCCGGCCAGCTACCCGCACGGAGTACACCTGCCCGATGCACCCCCAGATCGTGCGGCCGGAGCCGGGCAACTGCCCCATCTGCGGCATGACGCTGGAACCTCTAGAAGTTGCGGCGGACGAGCGGAATCCGGAACTGGTCGACATGACTCGGCGCTTCTGGATAAGCCTGGTTTTGGCCCTTCCCCTGCTCGCCCTCATGGTGTCGAACCTGCTTCCGTCGATGCCCTTGCAGCATCTTTTGCCGGCGCACGTCTGGGCGTGGATTGAGCTCGCCCTCGCGACGCCCGTCGTGCTTTGGTGCGGTTTCTCGTTCTTCGTCCGGGGTTGGCAATCGGTGGTGAACCGCAGTTTGAATATGTTCACGCTGATCGCGATCGGCACGGGTGCCGCCTACCTGTACAGTACGGTCGCCACTCTGTTGCCGCAGATCTTTCCGCCCTCGTTCCGGGCCGAAGGCGGGGAGATTGCCCTGTACTTTGAGCCGGCCGTTGTGATCGTCGCGCTGGTTCTGTTGGGCCAGGTGATGGAACTGCGGGCCCGCAGTCAAACGGGCAGCGCTCTCCGTGCTCTTCTCGGGCTGGCGCCTAAGACCGCAAAGCGCATCGACGCGCAAGGCACGGAGGCCGACGTACCGCTCGACCAGGTACAGGTGGGCGACCGGCTCCGCGTGCGCCCGGGTGAGAAGGTCCCCGTCGATGGTGTTGTCATCGAGGGCCATAGCTCGGTAGACGAATCCATTGTCACGGGCGAATCCATACCGGTCGAGAAGATCGTGGCGGCGCGCGTTACAGGTGGAACCGTCAACGGCACAGGCAGCCTGGTGATGCAGGCCCAGCGGGTGGGAGCCGATACGCTGCTGTCACAGATCGTTAAAATGGTGAGCGAAGCCCAACGCAGTCGCGCCCCCATTCAGAGACTTGCAGATCGTGTGGCCAGTTTCTTCGTTCCCGCGGTGCTGCTGGTTGCCGTTGTGACGTTCCTCGCCTGGTACACACTGGGTCCGCAGCCCCGCTTTGCGCACGCGCTGGTGAATGCTGTCGCGGTGCTCATCGTGGCCTGCCCCTGCGCTTTGGGTCTGGCGACGCCGATGGCGATCATGGTCGGCACGGGCCGTGGCGCGAGTGCGGGCATCCTGGTCCGAAAGGCCGAGGCTCTGGAGACCTTCGGCAAAGTCAGCACGCTGATCGTCGATAAGACGGGAACGCTCACACAGGGCAAGCCGACGCTCACTGCGGTCGAGCCGCAGCCGCACATCAGCGACGCCGAGCTCCTGCAACTTGTCGCCAGTGTGGAGCGATCGAGCGAGCATCCGCTCGCCGCTGCCATCGTAAAAGGAGCTGAAGGCAAGCAGCTTTCATTGCAGAACGTGGGGGACTTTCGCTCCCTTACCGGCAAGGGCGTCACGGGGACCGTTTCAGGCAAGCAGGTAGCGGTTGGGAACGCAGAGCTTTTGCGCGAACTGGGCGTCGACGCAGCCCCCTTGTTGGGGAGGGCGGAAGAGCTTCGACGAGCCGGCCAGACCGTCATGCTGGTCGCCCTGAGCGGAGAGCTCGCAGGCCTCGTGAGCGTCTCCGATCCCCTTAAGGACTCCACGCCCGAGGCAATCCTCGGGCTCAAGCAGGCAGGCGTCACCGTCATCATGGTGACCGGCGACAGTGCCACGACGGCAAAGGCCGTGGCTGACACACTCGGCATCGCGTTTGAAGCAGAGGTTCTGCCCGAGCATAAAGCCGAAGTCGTCAAAACGCACCAGCAACGCGGCGAGCTTGTCGCAATGGCCGGCGACGGCGTGAACGATGCCCCTGCACTCGCGCAGGCCAATGTCGGCATCGCCATGGGAACGGGAACAGACGTTGCGATGGAGGCGGGCGGCATCACTCTGCTCACCGGCGACCTGCGTGGCCTTTTGCGGGCCCGCCGCCTCAGCCAGCTCACCATGCGCAACATTCGGCAAAATCTCTTCTTCGCGTTTGTTTACAACATGCTGGGTGTCCCGCTGGCGGCGGGAGTACTCTTCCCCGTCTTCGGTCTTTTGCTGAATCCCATGATCGCCGCCGCTGCCATGAGCTTCAGTTCTGTGTCGGTGATCGGAAATTCGCTGCGGCTCCGAACCGCAAAGCTGTAAGTGCGTCCAGGTGGGCCAGGGTGTGGCGATGCCGCTCCAGTGCTGTGGAGGGTATGTTTCTCGGATCAACG
>CAXUIF010000164.1:0-6827 GCA_964250995.1 uncultured Acidobacteriaceae bacterium
CTGCGCAGGAGGTCAAAGGGCACGGCGAGCAGGCCTGGGGCTCGGTGAAGGAAGCAGCCCACGATTCAACCATCGGCAACACGACAGGCAGCTACACCAACACAGGCATGGCGGCCGACAATACGGCACATGACACCCGCGACACAGTGACCTCGGCCGCCCAGAATGTGAAAGATCACGTTCGGAACGCGGTGGACGACCTGAAGCGCTAGGTGGCCTGTTTGCTCTAGCAACAAGGCCCGGCCCGTCGCCGGGCCTTGTTGCTTTCTGCTCTGTACCGGGGGAACTCTTTACACCTCGCGCTCAGGTCAAATCGGCGCGCATAGCCGGATTAACTCGCATCATCATCGCCTAACGAACACATCAGCAGCGATGAACAAGAAGAAGACGACCGAGATTACCCCGTTGAGCATGAAAAACGCGGCATTCATGCGCCGTAGGTCGGTGGGGCTGATGATGGCGTGCTCGTAGGCGAGCAGCAGCACCACCAGCGCCATGCCGATCAGGGCGAGCAGGCCGAGGCCGAACAGGTGGGCGAAGACAAACAGGAGGATCGCCACCGCGAGGTGCATACAACGGGCGATCCAGAACGCGCCTTCGAGGCCGAAAGCAGCGGGCACGCTGTGCAGGCCGGCTGCGCGATCGTGCTGGAAATCCTGGCAGGCATACAGAACGTCAAAGCCGCCCACCCAGAGCAACACGATGCCGGTAAGCAGCAGGATGCGTGGGTCCAGCGTCCCTCGCACAGCAATCCATGCCGCCGACGGGGCAATGCCCAGCGCCAGCCCCAGCACCAGGTGCGACCAGCGCGTGAGGCGCTTCATGTAGCTGTAGGCGAGCACGACGAACAGCGCAAAGGGGGCGAGTTCCAGCGTGAGGCGATTGAGCAGTGCCGAGGCGAGCACAAAGACTGCCGCCGAAGCGATCGTAAACACAAGCACGAAGTCCTTCGAGAGCTGGCCGGCCGGCAGAGCGCGGGTGGCCGTACGTGGATTGGCGGCGTCGAGGTCAGCGTCTGCGTAGCGATTGAAGGCCATGGCCGCCGACCGGGCGCTCACCATGCAGAGCACAATTAGCAGCAGCGTCCGCAAACTTGGCCAGCCGTGCGCCGCGAGCACGGCCGCGGTCAGCGCGAAGGGGAGCGCGAAGATGGAGTGCTCCCACTTGATCATCTCCAGCGTGGTGCGCGTGTTACGGAGGACGCTTTCCATGAAGGCTCCTGGATCAGGGTGAAGCGGCAGGGTAATCAGCAGGACGGTCCCTGCAGCGGCTCTCAAAAGGACTGCCCCCGCAGCGCTTAGTGTTGCGTCTCCGGCCGTTGGCCAGCGACCTGAAGATCGTTGGTGACCGAAAAGACACCGGGGACACTGTTTGCACGGACGCCCAGGATGTCGCGATCGCCGGTGTTGAGCACGACACCGGTCAGGATCACGTGACCGTTGTCGACGACGATGCGGATCGGCTTGCCGGGATCGATGGCGTACTTGGTCGCCACAGAACTGCCATAGACCGCCTGATATTCAGCACGGCGAATCTGCCAGTCCATGGGCGAGACCGGGGCGACCCTAAGGTGATCGACCAGGCCGCGCACCCCAGGGGTGTTGGCCACCAGGCTGATGGCAGAGTCCTTATCCCAGGGCTCGACCACCTCACCGCCGATCGTGGCGATGCCGTTTTGCACCTGCAGCGTGATGCTGTTGAAGGGGTAGCTCGGGTAGCCCTGGCGGTCGTAGGCGAGGGCCTTGCCGAGCTTCTCATACAGCTGCTGGTCGGAGACCTCCCGGGTGTTGACGGTGATCTGGTCCTGGATGGAAGCGGCTTCCTTGGTCTTCTCGATGCGCTTCAAGGCGTCGAGCTTGTCGGCGAGCAAGTTGACGCTGCCCGTCAGCGTGACGACGCCGTTGGCGACCTGCGCATGGAGGTCGCGGAACTGCTTTTTGTCCAGCTGGTGCTGCACGTCGGTCTGGAGCTGCGCGTCGCCCGGCCTTTGCGCACTGGCCGGGAGTGCGAGGAGTGCGAGGGCAAAAGCTAGTCTTTGGGCGGTAGAGGGAAAACGGCGTAGCATGGCGAACTCCCTGGAAGGACCTGCATCGCAGGCCGATGGTCACACGATTAGACGCAAACGGAAGCGCCGAGTCGCGTGCCGCGCGCGCAGGTCCTTTAGACGAGAGCAGAGCTTTCGGCCCAGCCTAGCGGTAGCGCTTGCGCAGCCGGTAGACGATGGAGAACACGCCGTTTTCGTCGCGCGTGGCGACCAGGGTCGTGTTGTCCGAGATCTGGTACTGGACCTGGATCAGCTGCTGGGCGCTTTCGTTCACATTGGTGGCGAAGACCAGCGTGAGCTGATTGGTGAGCGGCTCCTGCACGGTGATGCGGGCGGTAGAGTTGCCGAGCGTGCCGGTATAGGAGGGATCGAGCTTCACCGAGCCCGCGCCGAAGAGCTTGCTCACACGGCTGCCCACCGTGGCGTTGAGCGCGCCCGAAAGAATGGCGCTGGTGGTTGGGTCGGTGCCGGCCTGGACGGCTTGCTGGTTGGAGATCTGCGACTCTTCCTGGGTTTTGCCGAGCGCGAGCAGGCTGAAGATGTCGGACTCGGTGAGCGGCGGCGAGGACCGGTAGATCGGCTTCAGGTTGGTGGCGTCCCCGTGCACGCCCACCGTGATGTTGTAGTTCGAGACGCGGGTCGTGACGTCCAGATCAATGATCGGGTTGATGCGCACGGGATCGGTGAAGTAGATGATGCCGCGCTCCAGCTGGTACGTCGTGCCGGCAAAGGTGGCGCTGCCGTCGGTGATGCGGATGGTGCCGAGGATAGACGGTACGGCGACGGTGCCGCGCACATTCAGGTCGACCGTGCCGGCGATGGTGGCGTAGCTGTTCTGGAAGTCAAGCTGCGGCGAACTGGCCACGTGAATGTCCATCCGGATCCGGTTGAGGATGGAGGTGGGGTCAGGCGGAATCGCGATGCCGCCGGTACCGGCAAAGCGCGCGAAGTCGACGTCCGCGCCGATGCCGAAGCGGGTGATCAGCACGTTGCCGGAGAGAAAGAGCGCCTGCCCGCCGCCCTGGAGCCGGATGGTGGCGTCCGCCGTGGTGGACAGGCCGGCGTAACGGACCCGCACATGATTCACATGCGCGGTCAGGTCGGAAAACAGCCCCCGCTGATAGCCAAGGTAGCCGCCCAAGGTGAGGGTGCCGCCGCCGGAGGTCCCGGTAAGATCGTGCACCTCGAGGCGGTTCTGATTGAAGACCATCGTGCCGTGAAGATTGCTGAGGCCGTTGGGGATGCCGTCCACGGCGAGATTGGCGTTGTCGAAGCGAACCTGGCCGGTAAGCGACGGGTTCTTCAGACGGCCGCGCACGCCCGCGTCAAGCGTTAGCTTGCCGGAGCTGATGAGCTGCGGGTTCAGCACGTGGGCCAGTGCCAGGTCGAGGCTGCCGGTCGCCCGTATGTCGACCGGTCCGCCGTCTGGGTTCGCATCGCCGAAGACGGTCGCCGTGCCGGAGGCTTGCAGAATCGTGTCCGGTCCGGTGACGTGGAAGCTATCCACGCCAAGCACGCCGTTCTGAAGGCCGAGGCGGATGGGCTCGGTCTGCTTGAGGGTGATGCCCTGGGTGGTAAGGGCGAAGCTCGAGAAGGTGGCGTTGCCTGTCAGCAGCTTCGGCTGCTTGGCAGGACCGCTCACGTTGATCGTCGCGGCAATATCGGAGGTGGCGTCCGTGGCACCGGGGGAGAAGAGCGCGACGGCCTTGGCGACATCGACACCAGAAAGGGTGAGCTTCGCCTGTGTCTGGAAGTCGCCTGTCAGCGAGGTCTGGCCATTGGCGGCTAGCTGCGCGCCGACCAGCTGCGAGGTCAGGTTGTAAAAGACTGTAGAACCCTGCGAGGTGGCCGTGAGGCTCAGCTGACCCAGCGGTTTGGCCTGATAGGTCAGATCCCCAAGCGAAAGGTTGGCTCGCAGATTCGGCTCTTGTGCGGTGCCGTTGGCGCTTGCGGTGAAGGTGAGGACGGCGTCGGCGGGGATGTTCTGTTTTTTGACGATGTCCAGGGTGGACAGGCGGATGTTTTGCCCGGCAAGCTGCGCGGTGATGTGCTTGGAGGTGAGGTTGTAGCTGCCGTTGCCCGTGACGGTCACGCCCTGCGCGGCGACCAGGACGCGCGTGGCGTTGATCTGCTGGCCCTGCACGCTGGCGTCGACGGCGATGGTGGAAAAGGGCTGGCCGTACGCGACGCCGTTGGTGAGCGTGAGGTTCCCGCCGCCGCTCAGGGCGCCGAGTGTGCCCGCAACCTGTGCGTTGAGGTTGGCGGTTCCGGTGAGCTGAACGTTGTTCTGCTGCCCGGCGATCTGGAGGAGGTCGGTGATCTGCGCATTGGCCAGCTTGACGGTGCTGCTGACCTGCGTGAAGTTATCCCAGTTGTAGCTCACCACGCCGCGGCGCGAGACCACGCGATGCGGCAGGGCGGACCCGGTGAGGTTGAGAACGGCCGTGCCGCGCCGGATCGTAGAGTCCGCGACGGCGAGGCCGCGGTTGGGCGCGTACTCCGCGTCGGCCACCACGGAGTCCAGCTGGACGTCGGTGGTGGTGCCAAGCCGCACTTCGATCGCCTTGGCGTCGAGGTGGCCCTTGATGTCGAGGTTGCGCAGCGCACCCTTGGCCGTGCCGTTAAAGGCAAGCGAACCGTGAAGGACGACCGGGAGCGCGGCGGTGCCCTTTTTTCCGTTGGCGGAAACGCCAAGGGTCTGCAGCGTTTGGTCGAACTCGGAAAGGTCGCGAGCATTGACGTTCAGCGACAGATTGGTGAGCGGATCGCCGCTGCTGACGCCTAGCACGCCCGAGCCGGTGAGCGTCGTGCCGGGGGTGCGGAGGTCCACCTGCTCGAGGTTCACGACTTCAGTGCGTCCGTCGTAGTGGGCCCGCACGCGGCCGGAGACGGGGACGTTGCTGGTGCGCAGGCGGCGCTCGCCGGCAGGCTGCAGCGCAAGGTCGGCGCCCACCTGCACGGTCGAGGCGATGTCGGTGGCGGGGCCGCCCCATTCAGCCGTGACCGGGCCGGAGATCGAGGTATCGAGACCAAGCTCGCCCAGCTTGTTCGGCGCCGTGATGTCGAGCAGGGTGCGCAGGGTGATGCCCTTGAGGGTGACCTTGGCGAAGGCGTGCGCGCTGCCGACCGGGGTGACGTTCACCGACTGCACCGGAGGCGCCGCGCCGACGTTCTTGGCTGCGTTGTTGGCCGTTGTTGCCGCGGCTACGGTGGTGGGCGAGGTGGCAGGCGCGCTGGACGGCACCTCGCCGAGCCAGTTGTCGATCTTGAGTTCGCCCGTGATGGTGCCGCCACCGGGTAGACGGCCTGTCAGCGCGCTGAACAGCAGCTGCGTCGGGGTAACGCGCAGTTCTGCCGCGGCGTTCACGTTGTGCAGGCGAACATCTGGGGTGACAAAGCCGGCATCGTTGGCCTTCACTTCCCCGAGCAGAAGGTAGCCGGCCTTGCAGTCGGGATCCGGGGCCAGCATCTGCTGCTGCACCGGCGAGGCCGGCTTGTTGTGGCGCTGCCAGAAGTGTGTGTTCTTTTGTGCGGTCTGGGGCGTGACGACGCAGTTGCGGCCATGGATGTCCAGGCTCAGGTTGCCGGAGGTGAAGCCTTCCACCCCGCCGAGGAAGCCAATCTGGCGAAGGCTAATGGCCCCTGTGACATCGGCTTGCCAGGCGGGGTTGGCGAAGTTTTCAATCAGCGCCGTGGCCCCGACATGGGTGTTGTTGCCGGAGTCGAAATCGAGTTTCTCCAGCGCCGCCAGGTTGCGCCCCAACTGAAGATCAAGGTGCAGTTTGGAGTGCTGCAGCGGCTGCGTTTTGATCTGGGTCTGCAGATCGGCGAGGTCGATGTTAATACCGTAGCGGTCCGTTGCGGGAAGGTACTGCACGCGGGCGTTCAGGTTGCGCGCGGCCACGTTGAAGGGGATCGGGCGATCGTTGATCAGGAGCAGACCGTCGGCCAGCTCCGTTTCCTTGACTTGCAGGTTCAGCAGCGAATCCTGGATGGGCTCGGTGCTGGGCGCCGGGTGCCTGGGGACGGGCTGGTTGGTCTTTCCGTCTTTGGTGATGATCAGGTGGGCGTGCGGCTGCTCGACACGGAGGAAGTTCAGGCCGACGTGCGATTGCGGGCCCTTCCCTACCGTGTGGGACAGCAGGGTGTTCAGCTTCAAGCGCACCAGGATCTTCGCCGCGGACAGGTACGGCGCCTCGCCGGGGCCCTCGGTACCGTGGATGACGAGGTTGTCGACCTCGATGGCGAGATGCCAAAGATCGAAGCGGATGTGCCCGATGTCCACCTTGCCGCCAGTGGAGTCTTCCAGGACTGTTTTGACCTCCGTGCCCACACGGCGCTGGAAGTCCTCTGTGGTGGTGTACCAGTTCAGGCCGAAGACGACGAGCAGCACCAGCACGGCGAGCGAAATGAATACCCAGCCGAAGAAGCGGGCGATGCGGTGGCGGCGTGCGTTCGGGCGCGGCTCGTTTGCACGAGGCTCCGCCGCGGGGACGGGCGATAACGGCGGCTGGGGGGGCGTGGTCTCGCTCACGGCGCCTCCTCCCCGGGATGCAGCACGGTGATGCTGCCCTGGGCGCGCAGGCTTTGCAGCCAGTCGCGCAGCAGCCCGGAGATCTGCTGCTGCTGCAGCACCTCGCGGATGCGGGGCTCGACGGAGGCGAACGGCGCGGCTTTGGTGCCGGCCTTACGGTACTGCGGCAGCATGGTGTTCTGGTAGAACTCGCGCACCTGGCCGTCGGACACCGAGGTGCCCGCGCCAAAGCGCTCCTGGATAAAGGCC
>CAXUIF010000164.1:6837-7263 GCA_964250995.1 uncultured Acidobacteriaceae bacterium
CTCCTTCCAGCGCAGGCGAAACTCCTCGATGGAGAAGCCCTTCGCGGCCAGGTAGCGGGCCCACCCGGCGTCCGTGGCGCACTCCCCTGCCTGGCAGCCGGGAAGCGTCTTGCGCAGCTTGGCAATCTCTTTGTCGACGTCGGCCTCCGTGAGCGTGTCCTGCGACTGCAGCTTTGCCTGCTGCAGGATGAGCTCACGGTTAATCAGGCGTTCGAGCTCGCGCTCGCGGGTGGGCTGGGCCCCGGTGGTGCTGGGGTAGGGCTGAATGGCCTCGAAGCGGATCTCTTCGTTCAGGTCGGAGTCGAGCACAACCTGTCCATTCACGATAGCGATGACGCGATCGATCTCCGTGCCGGGCTCGTGCGGCATCATGGAAGGCACGGATTTGGGAACGGCGACCTCGCCTGGCGTGGCCTGGGCCTGGGG
>CAXUIF010000165.1:0-7238 GCA_964250995.1 uncultured Acidobacteriaceae bacterium
CGGGCTGGTCTCGTGAGGCCCGGGTTTCGTGACGTCACGCTTGGGTGTTGATCCCCTGCCGCGCCGCCCGGGCCGCGGGTCGCCCCGCTACCCACATCCGGCGGCCGGCCAATCACCGCAGCCGCGCCAAGCGCTGGCATGATGCGGTGGCCGAGCTGATCCAGCTCCAGGCCGAGTATGGGGCCTGGATGGATGCCCTGCCCGAAACGCTCCAGGACACGGCAACGGCCGAAGCGTTGCGGACCATCTGCGACCTCGATCTCACCGAACTCCAGGGCGTCGAGCCACCCCGGGGTTTTGGCCGCGACTGATTCGCTGTTCCCGATCTTAACCGGGGTCCCGCTTGGACGCCGATAGGGGGTCCCTTTTGAACGCTGATTGACAGCTCACGCCATATGAGCGCGGAAAGCCAACCCGCTTCCGACCCAACGACCGTCTGCTCGCCTTCCTGGACGCGCTGTAGAGGGCCGAACTATGCCGACAGGTGCCGGAGCGAAACTCTTCCGACGGCTCGCAAACACAATCGAAAGAAGAACTGCGTCCGGGTCCGCTCGGCATAGCTCGCCGGTCGGCATAGACCTGCAAGCTGAACGGCGTCAACCCGCAGTTCTACCTTGCCGACCTGCTGACCCGCTTGGTCCAGGGCTGGCCGCAGGCACGCATCGACGAGCTGATGCCCTGGATGTGGGCCACCGCGAAAGCCAGCTGACCGTCAACCCGAAGGCCAGGGTGGCGGAGCACCGCTTGCGGCGAACCAGCGCTGGTCGCTGGACTTCGTGTCGGACGCGCTGGCCAGCGGTCGCCGGTTCCGGGTGCTGGCGGTGGTTGACGACTTCACCCGCGAGTGCCTGGGCCTGGTCGTGGACACGTCGCTGTCCGGCCTGCGGGTCGGGCGCGAGCTGGACCAGATCGCCGAGCGGCGCGGCTGCCGCCCGGCAATGATCGTCAGCGACAACGGCACCGAGTTGACGTCGCACGCCATCCTGCGCTGGCAGGAGCAGCAAGGAGTGCTGTGGCACTACATCGCGCCGGGCAAGCCGCAACAGAACGGCTTTGTCGAAAGCTTCAACGGCGGTTCCGGGACGAGTGCCTGAATGAGCACCTGTTCAGCAACCTGGCGGCTGCCCGGCAGATCATTGAGGCATGGAGGATCGATTACAACAGCGTACGCCCCCACACGAGCCTGGACGGGCTCACCCCAGCAGCTTTTGCAACCCGCCCCAAGCCGGGGCATACGGAGGAAGGACTCTCCTCATAAACGAGGGCACGTCGGGGGCAGGGTCAATGCCTCGACCGCTCCGTCGGTCTGGGCGTGGTGGCGCGGGCGGGCCGAAAGCTTGCGGTAGCCGAGCGCGCGCACCTCGCGGCTCAGCGTCGGCTTCGCAATGCTGACCTGGAACGTCTCCCACAGCCACTGGCACAGGTCGATCAACCGCCAGCGCACCACGCCGTGCAAGGCCGGGACCGGCCCGTCCTCAATGGCCCGCACGAGCGCCGCCCGGTGCTCGTCGGTGAGCCGCGACGGCTGACCTGGCGGCTTGCGGTCGATCAGGCCCGCCGGGCCATGTGTGTTGAACTTTACGACCCAGTCCCGCACGATCTGCACCGTGACGCTGCCGATGCAGACTGCCTCGGCCCGGCTCGCCCCGTCATAGATGGCCGCCAGCGCCAGCAGGCGCCGGGCCTGGGCACTGTCCTTGCTGCACTTGGCCAAAAGGCGAAGCGCCACCGCATCGAAATCAGGTCGGAGCGGGATCGGCATGGTGAACTTCCCTCTGTTCACCACCTTGAATCAGAACCCAGCCGTCTCGGGAAGCCCCCTCAGAGTCATGCCTTCAGAGACTTGGTATAAACTGATGGATGGTGAGCATGGGGACCGATCACGAGAAGGGAAACCAGCATCATCCATGACAGCGAAAGTCACCGGGTACAAGCCCAATCTCGCCGGTGGCAATAGCTACATAAGGCCGCAGTTTTGAGCAAACGGTGAGGTGACCCCTTCTATGGGGTCGGCGAATGAACACTTGAACCGTGCTGCGACGTCGACGCTTCGGCTCGCCCTCCGTTCTGGCGAACAAGCCTTTCGAGCACGATTACGACCGCCGGCGTCACGAGGGCAATGTAGATGTCGTCAATCCCGAAGGGATCGCCCATGAGGTACCAGCCCGTGGTCGTCACAGTCGCGGTGAGAAGGCCGAGCGTCGCTCCACGGTTGCTGCCGAAACCTGGGAGATAGAACGCGAAGATCGCCACAACTGAGATCGCGAGTCGTAGCGCCCTTGTGAAAAACGACAGGTGCAGCACCTGGGGAGCGAAAAAAACGAGCAGCAGGGGTAGGAAGGCGATCGGGATGGCGAGTAGCCGCGAGACTCGAAGCTCCCGATCGGCGCTCGGCTTCCATATCGGAACGTAGAAATCGCGAACGATCAGGGCGGAGGTCGCGACTACGACAGTCCCGACCGCAACGAGGATCGACGCGATAATCGACACCATCACAAATCCAGAAAGGAATGGTGACATGTGACCGAGAAAGACTGGGAACGCGTACAGGCTCTTCATCTTTGGAAAAAGGAACTTAGCAGTGACGCCAATGAAGCCGAGAGCGAGGCTGACCGGCAGACAAAGCAGCGCAGAAATGGTGCACGCTCTGCGCACGTCCTGCGGCCCCTTCAGCGATGAGATGGCTTGGACGATGAACTGCGTGGAGAAGATTGCGCCGATGCTGGCGATCGTCCATGCGATGATCGTTGTCAGCCCGATGGACCCGTCCCAGGTGAAGTAGGTGGGCGGTAGTGCTGCGACCACGGGGGAGACTCCGCCGCTCATACCAAGAGCAACGCCGAGCACGACCCCCACTCCGATAATCTTGGAGACGGTGTGCATCAACGAGACGTAGGCTGTGCTCTTCTGGCCGCCTATCATGCAAAAGAGTGCGCTGATACCAGCGATGACGATGGACGACGTCACCAGCGGAAGGCCGAAGGCCGACGCCAGGACGGCTGCCCCGCTCACGTACTGGGCGACGAGTACGAGTAGGAGCGCGTAGATCATGATCAGCGATACGGTGAGCTGCGTCGAACGACCGTAGTTCTGGGCGATAGCTGCGGAGATCGTGTACTCGCCGGAGGCATAGAGTCGCTTGGCAAAGCCCCATCCGAACAGCAGGAAGCCAAGGGCCACACTCGCCACGGCCCAGGCTGCGGCCATGCCGGAGTCGAACGCAGCCTGGGCGACGCCGATCGTTGATTTCGGTGCGATGAACTCCGACATCATCAGCACGCCAATGACCACGGCAGGTACCGAGCGACCGGCAATCATGTAGTCCGCAGACGTCTTTGCTCGGTAACGCACCGTTAGCCACGTTGTAATCGCGAGATAGATTACAACCATGCTGATCGTGATGATCAGAACGGTCCCTTGTGCTCCAGCGCCTTCCATCGGTCGTTCTCCTCCAGGTTCGGCTGCGCCTTTTTTGTCGAGAAGGGAGATCGACCCGGCTCGACGTGGCACTGGCCTCGGTGTTTGTGCCGTCGCCGCGTGACGATCGGCGGCTCAGCCCACGGCCTGGGTGGCCGAGTGCAGAAATGCGATGATTTCCGTGGCGGTCGCTTCGGGCTGCTCCTGCTGCACCCAATGGCCGGCCCCGTCGACGAAGCGAGGTTCACCCATCGCGGAGAAGACGGCGGTCGGCATCCGCTCCAGGCCACCCGGATTCTGGTACGGCCCCCAATCCCTATCGCCGGCAAGGAACAGCGCAGGGCAATTGATCGTCCGGCCGGAGAAGAGGGCGAGGTCGTGTGCGAGGCTTCCGTCCATTCGGGTGCGGTACCATTGAAGGCCGCCCTGAAACCCAGTGCGTTCGTATTCTTCACTGTAGAAAGACAATTCAGCCTCGCTCAGCCACGAGCAAACAGCGATGTCAGCCTTTGACGGCATCTCGGGCGCGACCGTCTCCGCCATTCCCTGGTCGAGCGGCATGATGTAGTAGTTCGGCATCCTTGCCAGTTCGCGCGCCGACCACGATCCAAGCCTGAACGGAAGATTGCCCGGCCAATCGCCGCTCTTAAAGTGGAAGTAGGCGCGGAGGAAGGCGCGGATGCCTTGCGAACAGTTCCGCATGTCGTCGTTCGCCTGCGGCGTAGCGAGGTACGATTGATAGTGCTTGCGGGGCGGATCGAGCGCCGCGAGCGCGGCGTTGATCGGGTCCTCCGTCCGCGGCGGCGGGAGCGGCCAGGACGGCGGACCGGCGAACGGCGCGCTCATGATTACCAAGGAACGGAACAGGTCGGGGCGCGCGAGCGCGCAGGTAGCGGCCACCGACGCTCCGTAGTCGTGGCCGACGACACCCGCGACCGGGCCGGTGCCGAGCGTCGAGACGAGCGCGATCATGTCCCGGACAAGATTGAGGATGCGGAACTGCGCGAGGTCTTGCTCGTAGACGATCGGCTCCGGAGAGGTCCGTCCGTAGCCGCGCTGATCGGGGGCGATCACATGATAGCCTGCGTCTGCGATCGCCCTCATGACGTGCCGCCACGAATAGGCGATTTCCGGGAAGCCGTGCAGTAGGAGCACGGTGGGCCTTCCGGTCCCCTCCCATCCCGCCTCAAGTACGTGAGCCGCGAGGCCATTCACGTTCGGTAGGATCCGGGCACGAATCCCGGTAGGCAGGACGGAGTTCGGCGCGGGCTCGGTACCAGTCACGGATTGATGCCCGGCGCGGAGCAGGATCTTCCGCAAAAGCTTGTCGCCGGAGAGTGTGAAGCCAGCCCGCGCCTTGTCAAACCGCCGCATTTCACGGAAATCCCGCGGTGCCGGTTTCCATTCGACGGGCCGGCGATGGTTTGGAGGCCTTCAACCCCATGGTGCAGCAGGACGAGCCAGAGCAGGGCCGCTACATCGTAACGGCCCTGCGCCGCGGCCTGGCCATCCTGTCGCTCTTCCGGCGGGATCGGCGCATCATCGGCGTCCCGGACATCGCCTCGGAGCTGGGCCTGTCGCGGGCAACGGCGTTCCGAATGGCTTACACGCTGGAGCGTGATGGCTACCTGCAACGGCTCCCGAACTCCAACGCCTTCCAGCTCGGTGCGAAGGTCCTCCTTCTTGGCTTCGACTACCTTCAGGGCACGGAGGTCGTGGCGTGCGGCCGTGACGCCGTCTACGCCCTTCGCGATCGGACCAGCTTCTCGGCGCACATGTGCGTGCGCGATGGCACCGAGATTGTGTACGTTTTGAATGCCTCTTCTCATCATCGTATGCGCGGCGATATCCCGGTGGGAACCCGCTATCCGTGCCACGCAGTCGCCTCGGGCCGTGCCCTGCTGTTCGGGATGAGCGAGGGGGAGCTCGAGAGCCTCTACCAGGGCGTCGCGATGCCTGCCTTTTCCGACCAGACGCCAACGACGGTGGCGGCGCTCTACGCGACGATCACGGCCGAGCGCGATCAAGGATATGCTACGAACACATCCGGCTTCGTAAGCGGCATCGTAAGCCTGTCCGCACCGATCCGAGACCGGGGCGGGAGCATCGTAGCAGCGATCAACGTGTCCGACTCCGATAGGGTATTGAAGGACGTGTCCCAGGTTCGGGACAAAGTATTGCAGGCGGCCGCGCAGGTCTCTGCCCAGCTCGGTTGGCGCGGATAGTACGCGCAAGGCTTCGCCCTGGGCCGTCAACGCAGCTCGTCCGCGCGCAGCGGCATTCCGATCTCGCGAAGCGCGCCTTGGACGCGCTCGATTGGAACCGCGCGGACGGTTGTATTACCTTCCAACGCGATTGCGGCGGCGATCCCGGCTGCCTGGCCCGTTGCCATGCAGGCCGGAACGTTACGGCTCCGGCCATGGGCGGCATGGTCCGCCGAGATGCAGCGTCCCGCTACCAGCAGCTGTTCGACGCCGCGCGGCACCATGCAGCCGTAGGGCAACTCGTACGGACGCAGACCTTGGAAGTCGACATCGGCTCCCTTCACGTCGTGGACGTCGAAGGCGGATACGTCGGCCGCGATGCTGTCCGGGAACGACTTGTCGCCTCGTACATCGCTCTCGGTCAGCGTGTAATCGCCGACGATGTGCCGGGTTTCCCGTACTCCGAGGACAGGCGCAATCTGGGCGATTTTTGCGCTCTCAAAACCTGGTACCTTTGCGATGAGGAAGTGAGCGTACTCCTCGATCTGCCGGTAGCACTCGACGACGGCGGCGCTGAACTCAGTCGGGGAAAACACGTTGACGCCGAGAACGCGCGTCGCGTTCACGTACATGAGGCCGTTAGCCGTCTTCAGCGTGATGTTCTCGCGGGGTAGGTCAATGTCAGTCTCAGCTCGGTAAGCCCGGATCGTGTTGTTGAAGCCGGTCAACCACAGGCCATAATCGAGGTCGGCATCGTTCTCAGGAATCGCCTGAGCGGGAATGTCGTCCGTCTGGCGCGCCCACTGAGCAAGCGCGACCACATCGACATCGGACATTGTGAAGTACATCCCGACCGGCTGCATCCTCATCGCGTCGCCGTCTTCACCAGAGCCCATCACGAACGGTGCGCCGGCCCCGGCTGCGACGTCGCCGTCAGCTGAGCAGTCAATGACGACCTTCGCTCCGATGAAGCTGCGGCCAGCCTTATTTTCGATGACCACACCAGTCACGACGTTCCCATCAAGGACGGGCCGCGAGACGACTGTCTCGAACAGGATCTCGACCCCAGCATCCGCACACAGGCGGGTAAGTAACATCTTCATGATCTCGGGATCACAAGGAGAGGCGATCTTCACTTTCCCGGTCTTCGTTCCCGCAAAGTAGTCGAGGCCCGCAGCGCCGGTCTCGCGTGCCAAGCTCCACAGTTCGAGGGGCAACCCACCGACGAGCGCCCCAGACGGCTTGGTGTTCAAGCCAAGAGTGAGGTTGCCGCCGAGAGAGCCAAACCGTTCAATGAGAACAACCTTCTTGTTGCGGCGTGCGGCAGCAACTGCCGCGATGGGACCAGTCGTCCCGCCGCCGACGACAACGATATCGGCGTCGATCAAAACGGGGATGTCGCGTGCTGGCTCGCGAATCATGCGCATAAAGCTTTTTCTCCTATTGCTTCATATTCGAAGCATTAGTTTATTCTACAAAATCCTAGCAGTTCGCTACCGTTCGTCAACAGGGATGAGTGTCTTGGACCTTATTGGCTCGACTCTGGCCACTCAGGCGGGGGAGGCTCTTCCGTGCTTTGCGTGGATCGTAGCGGTTTGGCACCGACGTTTGGGAGCG
>CAXUIF010000166.1:0-994 GCA_964250995.1 uncultured Acidobacteriaceae bacterium
CCCCACCACCGCCCTGTTCGCGCCTTACACCGATATGAGTCTCACGGTCGGCGAAAACCTCGTTTCCATGCAGCAGCAGGCTGGATTCAAAGCCGTCACGCTCGCCTTCATCGTGCAGGCCAACGGCTGCACGGCCGGCTGGGGTGGCCTGGGCGGCACCCTGCCCACAGACAACGAACCCAACGGCACCACCGTCCAGAGCATCGTGCAAAATCTGCAGAGCGCCGGCGTCACCGTCATCATCAGCTTCGGCGGTGCCAGCGGCAGCGAACCCGCCGTGGGTTGCACCTCCGCCTCTCAGCTACAGGGGCTTTATCAGTCGGTTCTCGATCGTTACAAGGTCAAGATGCTGGACTTCGATATCGAAGGATCCGAGGAGACCAACGCGAACGCCAATGCCGTCCGCGCCCAGGCGCTGAAAGCTTTGAAGGCCGCCAACCCCGGCCTGGTCCTCTCCTACACGCTGCCGGTGCTGCCCAGCGGCCTGGACTCTAACGGCCTCGCCGTCGCCCAGAGCGCCGCGACGGCGGGCCTCGCACTCGACGTTGTCAATATCATGGCTATGGATTACGGGGGCGCCGTAGCGGCAGGCGGCATGGGCTCCAATGCCGTCAGCGCCGCGCAATCGACCCACTCTCAGCTCACCAACCTCGGCCTAACAGGCACCACCGTCGGTATCACGCCCATGATCGGCCAGAACGACTCGCAAGGCGAGATCTTTTCGCTCGCCGACGCCCAAACGGTCCTGAGCTTCGCAAGCTCCAACACGTTCATCTCCAGGCTGGCCATGTGGTCGCTCGCCCGCGACAACGGCAGTTGCCCCAACCAAACCTGGGCCTCCCCCACCTGCAGCAGCCTCGCCCAGAACCCGTACCAGTTCACCTCTGTGTTCAAGGCCTTCTGACCGGGCAGTTGCCTCCGGAAAACAAAAGGGGTACGGCGGGCGGCCGTACCCCTCCACTCGTCTTGCCTGCAAACCTAGGCAATCACCTGC
>CAXUIF010000166.1:1004-7177 GCA_964250995.1 uncultured Acidobacteriaceae bacterium
CCCCGTCCCCGTCCACCTGTGTGTTCACGGCCTGCTCCCCGGGCAGTTGCCCCCGCAAAACAACGGGGTCCGGGGGGCGGCCGTACCCCTCAACTCGTCTTGCCTGCAAACCTAGGCAATCACCTGCACCGCTCCCCGCCCTACCAGACCCTCCACGCGCTCAATGAACTGCACATCCGCCATCACGCCGTACCCATGCGGCTCGAGGTCCGCAGCGAACTGGTCCGGCTCCTCCAGCCGCAGCATCACCTTACCTCGTCCCGGTGCGGCGCGGAAGAGCGCCTGCAGCTTCACCATCAGCGCGGCATCCGGGGAGTGGAGGGGCACCCGGATGCGCAGCGCTTCGGGCAGCTTCACCTGCACGTCCTCCAGCGCCACGATGTGCGACACCGCAATCTTCGGCGCCGAGTCTTCTTCACCCCGCAGCGCCCCTCGCACCAGCACGGGCACATCGATCTTCAGCTTCTCCGCGAGCTTTTCGTAGTTCTGCGGAAAGGCAATCAGCTCGATCTTTCCTGTCGCATCTTCCAGGCAAGCCTGTGCATACATCTCGCCCGACCGCTTGCTCTTGGCCACCTTCAGCCCGGTGATGACGCCCGCCACCTGGATTTCGTTCCCTGGCTCCTGCCGCCCGCGCACAAACACGGCCGGCTCCGGCTTCATCTCGCACGCTGTCTGCGCATCGATCACGCTTTTCAGGTTGCGGAGCTTCTCCCGGTACTTATCCAGCGGATGCCCCGAGACGAAGAACCCTAGCACCTCCTTCTCGTGCGACAGCCGCGTGTACTCATCCCACTCCGGCGCCGCCGGCAGGGCCTCTTCCTTCGCTGTCGAGGCGGCTGACGGGCCGTCATCAAACATCCCAAATAGCCCATGCTGCCCACTCGCCGCGTCGCGTTGCGACTTCTGCGCTCGCTCCATGGCCTTGTCCAGCGCGGCCATGACCTGCGACCGGCGCCCAAAGGCATCGAGCGCGCCGGCCTTGCAAAGCGACTCCAGTACCCGCTTGTTCATCAACCGCAGGTCCACCTTCTCGCAGAACTCCCAAAGCGAGCCGAAGCTTTGGTTCTTCGCTGCGTCCCTCGGCCCCTCCTTCGCGTGCTTTGCGTCGGTCTCTTGCCTCTCCTCCCGGGCTTTAAGAATTGACTCGATCGCGTTGTGCCCCACGTTCTTAATCGCCGCCAGCCCAAACCGGATCGCATCCCCTGCCGGCGTAAAGTCCGCCGCTGAAATCTGCACATCCGGGGGCACCACGGCGATTTCCATCTCGCGGCACTCGCCGATATACTTCACCACGTTCTCCGGCTTCGACGTCTCCGAGGTCAGCAACGCCGCCATAAACTCCACCGGATAGTGCGTCTTCAACCACGCCGTGTGGTACGCCAGCAGCGCATAGGCCGCCGAGTGGGACTTGTTAAACCCGTAGCCTGCGAATTGCTCCATCAGATCGAACAGCTTGCCCGCCGTGTCCTTCGGGTGCTTCCGCTCCAGCGCCCCAGCCATGAAAACGTCCCGCTGCTTGGCCATCTCCGCCGGGTCCTTTTTGCCCATCGCGCGCCGTAACAGATCCGCGCCCCCCAGTGAATACCCCGCGATGGCCGACGAGATCTGCATCACCTGCTCCTGGTACACGATCACGCCCAGCGTCTCCTTGAGGATCACCTCGAGCTCCGGGAACATGTACTCCACCGGTCGCCGCCCCCATTTGCGCTCGATGAAGTCGTCAATCATCCCACCCTGAATCGGCCCCGGACGGTACAGCGCATTCAACGCCGTCAGGTCCTCCACGCTGGTCGGCTTATAGCGCCGCAGCACATCCCGCATGCCACCCGATTCGAACTGAAAGACCCCCGAAGTTAGCGCTTTGTGGAAGACCTGCTCATACGTCGTCTGGTCGTCGAGCGGAATCGTGGCCATATCGACGCTCTCGCCGCGGTTCCGTGTGATCAGCTTCAGGCAGTCGTCGATGACCGTCAGCGTGGTCAACCCAAGAAAATCCATCTTGAGCAGGCCCATCTTCTCCACGGCCTTCATGTCATAGCTCGTGACAACAGCCTCATCCTTGGTCCGTGTCACCGGCACCAGCTCCGTCAGCGGCTGCGGCGCAATCACCACCCCCGCTGCATGCACGCCCGCCCCGCGCACCAGCCCCTCCAGCCGCTGGGCCGTCTCGATCAACTCCCGAATCTTCGGGTCTGCCTCGCAAGCCGCAGCCAACGGCGGCGAGTCTTTCAGCGCCTGTTCGATCGTGATCCCAATCGTTGCCGGCACCAGCTTCGCGATCCGGTCCACCTCGCCATAGGGCATTTCCAGCGCCCGGCCCACGTCCTTGATCGCTGCCTTTGCTGCCATCGTATTGAACGTGATGATCTGCGCGACCTGGTCCGTGCCGTACTTCTGCCGCACGTACTCGATGACCTCACCGCGCCGGTTCATGCAAAAATCGATATCCACGTCCGGCATGGACACCCGCTCGGGATTGAGAAACCGCTCAAACAGCAGGTTGTTCTGTAGCGGGTCGACGTCGGTGATCTCCATCACGTACGCCACCAGCGACCCAGCCGCAGAGCCACGCCCCGGCCCTACCGGAATCGATTGCTCCTTCGCGTAGCGGATGAAATCCCACACGATCATGAAATAGCCCGGAAACTTCATGCTCTTGATGCACTCGATCTCGCGGTTCAGCCGCTCCTCGTAGGCCGCGATCGTGTTGCGGAGCATGCCCCGGCTTTCGAGATGGCGCAGCGCGGTTTCGCGCCGCTTCCGCCACCCCTCCCGGCATACCTGCTCGAAGTACGTATCGATTGTCTCGCCTTCGGGCAGCGGAAATTTCGGAAACGGGTTCCCCACCTTGGCCAGCTCCAGATTGCAGCGCTCCGGAAACTGCATTGTCCGCGTACACACCTCCGGCGCATGCGCAAAGAGGCGGTGCATCTCCTCCGCCGACTTGATATAGAACTCCTGCGTATCGAACTTGAACCGCTTCGGATTGTTCATCGAGTCTGCGGTCTGCACACACAGCAGCACCTCGTGCGACCGCGCATCCCGGTCCTCGATGTAATGCGAGTCGTTGGTCGCGACGAGCGGAATGCCCAGGTCCTTTTCCAGCTGGAACATGGCCTCGGTCACTGCCTTGTCCGGCCCCAGCCCGTGGTCCTGGATCTCCAGGAAGAAGTTTCCCTTCCCAAACATCTCCTCAAACTCGCCGCCCACCCGCTTTGCCGCGTCGTAATCTCCCGCCATCAGGAACTGGCTCATCTCCCCCGCCAGACATCCTGAAAACCCGATCAACCCCTCAGAATGCTCCGCCAGGAACTTCTTGCTAATTCGTGGCTTGCGGTAGAACCCATGAAGTGCCGCTTCAGAGGTCAACCGCACCAGATTGCGGTACCCCGCCTCATTTTCGGCCAGCACCAGGAAATGGTTGTACTTCGATTCCGGGTCGGGCTTGCCCCGGTGGTCGTCTTCCTTGCACACATACAGTTCACAGCCCAGAATGGGCTTCAGCGCCTGCTTCTTCATCGCTTCAAAGAAGTGCACCGCCCCAAAGATGTTCCCATGGTCGGTCATCGCCGCCGACCCCTGTCCAATCCGTTTCAAGTGCTTGGCCAGCTTGTCCACATCACAAGCCCCATCCAGCAGGGAATAATCCGTATGCAAGTGCAAATGCGTAAACTCAGCCGCCATACCCCAAGTTTACTGCCCCGTAGGTGGGGCAATAGCGGAGGAAAACCGGCTCGAAACCAGTCTGCGCCAGAGACGAGCACCCGCTCCCAGAAGCCCCTCGTCCCATCCCGGTGGGGGGTGCGCTCGATATGACCCAGAGTGCGCACAGAGTGAACCGTCCCTTGCCCAAGCCTCTTTCACGCTTCCTCTGGCTATTGACCGCGCTTGCGATGCTCAGTCTGCTTGACGCTGGGGCGAGGTCGCTTCATGCGGGTCGACTAATGCTCGGAGACCTCTGGATTCCCTTCCCCGGCTTCGACTTCTACGACTACACGCCGCGCTTCGCCTACCTGCACCAACGCCTCTTCTTCACGGCACAGAACTCGTTTCCCTGGATCTATCCCGCGCCAGCCATCTTCGTTCTCTATCCCTTCTACCGAGTCTCAAGCCCAACCCAGTGGCATGTCGGTTACGCGCTTTTTGCGCTCCTCGCGACGGCTCTGAGCCTCTGTTGCGGTTACCGCCTTGGGATTGCCCTCATTCGACGCGGTCTCACCCGGAAGCAGGTTTTCTTGCTCCTGGGAATGACCAGCGTTTTGGGGTGGCCCTTCTACTTCGCTCTGCAGCGAGGCAACATCGAGGTCCTCCTCTGGGCAGGGCTGGCCGCAGCGGTGTACCTCATGGTGACGGGGCGATCGGCCGCCGGCGCCCTTGTTCTCGGCATTGTCGGCTCGGTGAAGACCTACCCTCTGTTCTTCATAGGCCTTCTGCTCGTGCAGAAGCGCTATAAGGAGTGTTGCCTCGCGCTTGGGGCAGCTTTGGCTGTCACGCTAGTGGCTCTCCGATTCCTCGAAAGTGATATGAGGGACGCCTGGAGCCAGATCCGGACGGGCGTCGCGCAATGGACGAACATCACCACAGGCCAATACTTTGCTTCGGGCATCGGGCCAGACCACTCCCTGCTCGGATTGTTGCGGCAGTGCACCTTCGGCGCCATCCTGAGGTCAACGCACGCCCTGCCGGTTTACCTTGTGAGCGTGGGCACCCTCACCGCCATCCTGTTCCTGGCGCGGATGCCGCGACTGCCTGCCCTGAATCAGACGCTCTTTCTCGCCTGCGCCGCGGTCCTGCTGCCGCCCACATCCTACGATTACACCTTGCTGCTCCTGCTCATCCCGTGGGGCTGGATGGTGTTACTTTGTGCCCAGAAGGCCCAGGCACGCCAAAGCACCCGTATGCTGACCGCTCCCTTTCTGCTCTTCGCCGTCGCGCTTGCGCCCCTTACCTTCCTGCAAAGTTATGGCACCACTCCCGTTCGCTTTGAAGGACCGGTACGATCCCTGGCGCTTTTGGGACTCCTGCTCTACGCAGCCGCCGTTCCAATCCCGTCTGCCACTACGCTGGAGTCCCGCCATAACTAACCCGGCGACGCGGCGACGCCGAACTCAGGACAGCCCTACGAACGGAATAGCTCACACGACAACAGGAGCTATGTCCCTCTCCCGAAACGCCTGCCGCGCCCGCTCCACCTCGCCGCAATACTTCTCCGCCCACGTCCAAACGCCACAAAACGCCGCCCCCAGGCTGCTCCCCAACTCCGTCAGTTCGTACTCCACCCGCGGCGGCACCACTGGGTAGACCGTCCGGCGCAGGAGTCCATCGAACTCCATCTGCCGCAATGTCTTGGTCAACATCTTCTGGCTCACCCCGCCCACCAACTCGCCGAGCCGCGTGAACCGCACCCGCCCATGCTCGTTCAGCACCTCCAGCACCAGCATCGTCCATGTGTCTGCCACACGCCCAATGATCTCCCGCACCAGTGCGTCCACCTCAGGGGCCACCTCCGGGTACCCGTCCGCGCCCACCTGACGGCCCATTCCGTTGCTAGCATCTGTCTCTTCATCTTTCAAAGCCACTCTCCTTCGGGTAAGTATGGCACGTAAAGGTGCCTACTTCCTTTTGGAGAGCGTCAGCCCTATCCTGACTTCAGGAGATCGTCTTGAACTTCACAAACAACACCATCCTCATCACGGGCGGCGGCTCGGGTATTGGCCGCGCTCTCGCCGAAGCCTTTCATGCTCAGGGCAATCAGGTCGTTATTGCCGGTCGCCGCCAGTCCGCGCTCGATGACACCACCCGCGCCAACCCCGGCATGCGCGCCCTCACCCTCGACATCGCCAATGCCGAGGACATCCAGCGCTTTGCCGACGAGATCCGCACCCAGTTCCCCGCCCTTAACGTCCTCATCCACAACGCCGGCGTGATGCAGGTGGAAGACCTGAAAAGCGGCCCCGCAACTCTGCCCGCCGCCGAGCAGATGATCGCCATCAATTTGCTCGGCCCGCTCCGCCTGACCGCCGCGCTCCTTCCGCATCTTCTCGCCCAACCGCAGGCAACTGTCATGACGGTCACCTCTGGCCTGGCGTTCGTCCCCCTGGCGCCGACCGCCACGTACTGCGCCACGAAAGTCGCCCTTCACTCCTGGACCGAATCGCTTCGCTACCAGC
>CAXUIF010000167.1:0-7169 GCA_964250995.1 uncultured Acidobacteriaceae bacterium
CAACCAGACCCGAACCGAGCAGCACAAGGCTGTTGGGTTCCGGAGTTGCTGCCATCGGCACGTAGCCCGTCTCGGTATCCGTCGAGCTGTCAATCACGCCCAGGTTGCCGAGCATGAAGTTGCTCGCGTTGGTCTGGATAATGAGGTACTCGGTACCTGTACCAGGCGCAACGTTACCAGCGCCATTGAAGTTGAATTCAACCGTTCCGAACTGTGTTTCATCCACCGTGATCGGCACAGCGTTGCCCTTCATGCCCATGCCAGTTGTATAGCCCACGTTGATTTGGTTGAACTGGAAGCCCGTGCCATCCCCGTCGGAAACGTGCTCGATGCCGTTGGCGCTGCTGGCGTTATTGCCCACAGTGAATACAAAATCAAGGCAGCCGCCTGCGCACTGTGAGTTAAACGGGTTCGCCGAGTCATGAATGACAGCCGAGGTGTACGTTCCCGTGAAGGTCTTCGCCGAGAGCGTCCCGTCAGTTTGCGCGAGAATGCCGACATTGATCGCGGTGATGGGTGTGGCCGTGACGCTGGGGCCGCCAGGGGTGAGGATAGTCGCGGACGCCAGGGACGAAGATGCGGCAACCACCGCACCCAGAGCAACAAGCTTAGTCAAACCGTTCATTTTGCCTCCTTAAACCGCCGCGGATGCGGTTTTTACAACAAGATTAACCACCGAAACTGCGTCGGTCTGTTGGCCTCGAAAGGCCATTGACGCACATGAAGGAGTAGGCTCTTCTCTAACCCTTTTGTGGTACGTCGGGTACCGAACGACCTGATCATACCCCAACGAAAGTTGTAGGCAACAGTTTTCTCTGAATCTTTGGTAACCACCGTTGGGAGCTTCGGGAGTTACGTCTTGAGGAGTTCCTGGTAGCGCTCCGCCACCTTCTGCATCATGGCCTTTACCGTGAAGTGCCGCTCCACGGTCTGTCGCGCTCCGATGGAAAGTCGCTCCGCAACCTCAGGATTATGCAGTAGGTAAAGCAAGCTCTTCGCCAGAGCAGCGGCGTCGTCAGGGGGGGTAAGCAGCCCGCTTTTTCCCTCGTGGATCGCCTCGGCATTGCCACCCACATCCGTGGCAATGACCGGCAAACCGAAGGCCATAGCTTCGATCAAGGCGTTCGAGAAGCCTTCACTCCGCGACGGTAGAACGAAGATGTCCGCGGCCGCAAGATGCCTCTCTAGATCTGCGACGCTACCTAAGAAGTGAAAATGTTCGGCTAAGTTCAATGCAGCAACCTGCTCCAACAGCTGCTTGTAATACTCCGGCTCAAGAACGTCTCCCGCGACGGTGAACGTTGCACTAGGAAAATGAAGATGGACCTGTGCTGCCGCCTGAATCAGCAAATCATGCCCTTTCACATGACGAACGTTGCCGATCGTTGTAATCACGGGGGACCTGGCCAGCTTTCGCGACGGCATGGCAGGGAGGCGCTGAAGGTCCAGCCCGTTATGGATGACGTGCACCCGGGCAGGGCTGATACGGTCGACCGAGGTGACATGCTCTGCCACTCGAGCAGATACGGCAAAGACTGCGTGCGGCAGGCGGCCAAGCCAGCGATAGGCGATCTGGTGCTTGCGCCCGCGGAGAATGCCCATGTCTCGCCGGCTCCACACCAGTTTTGCCGAGGAGAACAAGCGCGTGACGAGTCCACCCCAAAGGTCGGAACTTTCGAAAAACGTCTGCACTAGCTGCACCTTTTGCTCATGGAGGAAGCGACGTAAGGCTAGCGCCGCGCGAAAGGCGTGCAGGCTGTACGTGTTCCTCAGAGGCAGCAGGTACACCGGGCAGGGCGCTTCCGCGAGTTGGAAGCTCGATTCCGGGTGAAACGCAAAGGTCAGGATGGAGACACGAAAGCCGTACTGGGGAAGCAATGCCGCGAGGCGCAGCACGATGCGCTCGCCCCCACCCAAGGCCTTGGGGAAGCCGTCGACGATCAAGAGCACGTGCGGTAGAGGGGAAGGCTCTGCCTCAGAAGGGACCTCAGGACCGGCCGCGAGACGCTGCAATAGAGGCATGAACGACTCGCCTAGGACGCGAAGACATACGGAGACGGTTGCGGGCGGACTGCTGCCTGCGTGGGCGCAGGAGCGGCTTGCTGAGTCAACCAATCAGCGCGCAGGCCAGCGCCGATCAACACCCACAAAAGCCCATTAATTTCGATGTAGGTCCAACGATCGCCGAACATGTTGGTAATGAAGAGACTCGTCATGCACAGAACGAGGCCGAGCCCCATACCGCTGTACAGGGGGTCGGTGGCGCGGCGGAAGAGGCGGATCGAGACAGCGAACATCTGGTACAGCATGGCAAGCGCAAACGCGAAGCCAACCACACCGGTCTCAACGAGGACCTTGACGTACCAGTTGTGCGTATCCTTCAGGTTGTCCACGTGCTCGCCAAACTGAAAGGTGGCGAACCCTGTTCCGAAGACAGGGTAGTGGAGAATGGTCTCCTCGGCATTGGTCCAGAGGTCAACACGTTCTTGAGCCGAAGCTTCAAGCTGGCCATCTTCGGTGTGGGTCATCTTGACGCGCTCGGTCACTGCCGCAGGCACGATGGCCTGCCACGTCACGAGGAACACAGCGGCGACAAGGATCAGTTTGCGGTCTTTCAGGATGCCCAGCAGGACCACACACACAACAATGGCCAGGTAGGCGGCTCGCGAGAAGCAGTACATACAGGCCAGTAGAGTCAGGGCGACAGCGCCGTAGGTGGCCAGCCGTATCTTGCGACGCTTCAAGTAGCGGACGAAACCCCAGAAGAACATGCCAAATTGGGCCAGAAACGCCGCCGTTTGGTTTGACCCGTAGCCGAGCGGACCGCCACTCCTCTTGTTTTCGTCGAAGCTGGCCCAGCTTCGGGACAAGCTGTCCATGAGCGAACTGCGGTCAATCATTAGAACGGAAAACGCAGAAAGCAGGATCACCGTGCGAATGGCTTTCCGGTCTTCTACGACCATGGCAGCTGACACAAAAACCAGTGGCATCAGCATGTAGTCTTTCCAGGTCACGAAGTTCGGATCAGAAAGCCAGATCGGTGCCGGTGCCGTCGTAATGGCCGTGCCCAGCCACATGGAGAAGTAGAGGTAAACGCCGAAGAGAAGCCAAATCCAGGGCAGGGCTGACTTCGGAGGGCGCTTGCCGCGCACCAACGCGCCCACGAAGACTGCCGCTACCAGGATCGTCAGGACATTACCGCCCAGAGGCCAGTCAAGGAAATGATCCCGCATCGTTCTGTAGGGCAGAAACGGAATCATGTAGTACAGGCCAAACAGCGGGTTCTTGAACAGAGACACAAGTATGGCGACCCAGAAACCGAGGTACGCGACGAACGGGATGTAGTGTCCTAAGCCGGTTCCCATGTGCTTCCACCTTGCGTCGCGGACGGTACGTGCGACGGTTATGCCCAGCGAGCGCGGCCCGCTAAGAGATTGTAGAACGCGATCGCTGCCGCGACGTTCAACATGGCGAAGGTATACGCGATCGAAACAACGCGAAATCGCCTGCTGTCCGGGGCGAACGTCCCGATCAGCGCGAGGGCGTAGAGCACCAATTGGAAGCCGAACGCCGCATGGTAGAACGCGCCGGGGCTGAGGGCAGAGGTCAGGAGCATCAGCGCCAACAAAGCTGGAACGGTAAGGCGCAGGAGTTTGTGACTGATCAGACGAAAAAGTAGGGGATTGCGTAGACTCAGCAACCACGGCGCAAGTTGCAGCAACTGGTAGTTCCCGGTCAGGGTGCGGACCTTGCGTGCGAACTCCTTGCCGCTTTGGGAGAAGATGCGATCCCGTGCGACCGCAGTGTCGAGAAACAGAACACGCTTGCCAGCCCGGCTTACCTGCATGGGCGTGAGTACGTCGTCGAGCAGCGTCCCGGGGGGCAACGGGACAAAAAGCTCGCGTCGCATGGCGAACAAGGCGCCAGTGACTCCCACAACAGAACCTGTGGCAGATTCCAGCTTGCGTACGAGCTTCTCGATCTTCCAGTAGATGCCAAGCGCGTCGGGCGAGGGCCGGCCGTCGGCGGTCTCAAGGTGGAGTTCGCCACTCACTGCGCCGACCTGCGAATCGGCAAAACAGGCCACCAGTTCCGCTACGGCGTCCGCGTCAACGGTTTGCCGCGCATCCATGAACACCAGAATGTCGCCGCTGGCAGCTGCGGCTGCATGGTTTAGAGCACTCGCTTTCCCCCCAGGTTGCGAAAGCACGACAGAGACCACACGCGGGCCGTGCTCGCTCAGGATCGCATTGGTGCGATCCGTGGAACCATCGGAGGCCACGACGATCTCAAGCCGCTCTGCGGGGTAGTGGAGCGCCGCCAGCCCAGCGAGTTTGCGGGGCAGGTTGGCCTCCTCGTTATGAGCGGCGATCAGGATGGAGACTGTCGGCCAGATCGACGCGCGGTGTACAGGCAGCGTGCGGAACCGGGCAAGCATGGCCAGCAACATGGCATAGCCCACATAGGCGTAGCTCACAACGGCCAGGCTCAACCAAAAAAGCGATCGCATATGTTCGATTCTGAGCCTAAAGCCGCTCGGGCTGCCGCGGAATAGCTTCTTTGGGCTATAGCGCGCCTGCACGATCGTCCCGTAGCCTAAAAAGGCCAGTGGGAAGCGGGGCTGTTTCCTACAGACTGTTACGATTGAGGCGTCTGCTTTATGGCCGGTACAAAACGACTTGCGATCAATGTGGTGATGAACTGGGCGGCCACGGCGGTAAACATGGTGGTGCCGTTTTTCCTCACACCTTTTGTAGTGCGCCACCTCGGAGCCGTTGGGTATGGGGTCTGGATTCTGGCCGTGTCCACGGTGGGCTACCTGAATCTGTTGGATCTCGGATTGCGCAGCGCGGTCATCCGGTTTGTCTCCAAAGCCCAGGCCAAGGGGGAGATGGCCGAGGCGACCCGGGCCATCAACGCCGCGCTCTGGGTGCGCCTGCTGATCGCCAGTGGCGTCGCGGTCATCAGTGTCGTGCTGGCCGCCGCCGTGCCACACTTTTTCAAAATACCCCATGAACTCATGCGAGCCGCGCAGATCACGACCCTGCTCTGTGCCCTCGGCGTGGCCGTGACGCTGATCTCAGGCGTGTTTGGCGCCGTGCTCGCGGCTATCAACCGCTTCGATCTGCTCAGCTACGTCACCATGGGCCAGACGCTGACGCGTGCAACAGGCGTGCTGCTGATCCTGCGCAGCGGCCGAGGGCTGGTGCCGCTGGCCTTCTGGGAGCTGACGGTTCTGAGCCTTGTGGCCGTCGCCACGATCGTACTGGCGATGGTCGTCTTTCCGCACAGCAGGGTTCGGCCTGGGCGCCCGGACATGAGTGTGCTGCGGATGATCTGGTCGTACAGCTTCACAACCTTCATCTTCATCATTGCGGTGCAGATCATCACCAACACCGATAACTTGGTAGTGGGAGCGATGCTCTCCGTGAGCGCTGTGACATACTACGCGATCGGCGGTAGCCTGACCGGCTACGCCTGCCAGGTCTCTGGAGCGTTGTCGGCGACCTTTACGCCCATGGCCAGCAGTTTGGAAGCTTCAGGGCAGTTCAAGGACCTGCAGCGCATGTTGATCCGCGGAACGCAGGCCACGCTGGCCCTTTCTCTACCGATTACGGCCGCTCTGTTCTTTCGGGGCGGCACGTTTATCCGCCTTTGGATGGGCCCGCAGTATCAAGTTGTTTCCGAGCAGGTAGTCCGCATCCTGATGATCAGCATGTATCTGGGCATTGCAAATGGAACCGCAGGTTCGATCATGATGGCTATCGAAAAGCACAAACCTATGGCGCATTTCGCTGTCTTCGAAGCCGTACTCAATCTGGGCCTGAGTCTTGTGTTGGTGAGGCAGATAGGACTGTATGGAGTGGCGTGGGGAACGTCCATCTCCATGCTGATCACGCACCTTTCGTTTTGGCCCCGCTACGTTAACAAAATCCTGGAGGTCTCCCCGGCTACCTACCTATGGCAGGGATGGGGCAAGATCACTGCCTGTGTCTTGCCGTACACAATCCTTTGTGCCATCACGGACCGCTACTGGCCGGCCGCCCACCTGCTGAACTTTTTCGCGCAGATTCTAGTGTTGCTGCCGGTTTACGTTCTGTGCGTATTTGCTATGTTCCGCGTAGAGTGCCGGGCTCTGCTGCAGAAGTGGTTTGAATCCCGTCGTCAGCGTCTGGTGACGGCCGCCTAAGAAGGCTCTCCTGGCGTTGTTGCCACTTCCTGCCGCTGCGCCACAAGCAGGTCCAGCTCATGGAGAAGTTGTGTGTCAAAGGGGAACTTGCGGGCAAAGTGGTCGTTTGTGGCGAGTAGCCTCGGAAAGTCTTCTCTCCCGAGAGTGCGAGGGTGCGCATAGCCACCCTTCCAGTCAGTGTAACGAAGGTTCCTGGGCGCAAAGCGGAATTCCGCAGTGTTGCCCAACAGAGTGTGGTAGATCGATTCCTCGGGACTGGCCCGGTTCTCGTAGTGCTTCAACAGTTGGGTCCGGAACGGAGACTCTTCGAGGATGAAAGTTGCTACACGACGATTCACGGTGAACCAAGCATCACCTCCAAAGCAGCGGACCCCATCCCGGAAGGGTGTAAGACGTTCCGCAAGTAAGCGTGACTTGATACACCAGGACTCCACAGGAGTTTTCAGCCTCCTTGCCATCCGCCGGGACAGCGCAGGAAACGCGACATACCTGTTGTAGGCGCATTGGAGATACAGGCGTTGATCGAAAGGGAACTCACCAAGAGGCCCGTTGTGGAAGGGTTCGCCGAGGTCCCTTATCGGACGTAGATCCAGAAACGCATCGTAAGGGGTCCCGGCAAGATCGGCCACGATCTGCTTCGCCGTTTTGATGGGGTAATCCGCTGAGCTTAGCAGCACCACCCAGTCTGGGCTGGCGGCCTGGTAAAGAAGCGCGAGTGCCGCCATTTGCGCTCTGACAACGCTGAATCCGCCCCAATCGGTGTGAATGTGGGGCCGCACGAACGATACGTTCCCGGGAAACGAGGAGACATCGAGGGCTGATTGGGAAAAATCGTGGTGAATCGCAATCGGCGGATCTCCGAACATCTCCCCCAAGCGAGAGCAGAGATGTAAGGTCTGATCCGCCGCTTGGTGAGTCACCAAGATGAAACCTATTGTTAGAGACATCGACTCCTCATCAACATGACCTCAACTCGGGA
>CAXUIF010000168.1:0-5388 GCA_964250995.1 uncultured Acidobacteriaceae bacterium
AACAAGCCGGAGATTACGCCACCAACCTATTTCCACCACCTCCGCGACAGCACCGACGGACCTGAAGCCGAGGCCACTCATGCCGCACCCCCGATCCGGTCGAAGTGTCGGTTGAACCAGAAGGGAAGCTTCATCTCGGGGACCCGCAGGCGCCTCTCGGCGCCGAGGAGATCGAGCGACACGCCGAGCGCGCCGTGGTCGCGCACGGCCCTGATCGCCATCTCCTCAATGGCGTCGCCCGTCAATCCGAAGGTCCGTCCGGGACCCCGGCCCTGCGTGAGCATCTCGCCGACCGACAGTGCTGGCTGCTCGCGGTCCGCGGCGGCGGCGGCCACGCATGCCATGAATGCCTCCATTGGCACCTCATCAAGGGGGCGCGTTTTCTCGAAGCGGCCGGTGTCCTCGTGGCGGACCACGAGGCCGAGGTCGCGGAGCGGGGACGAGGTGGCGTCCTCGGGATCCGGGCGGACGGTCGACGACGGCGCGCCATAGGCGAGAAGGAGGCAGGCGACGTCGCGCTGGGCCACCGACGTCGAGGGCTCGTTCGCCGCGTGCAGGCGTAGGTGGCGCAGGTAGGCGTCCACGCATGTCGCGCGCTCGAAGGTCCGTTCCCGGAAATCGTTGAAGAACCAGCCCCAGACGCTCCTGCCGCGCCGGGCGAGGTGCAGGTGCACGAACCACCAAGTGGCCGGGTATTCGAGGAAAGGATCACGTTGGCGGACCGCCTCGCCGAACTCGCTCGGCCGCATCTGGCGAGAGTTCTTCCCGTCCGCGCCAACCTGACGCGCCTCCGCGAGACCGCTGGCCTCAAGCCAATAGCGCAGTGACTTCACCATGCGGCTTCCGAGGCCCAGTTCCACGACGGCGTCGGCACCCGTGTCGAACCCCTCCTCGCTGTCCGCCAGCCGCTCAAGTCCTTTGCCGAGCCAGCCGTGGCGGACCGCAAACGTCTCGTGCCGCCCAAACTCGAAGCGAGTTTTCTGCTGCGCGTCGCTCATCGCACCATGGCCCTGAAGGTGTCCGCGACGACGCGGGCGGCGAGTCCCGCCTCGTCCATCGTGTTCAGGATCGAGAAGGAGAACCGGACGCTCGAGAATGCTTGCTGCTCCGGCATCCCCATCGCCATGAGCACGTGGGACGGCTCCGGCTTGCCAGCCGAACAGGCGGAGCCCATCGAGCACGCGATACCTTGCGCATCGAGCCTTGCCACAAGCACCATCGCTTCGACCCCCGGAAAACGTATGTTGCTCGTGTTCGGAACACGCGGGGCCCCGGTGCCGTTCACCCGGATGCCGGGGATCCGGTCGGCAAGGACCGCCTCGAACTCGTCGCGAAGCGCCCGCATGTGGGCGGTGGCGTCCGCAAAAGCCTCGGCGCGCAAGCGAGCCGCCAAGCCGAGACCGGAAAGTCCCGCCACGTTCTGGGTTCCGGCCCTGAACCCGCGTTCTTGGCCGCCGCCGAGGATCAGAGGATGAGCGCGTGCATCCCCGGGTTCCCGAAGCAGCAGGGCCCCCGTTCCCTGCGGGCCATGCAGCTTGTGGCCCGAGAACGTCGCGGCGTCGATGTCGGCCGCGTCCAAATCGATCGACACGCGGCCGATTGCCTGCGCCACGTCCGAGTGAAAGAACACGGGGTGCGGGCCGCGCCGGGCTTCTTCGGCGATCTCGCGGATCGGCTGGACCACGCCCGTCTCGCCGTTCGCCCACTGCACGCTCAGCACGATGGGGCCGGAAGCGGATCGTGCTACGCGCCCGACTTCGAGGGGATCGATCAGGCCCTCGGGCGAGACCCCCAAGAGAGCCACACGCCCGCCTCGTCGGGCAAACTCGGCCGCGGGCCGCAGCACGGAGGCATGCTCGGCATGGGAGGTGACCAGAAGGGGCCGAGGGGCACCCGCATCGCGCGGCATCAGAACGGTGTTGTTGCCCTCGGTACCGCCCGAGGTGAAGATCACGCTTTCTGGAAGGATGCCGCCCACAAGCCGACAAACGTCGTCGCGGGCCTGTTCGAGGCGGGACCTTGCCATACTGCCAAGCCAATGGGCGCTCGATGGATTGGCATATGTCTGCCTCATGCCGTCGGCAACGCACCCAATAACCGCTTCCAGCGATTGAGTGGTGGCATTGCTGTCCAGGTAGATCCCGCCCGCGACGCCTTCACCGACGGTCGCGGCATCGACCGCGGCCAGAGCTCGCCTCACTGCTGCCTCCCTTCGGACCCACATCTGCCGAAGCTTGTCAGCAGTAAAGCGGCTCGGGTGCCTTTTCACCCGCACGATTAGAGTATAGGCACGACTTTGCCGCGATCGCAAAGATGTTTTTAGGCGTTTAACCGTATCTTATTTTAGATTAACTTTTCTCTGCTGGGCTGCCGGGAATAATATTTTACCGAGGCCAAGTTATCGTTCTATTAACAGGCAGGCCGACTTCGGCTGAAATCTGTTGCGTCTCTTCCTGGACGTCCTCCAAGAAGGTGAAGCAGCACTGCATGTCGGCATCGTAAAGGTAGGCTTCGCGATCGCCAAGTACCCGAAGCAAGCCTTCATGGAGGTAGTCCGCACCCTGCTTATTAGAGGCGACGTCAGCGCCCAAACGATCGATCCAGGCCCTCAGCTTGGCCCGGCAGTCGTCTGCTTCCGTGTCGGTCTGCTCCCACCTGAACCCCTGTCAGTTGGACTGGCCGGTATGCGGGTCGAGGTCCACCTCCTCCGGCTGCTCGAACCGATCGCAGGCCACCTTTGCTCGTTTCAGAAGTCACGGAGTAGGTAACCGTTTACGGTTTGGGTGAACGACTCGATGGACCATAAGGCGGATCATGGCGAGGGTGACCACGGCTTCGGACACCTCGGGCAGGTGCTCGTAATCCTTGGACAGATGCCGCCAACGGCCGAGCCAGTCGAATGTGCGTTCGACCACCCATTTGCGCGGCAGCACGACACAGCCCTTGGTGCCTGGGTTGCGGCCGACCACGATCAGCGTGATGCCGAGCAGGAAACAGGCGGGCAGTGCCGTGACGCGATTGTAGATGCTGTCGGCGAACACGGTCCGGAGCCAGCAGTAGAGCGGCTTGTTGCGCCGGAGCAGGTCGCCCGCGCCGTTGGCATCTTGAGGGAGGCAACATGCACAAACAAGCCGAGCAGCAGCCCCTAGGTGTCCACCGCGATGTGGTCAGCGGTTTCGGAAGGCGAAACCGCGGGCTTGCGCCTGCTGGCCTTTTCGGCCGCGTCGCGGCTGCGGGGGCCGCCGCTTTCCCGCGCAAGTCGCTTCGCGATTTCACTGTGGTCTTTACGCTTTGCGTGTCGATGATCGCGGCCGTGGGGCTTGGCTCGCGCCGCGCGCGAAGACTCCGGCCTTCTCAGCACCGACGAGAGGCCCACGGCGACCTCGGCCGGATCCGATTCCCTGCCTGAGCATGCCGACATAAGCCCGGGTTCAGGCCCGCTGGCCGCATATCCCGGCGGACTGCGGCACCAACGGGTTTCCGAGCGGCAGGGTCAGCGGTACACGACGTAGGTGGCGTGCACGACCGCGACCTCGCGCGCGTGGTCCCAAGGTCGACAGGCGACGGCCAACCCGTTCGGCTGTGATCAGCGCTAGGTTTTCCAAAGGGTCACGGAGATCAGACATCGTGCTGCCGTGACGGGAGGAGTACGGGCGGGGCAGATGATACGCAAGATGGACGACGGCAGGCTCCTGTGTCTCTCCCTCCACGACGAGGCGTGCGGCTGCATGTCCTGAACGTGGTGGGGAGCACGCAACACCTGCTCGACGTCTACCAAGACATCGGCACGCAAAGCGTTTGAAGCCGTGATGTCGCGGGCTTCTCGTCCACTCCGCGCTAGAGTGGCCTATTCCAGGCCTCGATGCACAAAGGGCGACCCCCTTGCAGGAGCCGCCCTCAATACCCCTTGCGGGACTCCCTGTTTCCAGGTCAGTATAGATCTTGCGCCTGCGTGAAGAGGGATGCCAGTCCCCACGACCTGCGGAGGCGCTCAACAGGACCAGGTAAGACAATGACGCAATTCAGCGGACATTTCAAGCGCCTTGTTCTGCCTCAGGTCGAGTGACCGCCGGGGCGGGAACCCTCAGGAACACGCTCCCGCCCCCTTCAACCGCTTCTAATGTTGACAATGTTGACAACCTGGCCGGACTTGCCTTGGTCGGCCAGCCTGCCCTGCCTTTCCAGGATCCGTTCGAGCCGAGGCGGCTGCCCACCGGCGGCTGGCCGTTCTGGACGCTGAACACGCTGCGTCCCGGCCGCCGCATGGAGCAGCGCCCCTACCGGCTGCACGAGCTCGAGTGGGTTCTCCAGCACGTCAACGGAAACTGCGACACCTACATGTCGCAGGCGTTCTTCTCGAAGCCCTGCCGTCGTGCGCTCCACGTCGCCTGGCTCACGCACGCCTACGTGGACCTCGACCTCTACAAGCTGCCCGTGCCCCCGAACCCGGGGGAGGCCGGGATCCTGCTGCGCCTGTTCTGCCGGGACGAAGGGATCCCGGAGCCGAGCGTGATCGTGTTCTCCGGCCGGGGCGTTTATCTGAAGTGGATGTGGAGCAGCCCACTGCCGCGGGCCGCCGCCGGGCGCGCCGTCGCCGTGAACCGGGCGCTGGTGCGCCGCTTCGAGCAGTGGGGCGCGGATCCGGCCGCCGTCGACGTGAGCCGGATCCTGCGCGTGATCGGGACCACGAACACCCGGAGTGGCGGGGTCGCCCGGATCCTGCACCAGGCCGAGCGCGACGGCGCGCCACTCACCTACGACTTCGAGCTTTTCGCCGACGAGGTGCTCCCGTTCACCCTGGAGCAGATCAGGGGCTTCCGCGATGCCGCCAAGGTGCGCCAGGCGGAGGTCCGGGTACTCTTCCAGGAGAGGGCGCGGCGCCGGGCGCGGCACGAGGCCGAGCAGGCCCGCCGGGGCAACCAGCGAGCGTTCTGCCCCGAGGACTGGCACTGGGGCGTTCTGGAGGACCTGCGGCGCCTGGCCGAGCTGCGGTCACCGGATGGCCGCGTGCAGCCCGGCAGCCGCGCGCTCTTCGGCCACATCGGGGCCTGCCAGCTCGCCCGCGTGATCCCGGCCGGGCAGCTGTGGCAAGAGGTCCGGGAGTGGAGCCGGATCCTGCTCCCGGCCGACTACCGGGAGGGCGCGGAGTTCCGGCAGCACTGCTCGACGCTGCTCCGCGAGGCCCATCGCGCCGCCAAGGGCGAGCGGGACACCCACCGAGGGCGGCGGGTCACGCCGGTCTACACCTACCGGGCCTCGACCATCATCGAGCGGCTGGGCGTCACCCCGGACGAGATGCGGCAGATGACGCGCCTGATCGACGGGGACGAGAAGCGGCGGCGCGACCGCGAGGCGACCATGGCCAGGCGCCGCGAGGCGGGCGTCCAG
>CAXUIF010000168.1:5398-7135 GCA_964250995.1 uncultured Acidobacteriaceae bacterium
GCAGCGTGCCGAGGCAGCGGCATGCCGCGCCGCCCGAGCGCGAGCCTTGCGGACCGGTGGCCTGGCCTGGGACGAAGTGGCGAAACGGATGGAGCTTGGCAGCCCAGACGCCGCTCGCAAGCTCGCCTCACGGGCTGAATGACCACCGGACACGACGTGTCCCTACATCTACTACTGCGTAGCCCCCCTTGGCCTTGCACTGGCTCAATGGTGGGAAACTCCGGAGGTGAGGGGCCAAGGGATAGCTGGAGGTTTGGAGGCGCGCGCAGCGCCTCCCACGAAACAAGGCGCGCTGCGCTTTGCTGAGCGGCGGGCCGCGCCAGCGGCTCTACAGACTTTGCTTACGGCCCTGCATAAGCGAAGCCCCTTCAAGGCCCCTTGGAAGGGCTCCGGGTCATCAAACCCTACCCGCAACCCAATCTCCTTTCCATCACCCAATACTCTCTGAAACCCGATCTCTGGAGCCTCTCATCCTGTTCCTGTACCCGTACCCTCTTTCAGCCGCCCAACCTTCATCCGTAACCCAGTCCTCTCCCCCTTACCCAGTACGCCGCGAAACTGTACCCCCCTTTGGCCATCCCACCCTGCACGGGTCAGCCACCCCAGGGATCCAAGCCACCTGATCCCTCCTAAACCTCCTGAAGCCGTCCTGGGCGCGTTTCCAGCCCCTGGATGGCCCACCCTTATCCCAGGGGCTTGAAACACTTTTGAAACCTGCTCCAGGCGTCCCCAGAGTCCTTGCGGGAGTACCCTCGGCAAGTACATCGGGCGGACAATGGCGTTGTCAGGAAACCCTCGCGCCGTCGTCACCCACGGGTCCGGCCGCGCCGCTCTCGGCATCCACACGTCGTGACAGCGCGACAGCCATGGCGACGATGCCTTCGGCAGCTCCGGCTGATCTGTAAGGTGCCCCCAATCCTTTGCAGGCGCGGTCCCCTCAGCGTGCGGGCACCCAGCCACCGCCCGCGAGGCAGGCGCGCTCGGGCCCGGCGCCGTCGGCGGCACCGTCCACCTCCACCTCGAGGTAAAAGCGCCCGCACGGGTTGCCCGCAGGACTGGTTTCCGCGGCGGCCATAACCACCCGCCCGGCCCGCCTGCCGTCCACGCTGCGCCAGGACTGCTCCTTGCGCGGCTCCCTCCAGGCGCGCCCGGCGGCGGCCTCCAGCCGCAGCAGGTCATCGCGCGAGAGGTTGAGGCGGGCCAGGTTGCTGAGCGGGGATGCCAGCGTGTCGTTGGCGGGCAGCGCCAGCCGGATCTCGTCGCCCAGCACTTTGCGCACCGTGATCTCGATCGGCTCTTGGATGTGCGCCGTCCTGTAGTCGGGGATGAGGCGGAGAAGCTCGTCAATCGCGCGCCTCATCGCCGGAGAGCCCGACACGCCGTCGGGCGGGCCGCGGTAGACGCCCAACTGGGCGAGACTGGCCTCCAGGCGCCAGACGGCGGGCGTGCCGCGCATTTCGCTTTCCTGGGGATCGGGTCTGGCCACGAGGCGCGGCAGGCTGGACGCCAGCAGACCCTCCCGGGGCGGAGCAGAGGACGCGGGTGGCGGCACGCCGCGCGCGGGTGCAGCAATGCCCGGGCTATGGCCCAGCGGGGGCGCCCCGGCCAGCGGCAAGCCGAGCGCCCCCGCGCCGAAGGGCAAGCCCAGGATTGCGGCGTGCAGCCCGAGAGCGAGAGTCAACGCCGCCCAGGGCCAGGCCCCCTGGCGGGGGCGCCGCGCAGCCCGCCCACCGACCG
>CAXUIF010000169.1:0-7003 GCA_964250995.1 uncultured Acidobacteriaceae bacterium
GGACTATATCGAGCCGCAGCGGCCGAACACGATTGCGCGCTCGCTGGCGATTGGGAACCCGGCCGATGGGCCCATGGCGGCGAAGATGATCGCGGCTTCGGGCGGGTATGCCGAAGATGTGAGCGATGTGGAGGTGGTGTCGGGCATCCAGGAGCTGGCGGAGACCGAGGGTATCTTCACCGAAACCGCCGGTGGTGTGACGACCGCCGTGACGGCACGGCTGTATGCGCAGGGGCGCATTGGCCGCGAGGACCTCACCGTGATGTGCATCACGGGCAATGGGCTGAAGACCACCGATGTGCTGGCGGGGCGGTTCGAGACGGCCGTGCCGGTGCGGCCGCGGTTGAGCGATTTCGATGAGTACATCCGGGCTGTGGATGGTGGGCTTGTGGGCGCGGTGGTGGAGCGGGAAGAGTTGGTGTTGGCGGGAGGTGTGCAGTGAGCGTAAAGGTGGTCTTGCCCACGGCGTTGGCGCGGCATACAGAGGGGCAAAAGAGCTTCGCTTCAGAGGCCTCGAACTTGCAGGGTCTTTTGAGCGAGATGGATGCGCGCTACCCGGCGCTGGCGCAGAACTTGAAGGATGAGGCGGGCAAGCTGCGTCGGTTTATCAATGTGTATGTGAATGATGAAGATATCCGGTTTCTGGGTGGGGAGACGCATCCGTTTGCGGATGGGGATGAGGTGATGTTGATTCCGAGTATTGCGGGTGGGTGAAGTTAGCCAACAGCAAATAGGATTAAACGAACATGTTGAAGGGCGCCTCGGGTTCGGGGCGCCCCTTCTTTGTTTGCGATGTTGATCCCGGTCAGCTTAGCGCTGTGCGTGGGACACCGGTTAGCCACAGCCGTCCCAGAACTCGTTGGTGTTGAAAACGACGGAATACCATTGCCGTTGCAAGCGGTAGCTGCGCCATACACCACAGACATGCTGGTTCATCTTGCCGTCTTTGCTCTTGCTGATCTCCTTCGCCAGAGTATCGCTCGGGTCGAAGACCAAGTACGCTTCTGTACCGCTGCCCGCAAGACCCCATTCATCCCAGATGATGTGCCGGAAGTCACCTGTTCCGGGCTCTGCTTGAGCTAAGACCGCCTCGCGGTATGAGCCACCAGACAGCAGCCAGCGCCCGTGCATCCGACACCAGTCTGCGCTCTTCAGCATGAAGAACGTGACTAAGCAGTAGCTCACGAGCATTGCGAATCGGGACGGTCTGTTGCCCATCAGCGCTCTGACTAGAAGTGTGAGCGTGATCATCGGTACGACGAAAAGGATGTACCCTATTTTGCCGAAGTCGAACCACTTCGTAAGAGAGATTGCAATGACGACAAGCGCGGCCACAACAGCCGTAATTACGGATAGCCTCCAGTTGACCGATTCCCACATAAGCTCGTCGCAGAATCGTAGCAGCGCATTCAGGAGTAAGGGTTTTTATTTGCAGACGAAGCGGTGCGGGACAGGGCGTTGCAGAAGAAGAAGATTGCAGAGATCCTTCGCTTTGCGAAGGATACGGTAACTCGTGGCACGGCTACGCCGCACGAGCAAACAGCAGGTTCTCCGTTCGGAGAATGACACGCAAGAAAGGCAACAGCAACGACAACGACAAACGCAGATCCCCTTCGGGGATGACAACCAAAGGGCAAGTTGTGCGTTAAGTGGGGCGGTAGGTGCCGAGGCGACGGCAGGCTTCGGCTAATTCTTCGTCGCGTTTGGCGAAGCAGAAGCGGAGGAGGTTGTTGCCGCGGTTGTGGCCTTGTTTGTCGGTGAGGAAGAAGGCTGTGCCGGCTACGGCGGCGAGGCCGGTGTCGGCGAGGAGTTGGCGGGCTTTGGTTTTGGCGTCTGCGCCGGGGATGTGCGTGGCGTCGGCGAGGACGTAGTAGGCGCCGGTGGGGATGGAAGGCGTGAGGCCGGCGCGGGTGAGGGCGGCGCAAAAGGTGTCGCGTTTGCGTTGGTACTCGGCGGTGAGGTCGGTGTAGAAGCTGGCCGGGAGCTGCTGCAGGCCCGCGGCGGCGCCGTGCTGCAAGGGCGCGGGGGCGCAGACGTAGGTGAGGTCGTGGAAGTAGCCGATGGCGGGGGTCCAGCGGGGGTCGGCGGTGAGGTAGCCGAGTCGCCAGCCGGTTACAGAGAAGACCTTGCTGAAGCCGGAGATAGTAACCGTGCGCTCGCGCATACCGGGAAGGATGGCGAGCGAGAGGTGCTCCGCGCCGTCATAGACGAAGTTCTCGTACATCTCGTCGGTGAAGACGAAGAGATTGTGCTCGATGGCCAGCTCGGCGAGTTGCTCGAGCTCAGGGCGCGTGAAGACCTTGCCGCTGGGGTTGGCGGGGGTATTGAGGATGAGGCCGCGGGTGCGGGGCGTGATGGTGGCGCGCAGGCGGTCGAGGTCGAGGGTCCAGTGCGGGGCCGCGAGCGGTACGATGACCGGCTGCATGCGCAGCGAGTTCAGGGTGGCTACGTGGTAGCCGTAAAAGGGCTCGAAGACGATGCACTCATCGCCGGGGTTGAGGAGCGCCATCACAGCCGCGTGCAGCGCGCCGGTGGCGCCGGAGGTGACCAGCACCTGCGTATCTGGGTCGACGGTGAGGTGGTTGAAGGCTGCGAGTTTGTGGGCGATGGCCCCGCGGAGAGGCGGTATGCCGTCGAGGCGCGTGTAGATATTGTGCCCTTGCCGGATCGCTTCGATCGCGGCTTGGGCGACGGGTGAGGGCACGTCGGTGTCGCAAACACCCTGGGCGAGGTTGATGCCGTTAACGGCGGTGCACGCCACGGACATGGCGCGGATCTCGGACTGGATGTTGCCGGGGGCGAGATCGCTAAGGTGGAGGACGGCGGACTCGAGCGAGGCTGTGGGCATAAGGGAGAGCGCGGATTCCGCTGCGACTGATAGTACCGCGGACGGGCATTTTGGGGCGACGGGGAGCGCGCAGGATCGGGGCGTGGATCTTTGCAAGGCCCACGAGAGAGCGCTAGCGCGAACCCTCTCTCGTGGTAGCGCGGGCAAGGGACGTGACGCGGTTAGATTACGTGAAGCAGAAAGAGCACAACGACGATGAGCAGGATTGTGCCCAGGGTGCCCGTAGGGGCGTAGCCCCAGCTGCGGGAGTAGGGAAAGACAGGGAAGGACCCGAAGAGCAGCAAGAGCAGGACGATAATGACGATCAATTCCATGACAAGCCTCCGAGTAGACGAACTGACGGATAGATGCGTGGGCGTTCGGTGGGTGTTATCTCCTGCGGAACGAGAAAAGATTTTCTGAACGGAGAGCAACGAAGCGGCACAGCATCCCCTCCTACACGTGGGACCATACGCGAGGGCTGAGGCCTGCGTAAGAAAGGGAAATCCTATGTTTCTGATTCTGGCTCTTGTGCTTCTGCTGCTGTGGGCGGGTGGGTTCTTCGTGTTTCACGTCACCGCCTTTTTTATCCACATTCTGATCCTTCTTGCGGTGATCGCGGTCATTATGCACTTCGTGCGGGGCGGACGAACGACGGTCTGACGTCGTCCGTCTGTGTGTTGATCGGGCCTTGAGGTTTTGGGACTGTAGTGTCCCCGCGGAGTAGAAAGGCCTCCACAACCCCTTGAAGAAGACCCTTCCTGAATGCAAAAAAGCCCAGCTGGTAGCTGGGCTTTTTTTGTGCTTTATGAGCCAGTTTATTGGTGATGAATGTTATGCGTGGGCACGTCTGCGGTGGGCGGGGGCATGTTCGCGAGGACCTCAGGTGTCTCTTCGTCGAGCTTGGGCAGCTTGGCGGCGAGCGCAATCTCCAACACCTCATCCATGTTCTCGACGAAGTTCAGCTTCATGGAGTTTTTGATCAGATCGGGAAGATCTGGAAGGTCACGCTTGTTGTCTGCGGGCAGAACGGCTTCGAAGATGCCCGCGCGGTGAGCGGCGAGAAGCTTCTCTTTCAATCCGCCGATGGGAAGCACCTTGCCGCGTAGCGTTATCTCCCCGGTCATCGCGATGTCCTTGCGGACCTCAATTTTGGTGAGGGCGGAGGCGAGAGCGGTGGCGAGCGTGATGCCTGCAGAGGGGCCATCTTTCGGGATGGCGCCTTCCGGCACATGGATGTGGATGTCGATGTTCTTGTAGAAGTCGCGCGGGAGGCCGAGGTGGTGCGAGCGCGAGCGGATGTAGGTGAGCGCGGCCTGCGCCGACTCCTGCATGACGTCGCCGAGCTGGCCGGTGGCGGTCATCTTGCCCTTCCCGTCGAGTACCTGTACTTCGGTTTGGAGGATGCTGCCGCCCATCTCGGTCCAGGCAAGGCCCGTGACGAGACCGACCTCATTGTGTTCATGAACCTGCGAATCGCGGAACTTCGCAATGCCGAGAAGATCGCCGAGAGTTTCCCCCGTCACAGCTTCCGTGTGCTCCGCGGTGGTGACGACGCGGCGCGCGACCTTACGGCAGACGTTGCCAATCTCCCGCTCGAGGTTGCGAACACCGGACTCGCGGGTATAGCCGCGAATGATGGCGCGCAGGGCGTCATCGTCGAAGGTGATCTGCTCCGGCGTGAGACCGGTGGCTTCGAGCTGCTTCTTGAGCAGGTACTGCTTGGCGATCTCGAGCTTTTCGAGCTCGGTGTAGCCGGAAAGGCGAAGGATCTCCATGCGGTCCTGCAGCGGCGCCGGGATGGTGTGCAGGACGTTCGCGGTGGCGACGAAGAGCACCTGCGAGAGATCGTATTCGACGTCGAGGTAGTGATCCTGGAAGGTGTTGTTTTGCTCGGGGTCAAGAACCTCCAGCAGCGCGGAGGCGGGGTCGCCGCGGAAGTCCGAGGCCATCTTGTCAATCTCGTCGAGCATGATGACCGGGTTCTTGGTGCCGGCCTTTTTCATCGACTGGATGATCTGGCCGGGCAGAGCGCCGATATAGGTGCGGCGATGGCCACGGATCTCCGCTTCGTCGCGCACGCCGCCCAGGGACATGCGCACGAACTTGCGGCCGGTCGCCTTGGCGATGCTCATGCCGAGCGAGGTCTTGCCCACGCCTGGAGGCCCAACGAAGCAGAGGATGGACCCCTTCGGGTTCTTCACGAGCTGACGCACGGCGAGAAACTCGAGGATGCGTTCTTTGATTTTCTCCAGGCCATAGTGATCTTGATTAAGGACCTGCTCGGCGTTTTCAATGCTACGGATTTCCTTGCTGCGCTTGCGCCACGGCACCGCGAGCAGCCAGTCGAGGTAGTTGCGGCTGACGGTGGACTCGGCGGACATGGGCGGCATGGCTTCGAGCTTCTTGAGCTCCTGCGTGGCCTTGTCCTGGACGTCCTTGGGCATGCCCGCGTCCTCGATCTTCTTCTTGAGCTCGTCGAACTCGCTTTTTTCGCCGCGGCCGAGCTCTTTCTGGATCGCCTTGATCTTTTCGTTGAGGTAGTACTCCTTCTGGGCGCGCTCCATCTGGCGCTTGACGCGCGACTGGATGGTGCGATCCATGTTGAGCTTTTCGATCGCAATCTCAAGCGTGTCGGCGACCTTGAAGAGACGCAGTTCGGGGTCGAAGACTTCCAGAAGCTGCTGCTTCTCCTCGATAGAAAGCGGCAGGTTGGCCCCGATCATGTCGGCGAGCTTGGCGGGCTCGTCGGTGCGGAGGGCGGCGGCGGCCTCCTGGTTCAGGCTCTGCTGCAGCTTGGAGTACTGCTCGTACAGCTGATGGACGCGCGCGACGAGCTGTTCGGTCGTCGGCGTGCTTTGGAGCTCACCTTTGGCAGTGCGCACGGTCGCGACAAAGAAGCCGTCCTCATCGTTGACCTCGGTGGCGCGGGCGCGCTCCACCCCTTCGACGAGCACGCGAATATTGCCGTCGGTGAGACGCACCGACTGCACGATGTTGCCAATGGTGCCGACGCTATAGATGTCGTCCGCGGTGGGCTCGTCGACGGAGGCGTCGTGCTGGGTGGCGAGAAAGATTTTGCGATCGCCGTTGAGCGCCTCTTCAAGGGCGCGCACGGAGGATTCACGGCCTACCACGAAGGGGGCCATCATTTGAGGAAAGATCACCATCTCGCGGATGGGCATCATCGGGAGTTTGCGCTGGGGTCCGTTATTCAGGTCGCGGTCGTCGTTCTTCATGGGTCTCCCGGTTAGACGGGCGCTGTAGGGGGTTCGATGCAGCGCACGGGTTGGGGGAAATTGTACGCGTGTTTGCGAGAGAGCAGGGTGTGGCGTTCGCTGTTACGGGATCAACGCTGTCCTTTGCGCAACGCGAAGGACCTCTGTCTTCTGCCAAGGAGAGAATGCGACTCCAGGGAAGAGACGGAGGTCCTTCGCACTGCGCAGGATGATACGTTGGCGCGATCAGCCGGCCTTTTCGAGCAGCACCGGAAGCGTGATATCGCGGCTCTTCACCATCTCTTCGGTGATGATGAGTTCCTTGACTTTCTTGTTGCCGGGCACGTGGTACATCAGGTCGAGCATCAGTTCTTCGAGGATCATCCGAAGACCGCGGGCGCCGACCTTCCGTTGCAGGGCTTCGCGGGCGATCTCCTTAATGGCCTCGTCGGTCCAGGTGACCTTCACGCCTTCGTAGTCGAACAAGCGCGCGTACTGCTTGAGTATGGCGTTGCGCGGGCGGGTGAGGATGTCGATCAGCGCGGGCTCGTCGAGCTCGTCGAGGATACCGAGGACGGGAAGACGACCGACAAATTCGGGAATGAGACCGTACTTGAGCAGGTCCTGCGGCTCGGCCTGGCGGAGAAGTTCTGTGTCGCGGATCGCACGGATGGGGGTGACGCCGGCGGGTGTTCCGGCTTTGGCATCAGCATCGGCGATGGCTTTGAAGCCGAGAGCCTTCTTGCCGATGCGGCGGCCGACGATCTTCTCCAGGCCAACAAACGCGCCGCCGCAGATGAACAGGATGTTCGTCGTATCGACGATGGTGAACTCCTGGTGCGGGTGCTTGCGGCCGCCCTGCGGGGGAACATTGGCGACGGTTCCTTCGAGCAGCTTGAGCAGCGCCTGCTGAACGCCTTCGCCGGAGACGTCGCGGGTGATGGAGGGGTTCTCGTCC
>CAXUIF010000170.1:0-6962 GCA_964250995.1 uncultured Acidobacteriaceae bacterium
CCAATGGCCGCCCCCTTGCCGCCGCCGAAGATGCCCCCGAGCACGGCCCCAACCGCCGCCCCGCCGCCCGTCTTGGCCGCCGTGGACTTACCACGGCCCGCGCCTTCCTTGGTCACCGGCAGCGCCACGATCGGCAAAGGCGCACCACCGGGGCCTGTGGCGTTCACGGTATTCAACTCCAAAGTCAGTTTGGAGCTGCCCGCAAACCGCGCAGCATCCTTCACCTCGGTGACCCGCCCGCTGACGGCCGCGCCCGCCGGAATCACTACGGTATCCCCGGAAAGCACGTCCTGCGACAGCACACCGTCCCAGGCCTGCCCGACCGTTGCTTTGGCACTGTCCAGCGTCTGCGTCAGGCGCACGGGCACGATGGTGCCCGCAGGCAGCGTGGTGTCGCGGAACGAGGGCGGCGGCGGTTGCGACGGAGGCAAAGGACGCGCCGCGGCCTCGATGGGCGCAGCGGAAGCGGCAGTTGGGGGAGTGACCGTCGCGGCTACTGCGCCGCTGCCCTCAGCAGGTCTGAAGCTCTGCGTAGCGGCTTCCACGATGTTGGCATCGGCCCCCGCCCCGCGAAGCTCCAGCGCGGTATCGTGATCCACCAGGAAGTCCACGCCGCGACGATGGATCATGGCCACTGTCTGTGCGGAGGTGAGCTTGCCCTGGCGCAACGACCGTTCCAGCGCCGTCTTGGAAAGCGGCACCGTGCTTTGCGGTTGCGCTGCGGCTCGTGCTGCTGCTGGCCGGTGCGTCTGCAGGGCAACTGCAGGCCGCTCCAGGGCCTGGCTGAACGGCGCGCAGCTGAACGGCACGCAAAGGAGCAGCAGCGTAACGCTTCGCGAGCGCGCCCTCTGCAAGCCGCCCGGCCGCGCTTCGCCTTGTTCCGAAAGTTCTGTCCTGTTTTCTCCAGCCATACCTTGCTCCTGCTAACCCTACCCTAGCGCATGCTGCGCCGAAGAGCGATCTCTGATCACAGGACGACCTCCCGGCACATCAGTTAGCGTGCCCCGCCGCCCATCGCCGCCATCCAGCGCTGAAAACCTGCCTGTCGGGCCGCCGCGTTGGGCGCGCTGGCGTCCGGTGCCTCGCCCGCGCGCATGAACCCGTGGCCCGCGCCGTCATACACGACGGGGTCATAGCTTTTGCCCGCGGTCTTCATCGCGGCCTTGGTAGGGTCCACCGTGGAGGTGATACGGGCGTCGTTAGCCGCGTAGAAGCCGTACACCGGAGCTGTGATGTGGGTCATCGTCTCCGCCGGCGGCGGCGGCCCGTAGAACACAAAAGCCCCGCTGAGATCGCGGCGATGCGTGGCAAACAAGAAGCTCTTGCCCCCACCCCAGCAGAAGCCCGCGACGAACACCTTGCCGCTCGCAGCCGGTAGATGTTTTCCGTAGTCCGCCACGGCATCAAGATCGCTCAACACCTGCTGGTCGGGCAGGGAAGACACGGCCTTCACGACCGAGCTTTGATCCGCAAACGCAGACGTGCCCCCGGGTGTGGCTGGGACGTAGGCCGTCCCAGGGCCCGCAGAAGCGGCCCCATTGTGCATATGGCCCTCGGGAGCCGCGGGCTGCACTGCCGCGCCGGCTGCGGCGCTCACCCCAGGCTGCCCCAGCCCGCTCAACAGATCCGGCTCCACCACAATGTACCCCGCGGCGGCGACCTCATCGGCCATCTCGCGTGCCCAGTCGCTCAGGCCGAAGATCTCATGGATCATCACCACCACAGGCGCCTTGCCCTTGCTCTCCGGGTACACCACCCAGGCCTGCAGATTGCGTCCGCCAGCCTCGTGGATCGTCACATACTCGCCATGGCGCGGGCTCTTTTCCAGGTTGGCCTTCGCCCATTCCTGCGCGTGAAGCTTTGGCACGCTGCCCGTTGCACACGCAGCCAACATCAGGGCCATCACACCGCGAAGACGCTTGTCTCTCATGCGCAAGAGTCTACACAGCGCGCGCCGTGCTTGGCGCACGAATTGGTGGACGTCATCGGTCCAGAAGCGAACTCACGATCCCGCCAATCACGGCCCCCGTCCCCACCTCTCGGGTCGCTTCTCCGCCGCCCGATGGCAGGTAGGGCCGCAGGGCATGGGCCAGGTTCGAAAGCGGCAGCGTCTGCAGCCATACGCGCCCGGGTCCCGTAAGCGCCGCCAGAAAGATGCCGTCGCCGCCGAAGAACATATTGCGAATGCCCTGAATGCGCGTGATGTTGAACGCCACATGGGCCTGGAACGCGCCCACATGCCCCGGATGCACCCGCAAGGTCTCGCCAGGCCGCAGGTCCCGCACCACGACCTCGCCGCTCAGCTCCAGCCACGCCGTGCCATGGCCCGTGATCTTTTGCAGCAGAAAGCCGTCGCCACCAAAGATCCCCGCACCCAGCGACTGCTGAAACCCGACACCGAGTTGAATCTGTGGCGTGGCACAAAGAAAGCCGTGACGATGGATCAGGTACTCGTGCCCGGGGCCCACCTCGATCGGCAGAATGTGCCCGGGAATCTTGGTCGCGAAGGCCACCTCACCTTGCGCGCCCTGTGCCTGGTACTCGGTCATAAACAGCGTGCCGCCGCCGGCGATGCGCTTGATCGCGCCAAGAAACCCGCCACCCCCGCCAAACTGCGTGTGCGTCGTCATGGCGATGGCCTGCGACATCCAGCTCAGCTCGCCGGCTTCGGAGATGACACTCTCGCCGGGCTCCAGCAACAACTCCAGTACGGGCATGGTGCTGCCTACGATTCGACTTTGCATCGTGTTCTCTCGCCTCGGGCCCTGCGCCACGCAGGGGTCTGTGCAACAGCACGATACTACGACGGCCAAACCCGATCGGTTCCCAAATCCTCCATCGTGCCGGCCTACGTTCGCGTGCACGTTTACGATTGCATGCAATGGGATCCTTCGCTATCCACGAACGGGTATCCAGACAGGCCCCATGCTGACCCCACAACCGAACGTGTCGTCCCCAAGCACACGCGAAGCCGCGGCTTCCTCTCGCCTACTTTCGCTCGACGTCCTGCGCGGGCTCACTATCGCGGGCATGATCCTGGTCACCAACCCCGGCACCTACCAGCACATCTTCCCGCAGCTGCGGCAAGCGCTCTGGAACGGCCCCACGGCAGCGGACCTGATCTTTCCCTGCTTTCTGGTCATGGTCGGCATCTCCATGACGCTGTCCTTTGCCGCGCGCCTCGAACGCGGCGACTCGCCTCGCGCCCTCACGCGCCATGCCCTCCGCCGCAGTCTGGTGCTGGTCGTGTTGGGCCTTCTGGTGAACGGTTTTCCGTTCTTCCGCTTCGCCACCATGCGCTTGCCCGGCATCCTGCAGCGCATCGGCATCTGCTACGCCGTTGTCGCGCTGCTGTACCTCGCGCTCTCTCGACCGGCCATCACAAAACGCACGCGACAGTCAGCCCTCGGACTGGCCTGCTTCGGTGTGCTGACGGCCTACTGGCTCCTGCTCAAGCTGTACCCCACGCCCGGCTTCGGCCCCGGGCGCCTCGATCCGCTCGGCAGCTTGCCCGCCGTGCTGGACCGCGCCCTCTTTACGGTGCCGCACCTGTTTCAGTATGGCGTCAAGACCCCCGGCTTCGGCATCACCTTCGACCCTGAAGGGGTGCTTTCCACCCTCGGCGCGCTGGGCACCACGCTGCTCGGTGTGCTGGCGGGCGAAGAACTTCGCAGCCCGGGCAGCCGTCGCCGCCAGGGCGCGACCCTCGCCACCGCGGGCACGGCCCTGTGGCTGCTCAGCCTTGTGCTCAGCCGCTTCATGCCCTTGAACAAGCAGATCGATACGCCCACTTTTGCCCTTTGGAGCGGCGGTCTTTCCCTGGTCGTCTTCGCCGGGCTCTTCTATCTGATCGACATTCGCCAACTCCGCCGCGGCTGGACGCTCGCGCTAATCCTGGGCACCAACGCGATCTTCGCCTTCCTCCTTTCGCAGCTCCTCACCGACGTGCTGCTCCTTGTACGCGTCTCCACCGCAACCGGCAGGCAGGCGCTGTACGAGGCCCTGAATGCGTGGATCTTCGCTCCTTGGCTGCCACCGCGCACGGCGTCGCTGGCCTACGCGGTCACGCTGGTTCTGCTTAACGCGGCGCTGGTCTACCCTTTGTATCGCCGCCGGCTCTTCCTCCGTCTCTGAACAGACATCCAAAACGGCACAGGCCGCACCGTCGAGCCAGGGCTTAGCGGCATCGAACGTCAAAACGCATGTCCACAGCCCCCACCACCGTCGCCGCTCCGCCTGACCGCCTGCTCTCGCTGGATGTGCTGCGCGGCCTCACGATGGCTTCCATGGTGCTGGTCAACGACCCCGGCTCCGGCGCCATCTACTCCCAGCTCGATCATGCCGAGTGGAACGGCGCAACGTTCACCGACATGATCTTCCCCTGCTTTCTGGTGATGGTCGGCATCGCCATGACGCTCAGCTTCGCTTCGCGCCTGAACCGCGGCGCGACCCACACCGGCCTCGCGCTCCACGCGGTACGCCGCGGCGCCATGATCATCGGTTTGGGCATTTTGCTGAATCTGCTCTTCAACTGGAACCTCGCACACCTGCGCTTCCCCGGCGTGCTGCAGCGCATCGGCCTTTGCTACATCCTTGCCTCGCTGCTGTACCTGGCCGTGCCTGGACCTGACAAGAGGCGATGGCGTCGCCAACGCGAGATCGTGCTCGCCACGGTAGCGGCCTCTTTGCTCGCGCTGTACTGGGCGCTGCTGAAGCTGTATCCCACACCCGGCTTCGGACCCGGACACCTCGACAGCTACATGAGCCTCCCCGCGGTGGTCGATCGCGCCGTCTTCGGCGTCAACCACGTCTATCGCTGGGCCACCACGCCCGGCCTGGGCCCCACCTACGATCCCGAAGGTGTGCTGTCCACGCTGCCCGCGCTGTGCAACGTCCTCTTCGGCATCCTCGCCGGCGAACAACTCCGCACGAAGCTCCCACGCCGGCAGCAGTGCGGCATCCTCGCCGCGATGGGCACATCCCTCTGGCTTGCGGGCCTTGGGCTCAGCCACTGGTTGCCGCTAAACAAAAAGCTTTGGACGAGCACCTTCGCGCTCTTCACCTCGGGGCTTTCCATCCTTTGTCTGGCGGGATTCCTGTATCTGATCGACCTGCGGCGCGTTCGCAAGGGCTGGAGCTTTCTGCTCATCTTCGGGACCAACGCCATCCTTGCCTACGTGCTCGCCGATCTCGTGGGTTGGGTCTTCGGGCGGGTTCGCCTGCCCGTTGCCGGCCGTCTGCTCAACCTCCATGTGCTGCTGTTTCGCGAGCTCTTTGCGTCGTGGCTGCCGCCCAAGATGGCCTCCCTCGGCTTTGCGCTGCTGTATGTCGCCATCATCGCGGCCCTGATCTATCCGCTCTACCGCCGGCGCATCTTTCTTCGCCTTTGAACGGGCGGACACGGCCTCCACATCGTGTTCATGGGCCGCACCATTCCGTAGCCCGCCTGCCCGCGGCGTGCACAGGAGGAGACGCTGCCGTGCCAGGGATCGCATCCAACGCAGGTTATGCCGATTGCCCCACTTGAAACTCCTTCTGCCCCGCCTGCCACTGCCTCTTCGTCCATGTCAGCGAAAGCCGTCGATTGGCGCCGCCTACTCGCCGAAGCCCGCAAGCGTTTCGGCATCAAAGGCTTTCGCCCTGGCCAACGCGAGATTCTCGAAGCGCTCTTTGTCGGCAAGGATGTGCTCGGCATCCTGCCCACCGGCGGTGGCAAGTCTCTCACATACCAACTGCCTGCGCTCTTCCTGGAGCATCCCGTCCTCGTCGTCTCGCCGCTGATCGCGCTCATGCAGGACCAACAGGAGCACGCGGCCGATGCCCACATCGTGGTGGACAAGATCGACTCCACCGTTGGCGCCCAAACGGCCCGCAACACCACCGAGCACATCGAAGGCGGTTCCTCACAGCTGGTGTACACCACACCCGAGCAACTGGAAAAGCCGGAGTTCCTCGCCGAACTGAAGCACGCCGGCGGCATCAGCCTCTTCGTTGTGGACGAGGCTCACTGCATCTCGCAATGGGGGCACGACTTTCGGCCGGCCTACCTCGGGCTCGGCATGGCGCGGGAGCAGCTCGGCAACCCGCCCGTACTCGCGTTGACCGCGACCGCGACCGAAGAAGTGATCGCCGAGATTCAAAGCATTCTCCACATGCATGAGCCTGTGGTGGTCAACACCGGTTCAGAACGCACCAACCTCCATCTCACCGTCAGGCCCACCGTCAACAACGATGCCAAACTGGCGCGGATTGGCGCCATGCTTGAAAGCGAAGAAGGCACCGGTATCATCTACACCGCATCGGTGCGCTCCGCCGATGAACTCCACGACTGGCTCAAGGAACACGGCATCGCCGTCGGCCACTACCACGGCAAGATGAAGACCAAAGAGCGCGAGCAGGTGCAGGAGGAGTTCATGCGCGGCGAGCACAAAGTCATGATCGCCACCAAGGCCTTCGGTCTCGGCATCGACAAACCTGACATTCGCTTCGTCTACCATTACGAGTTTCCGGACTCGCTCGAAACCTACGCGCAAGAGGCAGGGCGCGCCGGACGCGATGGCCTGCCCTCGCGTGCCGTGCTGCTGTATCGCTTGGAAGACAAGCGCATCCAGACCTATTTCCTCGCTGGACGCTACCCACACGCGCACGAGGTATCCGCCGTCCTGGAGGCACTCGCGCTGGGCCGCAAACTGCCCAGCGTCGAAGCCAAACAGCAGGCAGAAGCGGCCCAGGCCAACACCTCCGACGCCCCGTCCACTCAAGCAGAAGCGCAAACCAAGAGCGCGGACAGCTCCGAAGTTTCAGCGTCCGTCACAACCCTGGGTGCCCCATCTTCACCGGCGGATGCATCGCCGGTTAAGGTGGGTCCAGCCGATAACTCCGCCCAAGCGATCCAGGCCCGCGCCATCGATGTATCTCGGGCCCTGCGCAACACCAGGGCCCTTGCCCTTAACGTCCGCACC
>CAXUIF010000171.1:0-6883 GCA_964250995.1 uncultured Acidobacteriaceae bacterium
TAACTGCGACGGGCCAGGGGGGCGGCGGGCGGGGGGCGGGCAGGTGGGGTGGGCGGGGGAGGAGACACTGGAGCATGGGCCGTGGTCAGGCGGCCGGGATGGGCGGAGGGACTGGTCATTTCGGTATTGATGTCGATGGGCATGGGTGATCTGAAAAGAGCAAAGCACGTGGCTGAGGGGAAAAGCGTGAAAACAGCGTTCGACGAAACAGCGTCCCCGTCAGGGTGGCTGCTCTTAAGACGCAAAGGCGAGACAAGGAGAGGGGCGGGCCAGGGCTTTAAGCAACTGCGTGCTCCTGTGTGGGGGCTGGGGCGACGCCGCCGGTGGGTGCGGTGTCCGCCGCATGACGACGGCCGTGGAAGAAGGCGAAGACCGTGGGAACAAAGACCAGCGTGGCAATTGTGGCGAAGAGCAGGCCTCCGATCACGGCGCGGCCAAGTGGAGCGTTCTGTTCGCCACCTTCGCCGAGGCCCAGCGCCATCGGGATCATGCCGATGATCATGGCGAGAGCTGTCATCATGACCGGACGGAAGCGGGTCGCGCCGGCTTCCACCGCGGCCTTGATAGCGTTGCCGTTTTCGGCCAGCTTGTCTTTAGCGAACGAGATGACAAGGATGGAGTTGGCGGTGGCTACGCCCATGCACATGATCGAGCCCATGAGCGCGGGGACGGACAGGGTGGTGTGCGTCAAGAACAGGAAGAGCACGATACCGGCCAGGGCCGCGGGCAGCGCGGTGATGATGATGAAGGGATCCAGCCAGGACTGGAAGTTCACCACGATCAGCAGGTACACCAGCACGATCGAGAACAGCAGGCCGAAGATCAGGCCGATATAGGAGGAGCGCATCGTGTCCACCTGCCCGCGAATCTGGACGAAGTTGCCTTTGGCCAGCTGCGGGCGGTAGTGGTTCACAATGCGTTCGACTTCGCGGGCCGACGCGCCGAGGTCACGGCCCTGGGTGTTGGCGTAGATGTCCAGCGTGCGGCGGATGTTGTAGTGCTGCACCACGGCCATCTCTGTGGAACGCGCGATGGTGGCCACGTCCGCAAGGATCTCCGGTTGGGGCGCGCCGAGCGAGGCGCCTGGGGCCACCGCCGCAGGGTTCGCTGCAGTGACAGGGATATTTTCCAGCGACTGCAGGGAGTCCACCTTGTACTGCGGCGTCATGGCCACGATGTTGTAGTTGACGCCGTTCTTTGGATTGAGGAAGAACTGCGGCGAAAGCTGTGTGGACCCGGAGAGCATGTTCAACGTCGAGGTGCCGACATCGCGCTCGGTGTAGCCACCCTGCTGCGCCTTGGTGCGGTCCACATTGACGCGAAGCACGGGGTAATCGTTGGGCTCCTGGAGCCGGACGTCTACCAGGCCGGGTACGTTGCGGAGGTCGGCCAGCATCTGGTTGGCGACCTTGCGGTTACCAGCGTCGTCAGGTCCGTCCACCGAGACATCGATGGGGGCGGGCAGACCGAAGTTCAGAATCTGCGTCACGATGTCCGAGGGGAGGAAGTAAAAGGTGGTGCCGGGAAACTCGCGCGGCAGGCGACGGCGCAGTTCGGCCACATAGTTGGCGGTGGGGCTGTGATCTTCCTTGAGCGAGACCAGGACATCCCCGTCGCCGGCTCCAAACAGACCGCTGGTGGCGTGCTGCGTATTGAGGGTGGAGTAGGGCAGGCCGATGTTGTCCAGGATGTTATCCATCTGCGCGGGCGGGACAACCTGCCGGATGGTGGTTTCGACTTCGTCGCAGAGCTTGGCGGTTTCCTCGATGCGGGTGCCGGTTTTGGCGCGCACATGGAGAATGAAGCTGCCGTTATCAGTTGCAGGAAAGAAGTTCTGGCCCAGAAAAGGAACGAGCAGCATGACCAGGACGCAAAAGGCGAGGAAGGCTGGAATGAAGAGCTTGCGTGCCGCAACCAGGCGACTGAGAAGCGATTCGTAGCTGGAGCGAACGCGCTCAAAGCCGCGCTCAAACGCGCGCTGGAAGCGGGCCAGGGGGTTCCGTGAGACCTGGGCTTCGTGGTCGTGCGCCTTGAGCAGGTACATGGCCAGGGTGGGCACAAGCGTACGCGACAGCATGTAGGAGGCGAGCATGGCGAAGACGACCGCTTCCGCCAAGGGCACAAAGAGGTAGCGAGCCACGCCTGCCAGAAAGAACATCGGCAGAAAGACGATGCAGATGCACAGGGTGGAGACGAGGGCCGGCACGGCAATCTGTGCGGCGCCTTCGAGGATGCCGTCGCGCAGTGTGTGGCCTTCCTCGAGGTAGCGCTCGATGTTTTCGATAGTGACGGTGGCGTCGTCCACGAGGATGCCGACGGCGAGCGCCAGGCCGCCAAGGGTCATGATGTTGATGGTCTGGCCGATCAGGCTCAGGATGATGATCGAGCTCAGGATCGACAAGGGGATGGACACCGCAATGATGAGCGTGGAGCGCCAGGAACCCAGAAACAGCAGGATCATGAGACCGGTGAGCGCAGCGGCGATGACGGCCTCACGCACGACGCCGTTGACGGAGCCACGCACAAAGATCGCCTGATTGCCGATCGGCGTGATCCTGAGCGAGGCTGGCAACCCGGCCTTGACGCGGGGCAGCAGACCGAGGATGCCTTTCACCACATCGAGCGTGGAGGCGCTGCCGGATTTGAGCACGGTAAGCAACACGCCGCGATGGCCGTCCTGCCGCACGATGTTGGTTTGCGGGATGGAACCATCGCTGACCGAAGCCACGTCGCGCAGGTACAGCACCACCCCGTTGACGTCGCGGATGGGCAGGTTGGCCAGGCCCTGGATGGTGGTGGGGGTACTGTTGAGCCGGACGTCGTATTCGAAGTTGCCGATCTTCGCGGTACCGCCCGGTTCCACGACGTTTTGTGCTGCCAGCGCACTCAGAATGTCGACGGGCGAAAGGTGCTGCGCCTGCATCTTCTTGGGGTCCAGAAAGATCATGACGGAGCGCTGCTTGCCGCCATACACGTTCGGCACGACGGAGCCGGGCACTGTGACCAACTGCGGCCGGATAAAGTTCAGGCCGATGTCATTGAGCTGTTCTTCATCCAGGCCGTTGCCGGAAAGGCCGAGCTGCAGGATGGGCACGCTGGAGGCCGAGAAGTTGATGATCTGCGGGGGCAGGATGCCCGGCGGCAGCTGGCGGAGGATGAACTCCGAGGCGGCCGAGACCTGGGCATTGGCCGTGTCCAGCGAGGCGCCCTGCTGCAGGTAGACGCGCACGATCGCCTGGCCGTTGAGGGTGACCGACTCAGTGTGCTCGATGTTATCGACAAGGGTGGTGAGCACCTTCTCGTAGGGCGTCGTGAGCCGGCCTTCAAGCTCTTCGGGGCTGAGGCCGGTGTACTGCCACGCGATCGAGACCACGGGGATGTTGATGGCCGGAAAGATGTCTGTGGGCGTCCGCAGGATGACCACAGGGGCGGCGATCAGGATAAGAATCGCCAGCACGATAAAGGTGTAAGGCCGGTCGAGCGCCAGCCGAACGATCCACATGGGCTCCGTCTCCGTGAGCATGCCCGTTCGGGGCCAAAAAGATGCTCATATCCAGTAGACAGCAGATTTGTCCAATCGGGTCACAGTTCTTTCCGGGACGAGCCATCGGCGGGGCCGATAGGATGAGGTATGGAGCTTCGGCATCTTCGATACTTCACGGCTGTAGCGGAGTTGGGCAGCATCTCGGCCGCGGCGCGGCGGCTCCATGTAGCGCAGTCCAGCGTGAGCGAGCAGATCGCCGACCTCGAAGGTGAACTGGGCGGAACGCTCCTGGACCGGACGGGGAGGAATGTGCGGCTGACCGCCATGGGCCTGGTTTTCCTGGACGAAGCTCGCAAGACGCTGAGCGCGGCAGAGCGGGCCGTCGAGGTCACGCAGAGCACCCTGCGCGGCGAAAGCGGGACGCTGTCGATCGGCTTCTTCCTGTGGGGTGCCGGGGGTTTCTTTCCGCGCATCATTCGCGAGTACAGGCGCCGTCACCCGGGCATCCGGCTGAGCCTGGTGGAGATGCATGCGAACGACCAGGTGCTGGCGCTGGAAGAGGGGCGGTTGGATGTGGGGCTGACCCGGCCGCCGGATGCCAGTGCCCAACGGCTGCTCGCGGCGGAGTTGCTGTTTCGCGATCCGGTGGTAGCCGCGGTACGGCCAGATCATCCCTTCGCCGGCAAGGAAGTGCCCGTGCGGTCGTTGGCGGGGGAGCCGCTGGTGATGACGGAGCGGCGGTCCAATCCGGTGCTGTGGGATGCGATCGCGGCGCTCTTTGCGGACGAAGGCATGCCGCAGATTGTGGCCAATACATCAACCACGTGGTCCGGCGTGCTGACGCTGGTCGAAGCGGGGGAGGGCGTGGCCCTGGTGCCGGCAGGGGTGCGCCACCTGCGCACGCGAGGCCTGGCGTTCTGCCGGCTGCGGCCGGAGACGCTGTTTCTGGGTTTGAGCGCGGTGTGGAACCCACGGCGCGTTGGGCCGGCGCTGGAAGGCTTTTTGCGGCTTCTGGAAGAGAACAAGGAGCGGATCCAGCGAAGCGGGGGAGGGTAGAGGGGGGCGAGGTAGTGGGTTGTACGGTGTACGGGTCAGCCGCGTTTTAGCCGGTGTGCGACAGTGCAGGGTTTTTGCAAGTGGAGATCGGTGATCGACAAGCGGGCAGACAGAGGTATGCGGCGGAGGGCACGGCCAACCGCGTAGGCAGCATTGCGCCCACTCGTGGTCACTGGCGCGCGCAACACCCGGGGGCGGCGAGCCAGATTGGCCTGACGGCTTTTGTGCGGGCGGCACCGCATCTGCGCCGACATTGGACGCATCGTTCGCGAAGAACGCTCCAAGAACTTTTTGACAAAGCAGGGTAGGATAGTCCACGGTGCGCTCTGCGCGCCCAGGACACCTACACGGCCATGTCTCTTTTTGATGTTCTTTTTGGGAAGCCACTTCGAACCAGCGATGCCGCGCACGAACACATTGGCGTAGCCGCCGGCATTCCGATCTTTGGGTTGGATGGCCTGACCAGCGCGGCGTACGGGCCCGAGCAGGCGATGTACCTGCTGATCCCACTGGGCATGGTCGGGGTGCAGCAGCACCTCATGCCGATCTTCACGGCGATCCTGATCCTGCTGACGATCTTGTACTTCAGCTACCGGCAGACCATCGAGGCGTACCCGAACGGCGGTGGGTCGTTCACCGTAGCGAGCGAAAACCTGGGCGACGGCGCAGGGCTGCTGGCGGCGGCGGCGCTGATGATCGATTACATCCTCACAGCGGCCGTTGGTATCTCGGCCGGCGTGACGGCACTGGTGAGCGAGTTTCCCCGCTTCCACCCGCATCAGCTGGCGTTGTGTTTGCTCATCCTCGCCATCATTGTCGTGGTGAATCTGCGCGGGGTGAAGGAGTCGGGCTTTGCGTTCATGGTGCCGACCTTTCTGTTCGTCGGTACGCTATTAGCCACGGTGGTGGTGGGCATTTGGCATGCCGTTGCGGCCGGGGGGCATCCGGTTCCGGTGTCCGCGCCCCCGCCGCCAATTCCCGCAACGATGCAGTACCTGACCTTCTGGCTGCTTTTGAAAGCCTTCGCTAGCGGCTGTGCGGCGATGACGGGTGTTGAGGCTGTGTCGAACGGCACGACCGCTTTCAAGGAGCCGCGATCGGAAAAAGCGAATCAGGCCCTCACGGTCATTATTGCGATCCTGATTGTGCTGCTCGCAGGGTTAGCGTACGTGGCCAAAGCCTACCGCATCACGGCGATGGCGCCCGAAGATCCGGCCTACCAAAGCGTGCTGTCGATTCAGGTCGCTGCGGTCTTCGGGCGGCACTGGTTCTATTACTTCACGATGACCAGCGTGCTGGCTGCGCTAAGCTTCAGTGCGAACACGGCCTTCGCGGATTTTCCGCGCATGGCGCGGGCGATCGCGCTCAAGGATTACCTGCCGCATGTGTTCATTCTGCGAGGACGACGGCTGCTGTTTTCACATGGCATCTATGCGCTTACGGGATTCACGGCGCTGATCCTCATCCTGTTTGACGGGGTGACGGACCGCTTGATACCGCTGTACGCGATCGGCGCGTTTCTGGCGTTTACGTTGAGCCAAGCAGGGATGGTGAAGCATTGGCACAAGTGCACGGATCAGAAGCACCGGCATGTGAAGATGTTTCTGAACGGATTGGGTGCAGTTGCGACCGGCATCACGCTGGTCGTCGTGTTGTTTGCGAAGTTCACCTCGGGTGCGTGGGTCACGGCGCTGCTGGTGCCGTTCCTGATCCTGGTGATGTACAGCATTAAGCGGCATTATTCGCGGGTGCATGTGGAGACCGCGGATCCTACGCCGATGCGGCTTACGGGCCTGGAGCAGCCGCTGGTAGTCGTGCCCGTGGCGCGTTGGGACAAGATCAGTGAAAAGGCCCTGCGTTTTGCCATGGTGATGAGCCATGAGGTGAAGGTGGTGAACGTCGAGACCGACACCGAGCCGCTGGACCGCGATGTGTGGGAGCGCATGGTGATGCAACCGATACGGGAGAGCGGCATGGCGACGCCGGAGTTGGTCAGCGTTTCGAGCAACTTCCGGACGATTCTTGGGCCGTTGATGGATTACATCCTGCAGCTCGAAGACGACAACCCGGGGCGCAAGGTGGCGGTGCTGTTGCCGGAACTGGTGGTGCGGCACTGGTGGGAGAACCTGCTGCACAATCAGCGGGTGCAGCTGCTGAAGTTGTTGTTGTTGTTGCGGGGCAATCAGCGCATCGTGGTGGTGAATATTCCCTGGTATCTGTAGCTGGCCGGTGGCTGAAACAGAAACGCAGATTCCCTTCGGGAATGACAACAAGAAGACAAGGGCGTTAAGCAGGTTCCCCTTCGGGAATGACAACCAAGAAAGCATGAGGAGGGCCGTCCGT
>CAXUIF010000172.1:0-6857 GCA_964250995.1 uncultured Acidobacteriaceae bacterium
GCCCCCACCCGCATCGCCTTCACCCAGATCCCGGTTCAGTACGGCGTGGAGTACATGTAAGCCGGTTTGGTGGGGACATGCCGGGAAGCTTGGAACTTCTCGCCTGGCATCGGCGTACCATGGGCAACCCCATGCAACCCACAACCGGAGCTCGGCCCCTCGAGACGACACTGCGCCAGGCCTTGCATCTGGCACTGTTCTTCGCAGCCGTAAAGCTGGCCGTACAGTTTGGGCTGACGCTGTGGACCGCGCACCTGGGCTACAGCTACTTTCGCGACGAGTTCTACTACATCGCCTGCGGTCGCCACTTGGCCTGGGGGTACGTCGACCATGGCCCGATTGTCGCCTTGCAGGCGCGCCTGGGCGAGATCCTCTTCGGAGATTCGGTCTTCGCAGTGCGTATCCTTTCGGCGCTGGCCGGTGCTGCAGCCGTGTTCCTCACCGGGGTGGTTGCGTGGGCGCTGGGGGGCAGGCGCCCCGCGCAAGCCCTCGCGATGTTCGGCCTCGTTGTCTGTCCACAGTACCTCGGCACCGACGGCTACCTCTCGATGAACTCCTTCGAGCCGGTCTTTTGGATGACCTGTGTGCTGGCCCTCCTGTTATTGCATCGCGGCTATTCTCAACCGCGGTGGTGGACGATCCTCGGCGTCGCGGCAGGGATCGGTTTGCTCAACAAGCCCTCCATGCTCTTCTTTCTGGTAGCGCTCGCCCTGGGCCTGCTCCTGACGCCAGAGCGCCGCGTGCTTCAATCGCGCTGGGCCTGGGTGGGCGTCGCCCTGATGGTCGTGATCGCGCTGCCCAATGTGATCTGGCAGATGCATCACCAATGGCCGACACTGGAATTCCTGCGCAACGGTCGTGCGGGACACAAGAGCGTCCTCCTCAATCCCATCCAGTTCTTCTTGGCGCAGTTCAACTCCATGCAGCCTTTGAACGCGCTGCTTTGGATCCCCGGCATTGTGGCCCTGGTGCGTCAGCGATCCATCCGCGAAAGCCGTTGGCTCGGTCTGACCTATCCGCTCTTTTTCGCGATCATGCTCGTCCTGCATGCAAAGGATTACTACCTGGCCGCGATCTATCCGGCGTACTTCGCCGCCGGCGGGGTCGCCTGGGAGTCTCGCTTCGCCACCCGGCCCCGCGTGCAGCAGGACCGGGTCGTCGCCTTTCCGGCCTTTGAGGGTTGCTTGCTGCTCACCAGCCTCCTGATTCTGCCCATGTGCTCCCCGGTGCTGCGCCCGGCAACGTGGGTGCGCTATACGACCGCGCTGCATCTGCACGGGGACCAGACCGAGACGCTCTCCACGGGGCCGCTGCCGCAGTTCTTCGCCGATCGTTTTGGCTGGCAGCAGGAGGTGAATCTCGTTCTGCACGCCTTCCGCTCGCTTTCCCCGGAAGAACAGCGACGCGTCTGCATCTTCGGCAACAACTATGGCGAAGCGGGCGCCGTGGACTTCTTGGGTCACCTCCCGAGCACAGCACAGCCTTTCCGCTTGCCGCCAGCCCTCAGTGGACAGAACAATTACTGGCTTTGGGGGACTCACGGTTGCGACCCAAACGTGTCGATTGCGGTCATTAGCGACACCCCCGAAGCCATCGCGCGCAAATACACGTCAGTCCAGATTGTTGGCCGCCTGGATGACCCGTGGGCCATGCCCTTCGAGCACAAAAACATCTATCTTCTTCGCGGACGACGCGCTTCCGCGCCGTTCCATTGGGCAGACGAGCGGTTCTACTACTAGCCGAAGGCCAACGCTTGCGGGCTTCTGTGGGCGAGGCGACAGCTGATGCGGTGGGGCTTGCGGTAGCTGGATGACCAGCAGCGTGTTCGCTCTTTGTTCGCTATCCTACGATACACTGATCGTGGCTGCTGTCCCCCTAAACCCTTCCTCTCACGTCTTTCTAACCCAGAGGCCCGCACCCATGCCCACGTCCCACTTCGCCGAGCAACCCCGAGTGCCCCTTCCAGGCAGTGATCGCCAGCCTTTCAGTGCGGAGCGCAACCCTCGCCTACCCTTTGCCAGCCCGGACAAGACGTCGGTGCAGGTCCAACCAAGGGGCGAGCACATCACGGTCTCCGTGGTGGTGCGCCGGAAAAGTCCTCTGGCCCCTGCCGCCCAGGGTCAGCCGCGCCTCACGCCGGAGCAGTTCAGCCTGCAGTACGGAGCGGACCCCGCCTCGGTGGCGATTGTGGAGCAGTTTGCCGCAGCCTTCCACCTGCAAGTTGAACCCGAGCCGTTTCCCGGCAGTGTCATCCTCCATCTGACCGGGTCCGTCCCCAACCTGGAGCAGGCTTTCGGCACCACACTCGAGTCGCACACCACCGCTCACGGCAAACTTCGGGTTCGCCAGGGTCCGCTCATGGTGCCTGAAGAACTCGCGAAGCACATCACTGCAGTCCTTGGCCTGGACAATCGTCCGCAAGCCAAACCCCATTGCCGCATCGCGCGCCCTAACGCGACGAATACCTCGTACACGCCGGTCCAGGTGGCGCAGGCGTACCAGTTTCCGGCGGGCAGCGCGGCGGGGCAGACGATCGCGATCATTGAGCTGGGCGGTGGCTACAACACTGCGGACCTCCAAACCTACTTTGGGGCCCTTGGCCTCAACCCGCCCACTGTGACGGCCGTCTCCGTCGACGGCGGCAACAACGTTCCTGGTGGCGATCCCTCCGGAGCCGATGGCGAGGTCCTGCTCGACATCGAGGTAGCGGGCGCCGTCGCGCCGGGCGCCGCTCTCGCCGTCTACTTCGCCCCCAACACCGACGCGGGCTTCCTGGACGCCATCACGATGGCCATTCACGACAGCGCCCGCAAGCCCTCGGTGGTGTCCATCTCCTGGGGTGGCCCGGAGTCCTCCTGGACCCAGCAGTCGCTCACGGCCATGGATAGCGCCTTCCAGGCCGCAGCCAGTCTTGGGGTCACTGTGGTCGCGGCCTGCGGCGACAACGGCTCGACGGACGGTGTGACCGATGGCGCCAATCATGTCGACTTCCCCGCCGCGAGCCCGCACGTGCTCGCCTGTGGCGGCACCACCCTGCGGGCCTCCAACGGCGCCATCGGCAACGAGACCGTGTGGAACGAGCTTGCCAACAACGAAGGCGCCACCGGCGGTGGTGTCTCCACCGTCTTCGCCAAACCCTCCTGGCAGAGCAACAGCAACGTTCCGGCGCCCATCGGCAGCACAGGTGGCCGCGGTCTTCCTGATGTCGCCGGCGACGCCGACCCAGCTACGGGCTACAGCGTGCGCGTCGATGGCCAAAATACAGTGATTGGTGGCACCAGCGCCGTCGCTCCGCTCTGGGCGGGCTTGATCGCCTTGGCGAACGCCCAGAATGGCACGTCGGCCGGCTTCGTCAACCCAACGCTCTACACCGCCAGTCCAACGTCGACGTTTCACGACATCACGTCGGGCAACAATGGCGCTTTCGCGGCCGGCCCTGGCTGGGACGCCTGCACCGGCCTCGGCAGCCCCATCGGCACGGGCGTCGTCACCGCGCTGAAAACCCCAACCGCCTGATCACCGCACGGGGACGACCTCGTCCAGAGGGTCGTCCCTTAAAGCCTCTGCTGGGCATGGGTTCCGCCCTGCTTTGCCAGCGTCCTTACCTTGCCCTTCCCACCGCCGTGTCTGCTCTTTCGTTGCCATTCCCGCAGAGAACCTGCGTTTCTCGTCGGCCCCGAGGCCGGAGCGAGCGCCCCATGCACCGGCCGCCCCTCGTCGGGCATGCCGCTGCTGGTCTCGCGTCCTACACACGGGCCATCCGCGAACGCTGAACAGCGTGTATCGCCACAGGACACTCCTGGGCTGACCTGGCCCCGTATGTGTCATATGCCTATCTGCCTCGGTGCAGTACTCTCATCGAAGCTTATGCTCGCTCGTACTCAGCTTCTCTTTGCCGTTCTGCTGCTCTGCCTTTTGCTGCCCCGGCCCGCACAGGCCTACTCCCTTCTGACCCACGAGGAACTCATCGACCTCACCTGGCAGAGCTCGATTGTGCCCCTGCTGCTTAGCCGCTACCCCACCCTGACCCCGGCGCAACTGGAGCATGCGCGCGCCTATGCCTACGGCGGCTGCGTCATCCAGGACATCGGCTACTACCCGCTGGGCGATCCTTTCTTCTCCGATCTCACCCACTATGTGCGGACTGGCGACTTCGTTGTGAATCTTTTTCGCAACGCCGGCAACGCCGACGAACTCGCCTTTGCGGTCGGAGCCCTTTCCCATTACATCGGCGACTCCCTTGGCCATCCCGAGGCGACCAACCTGGCCGTACCGATCGAATTCCCCAAGCTCGGAGCCCGCTACGGTCCGGTGGTGAACTATGCCCAGGGCGAGCACCAGCACGTGCAAACCGAATTCGCCTTCGACATCGACCAGATCGCGCATCGCCGCCTCGCACCGGTCCACTACCTCCGGCACGTTGGCTTGCAGGTACCCACCAAGCAGCTGGCGCTCGCCTTTTACCAGACCTATGGCCTCACGGACGATTTCTCCAAGGGCCGCAAGCGTCGCGTCAACGTGGGCGCATACCGCTTCGCGGTACACCATTTCATCCCCAGGATCGCCTACGCCATCACCTTGCTGCATCGCAACCACGAGCCGATGGACCTCAACAGTCCCGAGTTGCAGCAGCTGCAACGCGAGGTCGCGCAGGTGGCGCAGCAGAACCACTGGGATCAGTTCCGGCACAAGTCCGGCATCGGCACCTACTCGCTGGCGGCCTTGCTGTTCGTTCTCCCCAAGGTCGGAGCACTGAAGCTCGTCGCCGTTAAGGGACCGACTGCGCAGACCGAGGCGGCGTACATCCACTCCGTCGTCCAGTCGGAGGATTCGCTCTATCGCGCGCTGCACCGCTTCACCCCGCCTCCGGCGACCCGGTCCACCGCCAAAAGCGCCGCCGCGGCGGACACGCACTCTGACCCGCCCCCGTCTCGCCCGGCGCCCACGCGCGCTTCTGCGGCGCCGGTCCTTCCGCGCGAGTCACCCGATCCAAAGCACCCTTTGAAGAACCGCGACCTGGATACCGGAAGCCCCGTATCTCCCGGCGGCTACCCGCTTACCGATCGCACCTATGCCACCCTGGCACACTTCCTTGTGTCCCACCCGCAACAGCCCATTCCGCCCGGCGTGAAGGACGACGTGCTGGCGTACTACAAGAACCTGGACGTTGCCTTCGTCACCAAGGCAGACCCGGAGGCCTGGGCAACGCTCCAGGCCGACCTGGCCACCCTGAAGACGATGCCCACCAGCAACGAGCCAGAGCCCTACGCGACCTACGGCGACGAGAACGCCTCAGACGGAGACAGGGCCATGGACGTCCCGACCCATGGCCGCTAACTCCGGCCGGACCAGCGTTCAGGCTGCTACTGCACGGTTACAGCTACGTTCACGGTAAGCGCCGCGGGTGCCGAGCTTCCGGTGCCCGACGGCGTAAAAACGACAGGTACCGTGTAGGTGCCTGCGGGCGCATTGTTGCTGGAACCGCAGCCCGTCATTCCTAGCGAACCAGCCCCCGCGAGAACCGCAAGTACGATGGGCAGCATGAGCCCACGCAGCCCTTTGCGCCTCCGGCGTAGCCCCAAGAACGCCAGGCTGGCCGCTCCCGGCAACAGAAGGCTTGCGGACCAGATACGCGCTGCCTGCCATGCCGGCGCTTGCCGGTCCAGCCTGGCCGTCGTTGTCCCGGCATTGGTCGCGATCGTCAGAGTGTCGGCGACATTGCCTGTTGTGCCCGCAGTCAAAGAAAGGGTGGGCGAGGAGAACGCACACGAGAAGTGCGCCGGAAGCGCGCCGCACGAAAGGGTCAACGTTCCGGAATAACCGCCTACCGAGGCCGCCGTAATGTTGACCGTTCCCGAGTTGCCGCTCGCGAGCGTGAGCGATGTCGGCGACGCCTGGGCCGTGAACCCCGGCGCAACGACGACTTCACTCAAAGCAGCGGACGTCGATCCGCCAAAAATCCCGCTCGCGGCATAGTTCGCCGTAATGGAGTGCGTTCCCGGCGCCAGGGACGAGGTCGCGAACGTTGCCACGCCATTGTTCAATGTGCCCGTACCCAGGCTGTTCGATCCGTCCGAGAACGTCACGGTACCGGCGGGGGTCCCGTAGCTTGCTACCGTCGCCGCCACAGTCGCCGTGAAGGTCACCGAAGCCCCAACATTTGCGTTGGGATTGGAGGACGTCAAAGCGGTGGTGGTGCTCACCGCGGCGCTGAGGAGCGCAAACGTTGCGGCAGCCGAGGTGCTCGGCGCATTCCCCACATCTCCCGCATACACTGCCGTCAACGCGACGTCGCTGCCCGCGGCGCCGGCCGGCGTGAATGTCACCTGCGCCGTGCGGTTTGCATCCAGCGGTGCCGAGCCGACCAGGGTCGTCCCGCCAAAGAACGCCACCAGCCCTGTAACCGATCCGCCACTCTTGGCCGGGCTCACCACCGCGGAGACCGTGACCGGTTGCCCCGCGAGGCCGGCCGCCGGCACTGTTAACGCGGTGCTGCTGGCGGCCAGCGGCGCAAGCAAATTGGCAGCCGCAGCTGCTGCCAGATGGTGCCCCGTGGTCGTCGGATGGAGGCCGTCCCAAATCAGATAGGTGTCCGGGCTGCCCGCAACACCCTGCGCCGCCTTCGATACGTTACTCAGCCCAAACGCCATCGGTTGGGCCGCCACCGTCTGAAACAGCGTGAAGACGTCTGGCTGAAACAGATTCAGTGTCGCGCCCATCGCGCCCTGCTTCAAGCCATTGAGCCCTGCCGTCAACGCCTGGGCATAGGCTAACGACGCGTTGTTCAGCGCGGTTGCGCCCGGCGTCCCAGCAGCCGTGGGCGTAGCGCCCAACGGTGGCAGGTTGGGCAGCATGAA
>CAXUIF010000173.1:0-6849 GCA_964250995.1 uncultured Acidobacteriaceae bacterium
CCCGCGCGGTGGACGGTGCTGCACTGGGAAGCGGAGCCGGAGGTGCGCAGCCATGCACGTGGACCCGGGTTCCGCGACGTCACGCACCATGCCTTGGGTGCGCAGCCATCCTATGCGGCGCAACTGCTGCTGGGCGCCGATGATTGGCGCACCCTTCTCGATAGCGCCTGCGGCATCGACATCTATGGCAACAACGGCGTGGCGGTGGGTGATTTCGATAGCGACGGCTTTGACGATCTTTACATATCGCAACCGGCAGGACTACCAAACCGTTTGTACCGCAACCGAGGCGACGGCACCTTCGAAGATGTTACGGACCGAGCCGGTGTAGGTGTGTTGGATAACACGGCCTGTGCCTTGTTCGTGGATCTGCGCAACCGTGGGCTACAGGATCTGCTCGTCGTATGCGGCAGCGGCCCTCTGCTGTTTTTGAATCAGGGAAACGGCACCTTCGCGCTGAAGCGCGATGCCTTCACCTTTTCGCAGCCGCCACAAGGCTCTTTCACCCACGCCGCGGCCGCCGACTATGACGGAGACGGGCGGCTGGATATCTTCTTCTGCGTTTACAGCTACTATCTGGGGCTCGACCAATACCACTACCCTGCACCGTACTTCGACGCACGCAATGGGCCGCCAAACTTCCTGATGCACAACGAAGGCGATGGCCACTTCGTCGACCGCACCCGCGCGGCCGGTCTTGCAGTCGATAACGATCGTTACAGCTTCGCGTGCGCCTGGGGTAACGCTACCTCCGCGCTTCCGCCCGATCTGTACGTGGTCAATGACTTCGGTCGCAACACCTTTTACCGCAACAACGGCGATGGAACCTTCACGGTGTCTTCCACCAAGGCGCACGTGGAAGACGTCGGCGCGGGCATGAGCGCTTGCTGGTCCGATACGGACAACGATGGGCGTCCCGATCTTTACGTGGCGAACATGTGGTCGGCAGCCGGTCAGCGCGTCGCCCAGCAGACGCAGTTCCACCAGGGCACGCCCGAAGCCGTGCGTGAGTTGTATCGGCGGCATGCCCGCGGCAATGCGCTGTATCGCAATCTCGGGCAAGGCGCCTTTCAGAACGCCAGTGACCAGGCGGGCGTCGAGGTAGGCCGTTGGGCCTGGGGCTCAGATGTCTGGGACTTCGATCAGGATGGCTTCCCGGACCTGTACGTCACCAATGGCTACCTCACCGCGCCCCAGCAGGCCAGGGTGCCACGCGCCTCGCAAACGGATCTCGCCAGCTTCTTCTGGCGCCAGGTGGTTGGCAAATCCCCAAACGACGCAGCGCCCTCTCTAGCCTATGAGCGCGGATGGAATGCCCTCCATGAACTCATCCGGTCTGATACCTCGTGGAACGGATCCGAACGCAACGTGCTGTTCGCCAACAATCGCGATGGAACGTTCTCAGAGGTGTCTGGCGCGGTGCAGATGGACCTCTTGGAAGATGGGCGATCCTTCGCGCTTGCGGATCTCGATGGGGACGGCAGGCTGGAGATCATTGTCAAAAATCGCAACGCCCCGCAGCTCCGTATCCTGCACAACGACCTGCAGAACCTGGGCCATGCGCTGATCTTTCGGCTTCGCGGGACAAAGAGCAATCGGGACGCGATAGGCGCAGCTGTCACGGTGACCGCAGGAGGGCTTCGGCAGACACGATCGCTGCAGGCTGGATCAGGGTTTCTGATGCAGCACACAAAGGAGCTGCACTTCGGCCTAGGACAAACGACAGAAGCCATAGCGGCAACGGTGCGTTGGCCCAGTGGCCTCGTGCAGCGGTTCGACAATCTCCCAGTCAACCATCGCGTTTTGCTGGAAGAGGGAACGCCGACCTTCACAGCCACGCCGTTCGCCGCCATGCGTGTCGAGTCTGGCGGTGCAGCGCCCGAACCGCTCCCCTCCGGCCAGTCACCCGCGTTTGCCTCGCAGGTGCAGACGTGGCTGCTGGACCCCTTGCAGGCGCCCGCGTTCCGTTTGCCCGATGCAGAGGGACGTTTCCATGAGTTAAAGGCGGCACAGGGCCGTCCGTGCCTGCTGTGCTTCTGGGGTGTGGGCCAGCCGGCCAGCCTCGATCAGCTGCGGTCTTTGCAGAGCCAGGCTGCCCCTTTCTCCGCGAGGCAACTTAGCCTCTTTTCCCTATGTCTGGACCGCGGCGATGAGCTTGACCGCGCCCGCGCCTGGGCGCAGAAGCAGCGTCTTTCGTTTCCACTCCTCTTCGCGACCGATGAGGTGGCCGGCACGTACAACATCATCTACCGCTACCTGTTCGACCGGCGAAGAGATCTTCCCATCCCGGTGTCCTTTCTGCTGGATGCCCGGGGCATGATCGTGAAGGTGTACCAGGGATCCCTGCCGGTCGACGCACTGCTTGACGATGTGCGGACAATTCCCACGTCCCAGGCGGAACGAACCCGAAGGGCGTTGCCGTTTGCCGGAACCTTGTATCACGGCGCGTTTCTGCGCAACGACTTCACCTATGGAGTCGCTATGTTCCAACACGGCTACCTGGAGCAGGCTGCCGAATCGTTCCAGCAGGTCCTTGCGGTGAAGCCGGATGACCCGGAAGCTCACTACAACCTGGGCACGCTGTACCTGCGCAGGAAGGAGTTCGCGCAGGCGCGAGAGTCCTTGCAACAGACGCTGAAGCTGAAGCCCAATTATCCCGAAGCCTGGAATAACCTCGGCATGCTGGCAGCCCAGGAAGGCCATGCGGACGAGGCCGTTCAGAACTTCCAGCGCTCGTTGCAGCTTCGGCCGCAGTACCCTACGGCGTTGTTGAACCTGGGAAACGTGTATCGGCGGCAAAAGCATTTCGACCAGGCCCAGCAGTCTCTGAGTGCCGCTGTGCAACTGCAACCCGATGATCCGGAAGCGAATTACAGCCTGGGTCTTCTGTATGCGCAGCGGGGTCAAGCGGAACTGGCCGCACAGTATCTCGAGAAAGCTATCGCCTTGCGTCCGAATTACCCCGAAGCACGGAACAACTTCGGTGTGTTGTTGGTTCACGAGAAGAAATATGCGGAGGCGGAGCAGCAGTTCCAGACTTGCATCCGTCTGGTTCCGAGCTTCGAGGAGTCGTACCTCAATCTGGCTCGCCTTTATGCGCTGCAACAGCAAACAGACAAGGCGAAAGCGACCGTGCAGGATCTGCTGCGCGTGCATCCGGACAGCGTGACCGGCAGACAAGCGCTTCAAGCGTTTGAGGCGACCCACTAAGCTGTTCGCAGCCGTACGCGCTCTCTATAATGGGCGCGTATGTTCGTGCCGCGGCGTCGCTTTCTCGGGTCATCCCTCCTGCTGCTCGGCAGCAACGTAACCGAGGCGCTGGCGACGCCTTTATGGCGATGGAAAGATCCCGCACTGCTGCAGGCCATCCGTTCCCCGGCGGAGACGGCAAACGGCCCCTCGCCCGTACAGTTCTTCGATGTCGCCCAGCAGGCCGGTCTGACCACACCGAATGTATGGGGCGGGGTCGATCACAAGCGCTCCATCATTGAGGCGAAAGGCAGCGGGCTGGCCTTCTTCGATTACGACCACGATGGCTGGCTGGACATCTACCTGACCAACGGCGATCGGCTGGATGCACACTGGCCCTCTGGAAAGGCGCCCACCGCACACCTCTACAAGAACAATCGCGACGGCACCTTCACCGATGTGACGGAACGTTCCGGCCTCGGTGTAACCGGTTGGCAGACGGGGGTGTGCGTCGGCGATTACAACAACGATGGATGGGACGACCTATTCTGCTGCTTCTGGGGCCACAACCGGCTGTTTCATAATAACGGGAATGGCACCTTTACTGATGTCACGCGCAAGGTGGGCTTGTATCAGGAACGGGTGCGATGGGGGGCCGGCTGCACCTTTCTGGATTACGATCGCGACGGCTGGCTTGACCTCTTCGTTTGCAATTACCTGCAGCTCGACCCGCAAAAGATTCCCACAGCGGATGCCACGCATTTCTGCCAATGGAAGGGCGTGCCGATCATGTGCGGCCCGCGTGGCTTGCCCGCAGACACCAATATTCTGTACCGCAACAATGGGGACGGGACGTTCACCGATGTGTCGCAGGCGGCCGGCATCCTGAAGCCCGGCCCGCGTTACTCCATCACGGCGGTCTCGTATGACTTAGACAACGATGGCTGGCCGGACATCTACGTGGCGGTTGATTCACAGCCAAGTATCTTGTTTCAGAACAATCACGATGGCACCTTCACCGACATCGCCGTCGAGGCAGGATGCGCGTACAGCGAAGGCGGTCATGAACAGGCAGGGATGGGCGTTGCCGTTGCAGACTACGACTGCGATGGCCGGCTGGACATCTTTAAGACCAACTTCGCCGATGACACGGCGAATCTCTACCACAACAACGACGATGGCACCTTCACGGACATGACCTTCCCCGCGGGTACAGGTGTGAACAACGGGTATGTGGCGTGGGGCTGCGGGTTCATCGATTATGACAACGACGGCTGGCCGGACCTGCTGCAGGTGAACGGGCACGTTTACCCGGAGATCGATCAGTATCACCTGAGCCAGACGTTTCGAAACCCGCGACTTGTGTACCGGAACCTCGGCAATGGCCGCTTTCAGGATGTGTCGTCCAGCATGGGACCTGGGATCACCGAGCGCTTCTCCAGTCGGGGCGCGGCCTTTGGCGACTACGACAATGACGGCGGAATGGATGCGCTGGTGCTGAACATGAACGATGTGCCCTCGCTGCTGCACAACAGAGGAGGGAACGCGAAGAACTGGATCAAGCTGAAGCTGATCGGGACCCACTGCAATCGGACCGCCATCGGTGCGCGCGTTCGCGTCATCACCGGCAAGCACATACAGATGAACGAAGTTCATAGCGGCACAAGCGTCATGTCTCAGGACGATCTGCGGCTTCACTTCGGCCTGGGTGCGTCGTCGGTGGTCGATGCCATCGAAGTGACATGGCCCACCACGCGCAAGAAAGAGACCTTCGCCAGGGTGAAGGCCAATCAGATCATGACCATTCAGGAAGGCCGCGGGATCCTTCCGGCCACGAAGAGCAAGGGGGAGACGGGCTAGTTGGGCGCAGGCTGCGAAGGGAGAGGACCCTTGGGCAAGGCCACCACAAACTGCTTCACCTCACGCCGTTGTTGTTCCACGGTATCGGCCTCACGCTGTTCCATCTCGGCGTGAAGCTGTAGCTCCTCTCGGGCCTTCGTTGCGTCGCCCATACGCCCGTACGCCATGGCGAGTCGATAGTGCGCTTCCACCTGGCCAGGGTCGGTTGCGATTGCCTGCTTCAGCGGAGCGATCGCGTCGGCATACCTGTGCTGATCGAACGCCAGAATTCCTAGCTGAAGGTACGCCTCGGAAAAGCGCGGATTCAACATCGTCGCCTTTCGCAAGAAAGCCTCGACACGCTCCTGATCAGCAGGCCGGTCCTCGCGCCAGAGGAGCATGCCGTAGTAGAAGTTCGCCTCAGCGCGATCTGGCTGGGCTTGCACGAAGTGCTTCAGCTTGTCCTGCACGCACGCAAGGGGCTGGGCCGAGGCCAACGCAATCTTGCCCATAAAGAGGTAAGGCTCCGGGGCCGCAGGGTCTATCTCGGAGGCCTCGCATAGCTTGGCGGCGGCCTCGGCAGACAAGCCGCCGGCGAACAACGCTGCCCCCCAACCCGTACGCAGGCGTGTGGAGGCCCGATGCGTGTCCGCCCCTTTTGCAAACACCTCAACAGCTTGCCAAATGGCGCGATGGACCAACAACTCTGATCCCCAGGCGAAGTAGTTGGCCTCGCTTGGATCCAGGTGCGTGGCACGCTGCATCTGCTGTACCGCCTGCAGGGCGTCGCCGAGCGCTTCGTCCACGTCACCCGCCAACCTGTGATCTTTCGCTACGTCGCGCTGCGCCAGGGCGCGCTGAATATGTTGGCTTGCCTGTGGCGCATCGCCGACTGCCTTGCAGGCCAGGGCGAGAGTGTACTCATCTTCGGCCGCGTGGCCGCTCAGGGCCGACGCCTTCTCCAGCACGGGGAGCGCGTCACCAAAGCGTCCGCTGTGGAGGTAGAAGACGCCCAACTCATGATTGGCCCCATAGCTCTGTGGCGCTCGTGCCCATGCGGCCCGCAGTCTCGCTTCGTCTTCGCCCACATCCCCCTGGCGAGAAGGACTGCCTTGCGCTGCATCCGGCTGATCCCCTGGCAGGGCCCTCGTGGTGCGGTTCAGGTCTTCACTGGCCTGCAGCGTGGCGTCGGATCCATGGCCACCGACGGCCGTCCAGTCGGTCACGCCCGCGATGGTGAAGTTCGGAGCGTCGGAGAAGGACATAGAGTCGCCCGGGGCGGAACGAGAGGCGCTCCTTGCAACCGGCAAGATGATTTGCACACGTTGCATGCTTCCTTGCTTGACGGCAACGTTCGTCCACGGGCTGACCTGCGCACCCTTCACCGCCTGCACTCCGTAGCGACCTGACCCGAGCTTAGGGAAGGTAAAGTTGCCCTGAGTGTCCGTTGTCGCGGCGATGCTCGTGGTGGCCGGCTGTGCCTGGAGCGTGATCTGTGCGCCTTGTACGGGGGTTCCCGCTGTATCGATCACGGTTCCGGACAGGGTGGCCTCAGCCGACTCCTTTTGCGAGGCCGGAACCTGCTTCGGCCGCAGGCCTTCGGCTGCTGGACACTTCCCGCTTGCAACAGCCAGCACGGTACACACCAGCAGAGCCGTGTGCAGACCGGTACCCGCCCAGAGGACGCGCTTTGTGAGCAGAGCCGTCCATTGTGGTTCCAAAAACATGGGCCATTCTAGCGCAGGCGTTGTGCCGCACGAGGCGCCGCAGGAGTGGCGTTGGCAGAGTTCTGATCCCGAGAAGTTACACCCGTTCGGGGGC
>CAXUIF010000174.1:0-6793 GCA_964250995.1 uncultured Acidobacteriaceae bacterium
ATCAGGCGAAGTAAGCAGATGCTGCGCAATATGACCGCCAAGCATACCGGTTGAGCCTACGAGAAGAACAGTTGTCATCGCGAAGTCCTCATTCCTAGTCCGTCGATTCGAGAGTATTTGTTCCTTCTCGCGTAAGCTAGAAGCGAAATTGGAACGCTTCGTTCCATCTCTGGAACGATGAGGGCGAGCGATGTTTGAAGTTTCCGATCTTCGAATCTTTGTACGAATCGCTGATCGGGCGAGCATCTCTGGAGCGGCGCGTGCGCTACGCGTGCCTAAGTCTTCGGTCAGTCGATCCCTTGTGCGTTTGGAAAAGATGGCGGGCTCTGCGCTGGTTGAGCGCTCGACCCGGCATCTCCGGCTTACGGACGCAGGAACTCTGCTCCTCCGCCATGCCCACAAAATCCTTGAAGATGTCGGGGAGGCTGAAAACGCTCTGACCGGAATAGTAGGCGTTCCACGCGGCACCTTGCGTGTAAACGCCCCATTCACCTTTACCGCAGGATTGCTGGCGCCGATGCTTCCTGCATTCCTCACACGGTATCCGGAGATGCGGGTGTCACTCTTCGTCGAGAGCCGGCCCGCCGAGACCTTCGCCAACGACGCCGACATCGCAATAACGATCGGCCCGCTACGGGATTCCGAATTCATCGCTCGGAAATTGGCAACTATCAGACTTCTGCTGTGCGCAAGTCCGGCCTACCTTACGGAACATGGAGAACCGAATCACCTTGATGAATTGGCAGGTCACTCCCTGCTCGGCATTGTTGATCGACGATTCACATGGCGCTTCCGAATCCCCGCAGGCTCGGTCGAGGAGTTCGAGTTCCTTCCCAGCAACGTCGTAACCGAGCCAGCTGCTGCACAGACGCTCCTGATTGGCGGTGCGGGTATAGGCCGTTTGCCCGACTATCTTGCAGCAGATGCGCTCGCGCGAGGGATGTTGGTCCGCGTTTTACCTCACCATGAGGGCGATTCTGTCGATGCACACGCGCTTTATCCTAGCCATCGAAGTCTTTCGGCTAAGGTACGCGTCTTCGTCGACGCGCTCGTGGAACACCTGAAAGGTTGACTGCAGGACGGCAAGCGACTCCTTGAGTTGTGAGGGCATCTGCGAATGTCGGTGGCTTTTCGCCGGGCTAGGGAAGAGAGACGCCGTTGTGGGAAGTTGGACTTGGTGAAGATCAGTTCTTCACCGCAACGCGGCTCCTATCGGTCGCTTCATTCTTTGTTATGCACTTGCTTCCACCTCTTCGAGGTTTTCTCGGATGGTTTGTGCAACCTCTTCTATGGAGGTTTGTTGACTCAGCTCGCGAACCTCTGCCGTGTTGGCCGCTTTCTCGGCTCCGACCTGCGCCGCGATCTGACGATCGACTTTGAGAACAGCCGTGATCTCTTTTTCAGTAAGCAGAAGGATCTGCAGCATGAGGTGATCCCGTTCGTCGGCCCGACGTCCCATGCGGGCCTGGCGCATCAGGATGAAACTGGCGAGGAGGATGCCTTCCATCGCGACGACTGTGCCGAGCAGAGAGAAGGGGTATGGGTCGAACTGCCAGGTGGTGCTGGAGAGGTGATTGCACACGATCCAGAGCACGAAGAAGCAGAAATGCAGCGTAACAAAGGTAAAGCTGCCGACCCAGGCGGCGATGCTGTCTCCAAGCCGCTCCCCTGGGGTACGTTTCGCCAGGAACTCCTGCTCGTGTTTCGCGATGAGGTCTACATGGGCTTCGATATGGCTTTGAGACATGAGATCTATGCGATGTTCCGCAAAGGGTTATGGTTGCGGTCGGGGCATATACCAGTACCTGCTGTCATGAGTGCACTTTCCCACCAACACGCACGTTCTGTGGCGCAGGGGAAACGGAGTTCTATTTCATTTGCGCGATCTGCGGGGGCGTAGGGTCGTTTAGCCGACGAGATGACCTAACTTTTCGCGTTTGGTTTCGAGGTAGCGCTCAAAGGTAGGCTCGGAGGGGACCGTGGCGTCGAGGCGTTCTGCGACGCGAATGCCGGCGTGTTCCAGGGCGGCTACTTTCTCGGGGTTGTTGGTCATCAGGCGGACGGCGGAGATGTTGAGCAGCTTCAGGATCTCGGCGGGGAGTTCGAAGGCGCGCAGGTCGGTGGCGTAGCCGAGCTGGTGATTGGCTTCCACGGTGTCGAGGCCCCCGTCCTGCAGCTCATAGGCACGAAGCTTGGCCATCAGGCCGATGCCACGGCCCTCCTGCTGCTCGTAGAGCAGGATGCCGGCGCCCTCTTCGGCGATGCGCCGTAGCGCCAGGTGCAGCTGGTCGTGGCAGTCGCAGCGGAGCGAGTGAAAGACGTCGCCGGTGAGGCATTGCGAGTGAATGCGCACGATCGGGGGCTGGGTGTAGAGGTCGCCCATGACCAGCGCCACGGCGGACTCGATGGCTTTGCGGGTGGGGTCGCCGGGTTGGGTGATCCCTTCAAAGCCGAGGATGCGGAAGTGTCCCCAGCGGGTGGGGAAGTCGGCGTCGGCGACCTTGGTGACGCTGAGCAGAGGCATAACTAGCAGGTTAGATTCCGTTGTGGGCGTTGCGGATTCGTGAGTGCGCGGGCTGGTGTGGTGCCACGCGTAGAGTAAAGGCGTGCACGGCATCGATCACAAGCTGCTACTGATTTCTTTGCTGGTGAAGTTGGGCGTGGCGGCGGCGGTGGCCAGCTCGCTGGCGCGCTCGGTGCGCTTTAAGCGGCTGCTGTTGATCGACGGCCGCAGCCGTGGCGAGATGCTGCAGCTACTCGCATGGCTCTGCATCCCCCTGATGCTCGGGGTTTGGGTGCGGGTCCGCGTGCCGAACTTTCTGGCTGCGGACCTTTCGCTCGAAGCGACGGCTTTGCTTGGGTTACTGCTTGGATTGCGTCCGGCGGCGCTGGGTGGGGCCGTGTTATCGTTGCCGGCGATGGGCCATCATGAATGGCTGGCGTTGCCGGTCAATGTTGGCGCCGGTGTGCTGTTTGGGGCATTTCGGCGCTTTGCGGATGAGGAGATGATTTGGTCGTTTTCGCCGCTGATCGACCTTAGCCTGTACCGCTGGGTGACCCGCACGTTGCGGCGACCCAATTTAGACCGGCAGATCGCGCTGTTGGTCTTGCTCACGCTGACGCAGCTGGCGGCGAGCCTGCTGGCGCGCTGGGAGCCGGGCCGGTACTTCGAGCTGCGCTCGCGCAACTGGTGGCTGCAGATGCTGGTGTGTGCGTGCACGCCGGTGGTGGTGGGGATCCCGCTGAAGATCTGGAACGCCGTCCGGATTGAACGCAAGCTGGAGGAGCAGAGCCGCCTGCTGCTGGAAGCGCGACTGGACGCGCTGCAGCGGCAGATCAACCCTCACTTTCTGTTCAACACGCTGAACTCGATCGCGTCGCTGATCCGGTCGGAGCCGGAGCTGGCGCGCGAGATGATTGTGAAATTGAGCCGCATTCTGCGCACGCTTTTACGCGAACGGGATGCCTTTGTGCCGCTCGAAGAAGAGCTTGTGTTTACCGATGATTATCTGGACATTGAGGTGATTCGGTTTGGCGAAAAGCTGCGCGTGGTGAAGGAGATCACCGAAGAGGCGCTGCACCTGGAGGTGCCCAGCATGCTGCTGCAGCCGTTGATTGAAAACAGCATTAAGCATGGGCTGGAGCCGCGCCTGCATGGCGGCACGGTGACCCTACGCGGGCGGGTCGCGGAAGGGCAGCTGTGTTTGGAGGTGGAAGACGACGGCGTGGGCATTGGGCCGGATCGCGCTGTGGAGCCGGGCGCGCTGGCCTCGGACGGCATGGGCATCGGGATGCGCAATGTGCGCGAGCGGATTCAGGTGTTGTATGGCGGGCGCGGGGAGGTGGAGGTGATCAGCCGGCCGGGCCGGGGCACGTGCATACGTTTGCTGCTGCCCGCGCTGACGCGCCAGGATGTGGAGACGCGCGGTGTGGGCGTGCATGCGCCTGTGGGCGCAAGCCCTGTCGCGCAGGCGGCAGGTCTGTGAGCTCGCTTTGCTAGAATGCGCGCGGCGGGGGGCCGGTGGCGGAGCTGGGGGAAAGCATTGCGGGTTTCGGGGGCAGGGCCGTTCCGGTGGACCGGCGCCCGGGGCTGGATGACCGCCTGCAACACCGGGTCGCCCGCAGACGGGCACAAACAAGTCAAAACGGAAGGCAGAAGCAACACATGATTGAGATTGTCTCCATCCATGCACGGGAGATTTTGGATAGTCGCGGGAACCCGACCGTTGAGGCCGATGTGGTGCTTGAAGAGGGCGTTCGCGGACGGGCCGCCGTGCCGAGTGGCGCGTCCACCGGCGAACATGAAGCCGTGGAGTTGCGCGATGGCGACAAGGAGCACTACCTCGGCAAGGGCGTGTTGCAGGCTGTGGAGAATGTCGAAAGCGTGATCGCGCCGGAGTTGAAGGGCCTGGACGCGAGCAATCAGCGGTTGATCGACGCGACGATGCTTTCGCTCGATGGCACGGAGAACAAGGGCAGGCTGGGAGCCAATGCAATCCTTGCGGTGTCGATGGCGTGTGCGCGGGCCGCGGCCGAGGCGCTGGGCATGCCGCTGTATCGCTACCTGGGTGGGGTGAACGCGTGCCTGCTGCCGACGCCGATGATGAACATCCTGAACGGCGGCGCGCATGCCGACAACAACGTGGACTTCCAGGAGTTCATGGTGATGCCCGTGGGCGCAGAGAGCTTTTCCGATGCGCTGCGCTGGGGCACCGAGGTCTTTCACACGCTGAAAGGCGTGCTGAAAAAGCGCGGCTACAACACGGCGGTGGGCGATGAGGGGGGCTTCGCGCCGTCGTTGAAGTCGAACGTGGAGGCCATCGAGGTGATCCTGGAGGCCATTGAACTGGCAGGGTACAAGGCTGGGGAAGAGATCGCGATTGCGCTGGATCCGGCGGCCAGCGAGTTCTTCGACAAGAGCACCGGCAAATACGTGTTCAAGAAGTCGGACAAGAGCGAAAAGACTTCGGAGCAGATGGCGAGCTACTGGGAGAGCTGGGCGCGGCAGTATCCCATCGTGTCGCTGGAAGACGGCCTGGATGAGAACGACTGGGCTGGATGGCGCTTGCTGACGGAGAAGATTGGGCGCAATGTGCAGTTGGTGGGGGACGATCTTTTCGTGACCAACACGAAGAGGCTGCAGCGGGGGATCGATGAGGGCGTGGCGAATTCCATCCTGGTGAAGGTGAACCAGATCGGCACGATCTCGGAGACGCTGGATGCGATCGAACTGGCGCGCCGCAACGGGTATACGGCGATCATCTCGCATCGTTCGGGGGAGACGGAGGACACCTTCATCGCGGATCTGGCGGTGGGCACGGGAGCGGGCCAGATCAAGACCGGATCGGCGTCGCGTACGGACCGGATAGCCAAGTACAACCAGCTGCTGCGCATCGAAGAGGAGCTGGGCGGGGCGGCTATGTTTCTGGGCCGGACCGCTGTGAACTGCGGTGATTGAGGACTTTCGGGTGAGGGTCTCGGCTGGGTTCAGCAGTTACAATCGTCAGCGTGCTGATTCATGTAGGTCTCGCGACTGAGAGCCCAAAGAGCCCCGTGCGGCGCGACGAGATCGTTGCCCTGCACGCGAGTTGCCGGACGCAGCGCCATGAGCTGACCGACGATCCGGAGGCGGCGGACCTGATCGTGCTGGCGGGCCATCTGGAGACGCTGGCCGAGGCCCGGGCCAATCCGCTAATCCGGAGATACCCGGAGAAGACGTTCGGGAATTCAGAGATTGATTTTCTGATTCCGTACATCCCCGGAGCCTACGGCGATGCGGCAAAGCCCCGGTTTTTCGATCTTCGCAGGATCCAAAGCACGACGTTCTTTTCGATGTATGGCAGCTCCCGGAACCCTGAGCTGCGCTACCGCGGCGATGAGCCGAAAACCCTGCTGTGCTGCTTCCACGGCCGAAAAAATGCCCGCATACGGGTGAACCTGATTGACCACCCGTTCAACCGTCCCGATGTCGAGGTACTGGAGACGACGGGCTATATGCATTGGCAGAACGGCATCGTGGGGAGCACGGGAGCGCAGAAGGCATTTGCGGACGCGATGGCGCGGTCGCACTTTGCATTGTGTCCACGGGGCATGGGCTTCGGCAGCCTGCGGCTGTTTGAGGCGATGATGATGGGCGTGGCGCCGGTGCTGCTCGCGGATCGGTACCTGCTGCCGCCCGGGCCGGACTGGGGCAGTTTTCTTCTGCAGTACCCGGAGAGTGACTACGCCAGGTTGCCTGCGTTGTTGGAGCCCCATGTGGCCGAGAGTGCGGAGCGGGGGCGCAGGGCCAGGCAGGCCTGGGAGCAGCATTTCGCTCCGGAGGTGGTCTTTGATCTGTTCATCGATCAGCTATGCGAGATTCGACGGCGAAGACGGATCCCCGAGCGGCTCTACCGTCTGTTCTGGCCTTTGATTCAGTTGCAGGTGGATGCCAAGCAGAAGGCGGCGACCCTGCTGGGAAGGCGTTTGAAGGTGCAGTATTAGCGTGCGTGCGGCCCTGACGGGGTTGCGGAAAAGTTTCTGCGCAGGGTTGGCGTACGTCGCTTGTAGGCTGGTGGGGCATGCCTAAACATCCCGTTCTGCTGACGATTCTCGATGGCTGGGGCTACCGTGCGGAGACGCAGGGCAACGCGATCGCGCTGGCGCGGAAGCCGACCTATGACAAGCTGCTGCGGGAGTACCCGAATACGCTGATCCGCGCGAGCGAGCACTTTGTGGGGCTTCCGGACGGGCAGATGGGCAACTCCGAGGTGGGGCACCTGAACCTTGGGGCCGGGCGTGCCGTGCGCATGGA
>CAXUIF010000175.1:0-2899 GCA_964250995.1 uncultured Acidobacteriaceae bacterium
CGCGAGTGGCAGCTCTCCGATCAGCGTGGCGGCTTGCTTCTGCTGGCAAAGTTTGCCGGCGCGTTCGCGGGGGGTGCAGCGGTTCCGCACCGGCTTCGTCTGGGCCTGGTCGCGGGTCACGCGCTGGCTGCGATGGGCTTTGCCGCATTCGGGCTGGCGCCTGCCCTCGCCTTTGCTCTGCCCGCACTGTTCGTTGCGGGTGTCGGCCTGGGGGAGGTGATCGCTTCGAGCAACATCCTCGTAGGCCGCCGCTGGCCCGCCCACACCGGCTCCGCGCTCGCCCTGCTGAACTTCTTTTGGAGCCTCGGCGCGGTCTCCACCGGCCTGCTGGTTGCCGCGCTCCTGCCTCACCTGGGCTGGCGGCGTCCCCTGCTGTGCCTGGCTGGCCTTTATGCCCTCACCGGCACGCTCACCCTTGCGTCCCTGAAGCAGCTAGTCCTTCCAGCCCAAGCGGAGCCGCGCACGCAGACAGCTGTACCTTCCCGCGTGGGGGCTGAAGACGCGAGCAAGCCTGCTTCCCCCCGGCTTGTCACCACCTATGGCGGCCTTCTTTTTCTCTACGGAGGCCTCGAAACGTGTCTGACCGCCTGGCTCACGACGTTCTCCCTGCGCTTTGCTGGGGGACACCTCCTGGGCGGGCAATCCGGCTTCGTCCTTCTCTGGGCCGCCCTCACCGGTGGCCGAATCCTTGCCTCCGCCCTGATGCGGCGTTTCCCGGAGCCTACCGTCCAGCGCACCAGCCTCGCCCTTTGCTTCCTGCTTACGGCTGCACTCGCCACCTCGCATCGTGCCGCCACCCTTTCGCTGTCCTGCATCCTTCTTGGCCTGGCGCTCGCGCCGGTTTTTCCTTCCACCTTCGCGCTGCTGCTCCGCCATAACGCCCCGCCGCGCACCTCTGGTCTGCTCTTAGCGGTGTCTGGGCTGGGGGCCGCTCTGTTTCCCTGGCTCATGGGCGTGGTCTCCACCCATACCGGGTCGCTTCGCCTGGCCATGGCCGTCCCTGCCCTGCTCGTGCCGGCGATGCTTTGGCTCAGGCGCCTGGACCCCGCGAAGCCGGCGCACTTTTCCACCCTAAACGCACATCCGGAGGGCGAACAGACGGTGAACTCCGCGATATAACAAAGCTGTGCTTTCTTCTCCCCAGGCGTTCGACCTTGCCGCACTCCAGAGCCTATTCAGCGCCGGCGAAGCCTTGCTCGTGCCGCACGCGCACCCGGCACGCCTGCTTCGGAGCCGCCTTGTACCGGGCCCCGATACGGTCTCGCCACTGGCCTGGTCCCAGTGGACCGCCTCCCTCTGGTCCGATCTGCTGCTGTACGGCAAAGACGACCGCATCTTGCTCAATCGACTGCAGGAAGAGCACCTGTGGGCGCAGGTCATCGCGCCTACGCCCACGAGCCCTCTCGCGCCGGCCAACGTGCCCGAGCTGGCCAAACTGGCCCGCACCGCTCTGCAGATCGCTGCCGCGCACCGGGCGGAAGACCGGTTGCGCCTGGCTGCCGATACCGCCGACAGCCGCGCCTTCGCTCAGTGGTTTCACCGCTTTGGCGAGCATTGCCAGCGGCATCGCCTGCTTGCGCCGTCCCTCCTCGACGAGGCGCTAAGCGAACACCTCAGGGCCGGTTCTCTGTCCGCTCCAAAAAGCCTCTTTCTCATCGGCTTTGAGCAACTCACCCCAGCGCAAGATCACCTCCTCAAAGTGCTCCGGCAAGCTGGCAGCGAGATCCATCGGCATGCCCAGCTTCACCCCGACAGCGCCGCCGACCGGCGCCGCGCGGCAACTTTCCCCGAGGAGCACGAGGAGCTCCCCCACCCCCGAGCTTCACCGCCCCGCGCTCGAGCGACTCTTCCGCGAGCAACTCGCCCCCGAGCTCGAGTCCATCCACGCTGACCTGTCCGCCGCACCCTGGCACTTCACCACGCAAGCTCCTCTCAGCAGTGTGCCGGCCGTTGCCGACGCCCTGGATCTGCTCGGCTGGACGCTCCACCCGCTGCCGCTGGAGCGCGTCGGTCAGCTTCTGCTCTCGCCCTTCTTCGCCCACACCGATGCTCCGGAGCTTCGCGCCCGCTTCGAAATCGGCGCGCTTCGCCGTTCGCCGGGCCTGCGCCACACCCTGGACCTCGCCGGCTTCACGGCGTTCCAAAACGCCCGGCGGTCGTCACGGCCAGGGCTCCAGGCCGCTTTCCCCGAACTGCACGCCCTGGCCAAAGCCGCGGAGAAAGCCGGCCTCCTGAGCGGAAAGCGCTCCCACGCCGACTGGACCGAGGGAATCCGCAGGCTCCTCAAGACCGTGGGCTGGCCGGGTCCGCGCGCGCTCTCGCCCGCCGAGTTCCGCGCTGTGGAAGCGTGGGAGAAAGTTCTCGACCTCCTCGCCACGCTCCAGATCCACTCCGAGCGCGTTTCATTTGCGACGGTTCTCGATCTTCTCCGCACCGAAGTCCGCACCGCGCCCGCGCCCTCGATCTTCCCGGAGGCCCCAGTGCAAGTCCTTGACTTCGCGGAGGCCGAAGCTCTGTGCTTTGATCTCACCGTGGTCCTGGGCGCGACCGACCGCAATCTTCCCACTCCGGAGCGTCCCCATCCGCTCCTGCCCCAGGGTCTCCAACGCACGCTCGGCGTGGGCGACCCCTTACAGGCGGTCGCCCGAACGCGGGGCGCCCTGGAAAGCCTGGCCCAGCGCTCCGGTCGGATCTTCCTTCTAGCCTCGCCCACAGCGGACGATGGCGAAGCCCAGCTCACGCCGCTTGCCGCACCGCTCGGCTTCGCGATCACATCGCCCAGCGATGTCTTGGCGGCGGAGATCGGCGCGCAGCCGCTCGGCACAGAACTCGCGCTGGAAGTCGATCCGCTGCCGCCCCTGCCGGCGCACCTTCAATGAGCGGACCGGCACGCCCTTTA
>CAXUIF010000175.1:2909-6782 GCA_964250995.1 uncultured Acidobacteriaceae bacterium
GTCCCCAAGGGTGCCGAGGTCCTCCGGCTGCAGGCGGCGTGCGGGTTTCGCGCTTTTGCGACCCTCCGCCTTGGCGCGGAAGAGCCGCAGCCGCGCGCCCTCGGCCTGAGCCCGCGGGATGCGGGCAGCGTCCTGCATTCTGCCCTCGAACGTCTCTGGAACAACCTGGGCAGCCAGGCCGCCCTCCGCGCGCTGTCCACAGCCGATCGCGAAACCCGCGTCGGGGATGCCGTCCGCGCCGCCTTCGCGCACCACCATCCGGCTTCGGGCGCCGACGATCCCTGGACCGCTCGCTACCGCCACCTCCTGCAAAGACGCTTCACCACCCTGCTGCTTCGCTGGCTCGACTTCGAGCTCCAGCGCGCCCCCTTCACGGTCCTCGAACGGGAGCAGCAATCCACGCTCGCGCTCGGGCCGATCCGGCTTACGCTTCGACCTGACCGCATCGACCAGGTCGAGGACGGCGTCGTCTTTGTCGACTACAAGACCTCCTATGACCTTTCCAGCAATCACTGGCTGGACACCCGTCCCGACGCGCCCCAATTACCCGCGTATGCCCTCACCGCAGCCCCGGATACCCTGCAGGGCATAGCCTTTGCCCAGATTCGGCCCGACCGCAAGAAGACCGGCTGGATCAGCCTTTCGCAGCAAGCAGGCGTCTTTCCCAGAAAGGGCAACAAGCCGAGCGATCTCCCCGCGCAAATCGACCTTTGGCGCGCCGAACTCACGCTTCTGGCTGAGGCGTTCGCCGGCGGCGACACGCGAATCAATCCCAAGAGCTACCCCCAGACCTGCCAGTACTGCGCGCAGCGGTCGCTCTGCCGTCTCGACCCCACCTCCCTGCTCGAACAGCTGGACGACGAGGACGAACTCGACGAAGAGGACCTCCTTGTCTAAGGTCTTGCAGATGCCTCTGCTGTTCGAGGAACTCGTCCGGGAAGACGCTGCAGATACCGGGCTCGCTCACCCGGAAAATGGCTCGCCCGAGACATCACCGTACCGTGAGCCGGAGACGCCCACGGCCGATGCCGCAGAGCGCGCCGCAGCCCTCAACATCCAGCGCTCCTGGATCGTCGAGGCTCCTGCCGGCTCAGGCAAGACCGGCCTGCTGATTCAGCGCTTCCTGAAGCTTCTTGCCTACGGCGAGGTGGAACAGCCCGGTGAGGTTCTCGCCCTCACCTTCACGCGCAAAGCTGACGCGGAGATGCGTCGCCGCCTTCTCAAGGAGCTCGCCGCCGCCGCCACGGAACAGCCGCTCGCACCACAGGCGAGGGCCTTCGACCGCACCACCCGCGAACTCGCCAGAGCCGCTCTGGCCCGTGACCGCGCCCTGGGCTGGCGACTGCTCGACAACCCCCGCCACCTCAACCTCCGCACCATTGACCGCCTGTGCGCCGAAGTCGCCGGCAGCCTTCCCCTGCTCGCCGGCGCCGCTGGCCGGCTGGCCCCCACCAACGACCCCACACCGCTCTACCAGGCGGCCGCGGAGCGCACGCTGCTGCACATGGGCGGCCCGGACCCTGTGCTCACGCGCGACCTGGAAGCCTTGCTGCTGCATCGCGATGCGAGCCCTTCGGACTTCGTCCGGCTCCTGGCAGACATGCTCCGCCAACGCGACCAGTGGGGGGAACTCCTCCCGCTCGACCCCGCGCGCCTTACGGAGCAGGCGCTCGACGAAGAGATTCGCCCTCGGCTTACCCGCACCCTCGAACGCCTCATCACGCACGAGCTTCAAAGGGCAGCCAACCTCATCGGCCCTACCCTTCTCCACCAGCTGGCCAGCCTTGGCCACTCCCTCAGTGCCTGCGCGGGCTACAACGGCGACGCCTCGCCGGTCGCTCTCTGCGCGGAGCAGCCCAATCCGCCCCGTCCCGCCGCCGCCGACCTCGCCCACTGGGTGTGCCTTACCCATCTGCTGCTAAAGGCCGACGGGGCCTGGCGCACCGGCCTGAAGCGCAACCGCCTTGGTTTCGAAGCCTCTTCTGCGCAACAACTTGAACTGCAATCCCTCATCTCCGACTTTCAACGTCGGGCCGAGCAGCACCCGGAGTTGCAGCAGGCGCTGTGCGACCTGTCCAACCTGCCCCCGCCGCTCTACCCAGACGCCGCCTGGCACACCGTCAAGGCGCTGTGCCGCGTACTCCGCCAGGCTCTCGTCGAGCTTCAACTTGTCTTCGCCGAGCGCCGCGTGTGCGACTTCGCCGAGATCGCCCTGACCGCGCGGATGCTCCTGCGCTCCAGCGATGCGGTAGCCGACCTGTTGAGCACGCCAGCCGGCCGCCTCAAGCACCTTCTCGTCGATGAACTACAGGACACCTCTGCAGGCCAGTACGAGCTGCTGGAAACGCTGACGCAAAGCTGGGACGGCGCCGCCCAAACGGTCTTCCTGGTCGGCGACCCCAAGCAGTCCATCTATGAGTTTCGGCAGGCTCGTGTGGAGCGCTTTCTGCGCGTCATGCAGGAGGGCCGCTTTGGCCAACCTCCCGTGAGCCCGCTGCGCCTGACGGCCAACTTCCGCTCGCAGGCAGCCTTGATCGAGGACTTCAACGCCACCTTTCGCCAGATCCTCCCCTCGCCTGAAGAGCTCACCCCGGAGTCAGGCGACGTCCCGTTCATCGCCGCCACCGCGACGCGTCCCGGCGGGCGCGCACCTGCGCTCCACTGGCACGCCGCCGCGCAGAGTGAAGCCGTCGCCTCACATCGCCCTTCCGCTCTGTCCATTCACCCTGATCCCCAGCAGGCTGCCAAACCTGCGGCCCAGGCTCGCCTGCTTCGCCGCACCATTGAGCAGTACCTCGCCAGCGCGCAGCGCCAACCTGAGTCCTCCGAGCGCAAACCGCCGACCATCGCCGTACTCGCGCGCAACCGCGCCCACCTCGCCCCGGTCCTTCAGGAGTTCCATCAGGATCGAGGTCACGGTCCCCTCCCGTTTCGCGCCGTGGATGTGGAAGCCCTCAACGAACGCCCCGAAATCCTGGACCTGCTCGCGCTGACCCGTGCGCTGCTGCACCCCGCCGACCGTGTCGCGTGGCTGTCCCTCCTGCGTTCGCCGGTGTGCGGCCTCAGTCTGCCCGACCTTCTGCTCCTTACGGGGGAAGGCCCCACCTCTGAGCCCGAGGCGACCCTGCCCCACCTGCTTGCCCGCCGCGCGGACCGGCTCAGCCCCACAGGCCAGCGGCTGCTGCAACGCACCTGGCCGGTTCTTCAGCAAGCCCTGGCCGACCTGGGCCGCACACCCCTGAGCACCCATGTCGAACGCACCTGGCGCTCCCTCGGCGCCGATGCCCCGCTCCACCCGCACGAACGCACCAACGCCCGCCGCTTTCTCGACCTCCTGCACGAACTGGAAGGCGGCGCGGACCCCCTGAGCCTCACTCTCCTTAACCGCCGCCTGCGCTCTCTCTACGCCGAGCCCTCCAGCACCGCCGCCGCTGTGGAGCTCATGACGATTCACAAGGCCAAGGGTCTCGAGTGGGATCTCGTCCTGATCCCCGCCCTTCATCGCGGTTCGGGTCGCAGCTCTCACGAGTTTCTGAAATGGCTCGAGTTCGACAACCCGGCCGGTCCCACTGACTTTCTGCTCGCCCCCATCCAAAGCAAAGGCGAAGACGCCTCCAGGCTTTCCACCTGGCTCAGCCGGCTTCAAACCAAGCGGGAAGCTGCCGAAGCCAAGCGCCTTTTCTACGTCGCCTGCACCCGCGCCCGCGAAGAGCTTCACCTCTTCGCCACCGTGGACCACAGGGCCGACGGCACACTCTCCCTTCCCAAGGCCGACAGTCTGCTGCGCGCGGCATGGCCCGCCGCCGAACCGGTCTTGGAGGCCCAGCTGCGACCCCGGCAGGCTCCCGCCCAGGTCATCCCCTTCGCTTCGGT
>CAXUIF010000176.1:0-6763 GCA_964250995.1 uncultured Acidobacteriaceae bacterium
CACCGGGAGCGCGGCCGGGGATGGCTCCCGGTGCGCGTCGGCCGATGCATCCCACGCGAACGTTTCCAGGAGGTCCCGGCGGTCCGGGAGGTCCCGGCGGCCCTGGAGCACGCCCTGGCTTTGGGGCGCGGCCCGGGTTCGGCGCGCGGCCTGGGTTCGGGCAGCGGCCGGGCATGGGAGGTGGGCCGGGTGGCGGCTTGTTGCCTCCCGCCGAAGGGGCTCCGGCACCGGGGCGGCCGGCACGCAACACGCGTCGGCCAGGTGGCGGCGCACCGCGTTACGAGAAGAACAAGGAAGTCGCGATCAAGGGCTATAACCCGCGCATGGGCGCGGCCCAGATCCCGATGGGCGAGGTGCCGATCACCAAGACCATCACGGTCACCGAGGGCATTTCGGTGAAAGACCTGGCCGAAAAGCTGGATGTGCGCGGCAAGGATCTGATTGCCACGCTGCTGATCCGCGGTGTGATGGTGACGGTCAATCAGTCACTCGACTCGGAGCTGGTCAAGGAGGTCGCGCGCTCCTTTGGCGCGGACGCCCAGATCATTTCGGTGGAAGAGCAGCTGGAGAACGAGGCGATCGAAGGCCTGCTCGAGGACACCTCGAACATGATCGAGGTCGTGCGTTCGCCGGTGGTCACGGTCATGGGTCACGTCGATCATGGAAAAACGTCGCTGCTGGACGCGATCCGCTCGACGGATGTGGCGGCGGGCGAGGCTGGCGGCATTACGCAGCACATCGGCGCCTATAAGGTGCATGTGTCCAAGCCCGACAGCCCGGCATTCGGCCGTGAGATTGTGTTCCTGGATACCCCAGGCCACGAGGCGTTCACTCGGATGCGGGCGCGCGGCGCCAAGATTACCGATATCGTCGTGGTCGTGGTGGCGGCGGATGACGGCGTGATGCCGCAGACGCTGGAAGCCATCGACCATGCGCGCGCGGCGAAGGTGCCGATCATTGTGGCGGTAAACAAGATCGACAAGCCCGAAGCCGACCCGAGCAGGGTAATGATGCAGCTGGCGACGCGCGGCGTGCAGGCGACCTCCATGGGCGGGAATACAGAGTTCGTCGAGGTGTCCGCGAAGAAGCGGCTCAACCTCGACGGCCTTGAGGAGATGATCTGCTACGTCGCAGACACGAACGAGCAGAAGGCGACGCCCGAGCGCCCCGCCGTAGGCACGGTGATTGAAGCCAAGCTGGACCGTGGCCGCGGTGTGGTTGCGTCCATCCTGGTCCAGAACGGAACGCTGAAAATCGGCGATAGCTACATTGTCGGCAACACCTTCGGCAAGGTACGCGCGATGTTCAACGACCGTGGGCAGGCCATCACGGAGGCGGGACCCTCGACGCCGGTCGAGATTCTCGGCCTGGAGTCGATCCCGGATGCGGGCGACACGTTCCTGGTGATGGCGGACCGCGACAAGGCCAAGGGCATCGCCCAATACCGCAAGCTGAAGGAGCGCGAGGCGCAGTTGGCCAAGAGCTCCCGTGTGTCGCTTGAAGGCCTCGCCGAGCAGATCAAGCAGGCCGGGGTCAAGGATCTCAACCTTATCCTTAAGGGCGACGTGCAGGGTTCGGTCGAGGTCCTGGCCGATTCCCTCACCCGGATGTCGACCGAGAAGGTGCGGGTCAAGGTGCTGCACTCGGGCGTCGGCGCGATCACCGAGTCGGACATCCTGCTGGCCTCGGCGTCCAACGCCGTGGTCATCGGGTTCAACGTTCGGCCGGAGCGCAAGGCGCAGGACCTGGCCGACCGAGAAAACGTGGAGATCCGGCTGCACTCGATCATCTACGAGTTGCAAGACGAGATGACCAAGGCCATGCTCGGGCTGCTGGACGCGGTGTATCGCGAGAACTACGAGGGCCGGGCGGAGGTGCTGCAGGTCTTCAAGATCACCAAGGTCGGGCAGATTGCCGGCTGCGTGGTCCGCGATGGGCAGATCAAGCGCGATATGCAGGTGCGCGTGCTGCGAGCTGGCGAAGAGGTCTGGAAGGGCAAGATCGCCTCGCTCAAGCGCGTCAAGGACGATGTGGCCGATGTCCGTCAGGGCATGGAGTGCGGCATCGACCTTGCGGGCTTCAAGGACATCCGCATGGGCGATCTGATCGAGGCCTTCACAACCGAGAAGCTGGCCGCTGACCTCGGGCGCAACTCTGCAGAAAAGAAGCGCGAGCAGATGGCTGAGCTGGCCGCCGCCAAGGAGCGCGAGCCGGTCGGCGCGGGCGTGTAACCAGCAGCAGAACGTACAAGAAGAGGCCGGGAGCGATCCCGGCCTCTTCTTGTTGCAAGCCCGAGTGCACTGGTGGAGGCTGAGCACTTCAGCCGTGCAACGACGGGTTTTGGGCGCAGAGCCACGCGAGGAGGCCTGCGGGATCGTCGGTGATCATGGCATCCACGTGCGCGTCGGCCATCCGTTGCCAGCCTTGAACGGTGTTCACCGTGAAAGGGATGACCTCCAGGCCGAGGCGGTGTGCCTCGGCGACCGCTTCTCCGGTCACGAGGCCTTGTTCCGGACTCAGGATGTGGGCGCTGGACACCTCGGCAATACGCGCGAAGCGCTTGACCTGATCGGCGGGACCCGCGCTGGCCTCACCCTCTTCGCTCTCAAAGAGGGCGGAGCGGCGGATCGCCGGGTTGCGTTCTTTCATTGCCCGCAAGGTGCGGAAGTCGAAGCTTTGCAGGATGACCCGGGACTGCAGGCCATGGCGGCGGACCGCGTCGTCGATTAGGCCGACAAACACCTCGGGCGTGGGCGCCCTTTCGGGGTACCCGGGGAAGATTTTGGTTTCCACATTGAAGTGAAAGGTGCCCAGCGGCGCGAGCGCAAGCACTTCGTCGAAGGTGGCCATCGGAGTGTGGGGGGCGGCGCGTTGGTGCGGAAAGGCCGCGAGGGTGCGGCTGCCGCAGTCGTACAGCCGCAGCTGCGCGAGCGTGAGCGAGCGAATCAGGGTACCAGGCGGCAAAGACGGCCCCATGCAGACGCGCTCGGCGTCCTCCACGGACGAGGCACGACCGGGGATGACAGGTTGGGTCAGAAAGGGCGAGTGCGACACGACAAGAACGTCGTCCCGGCTCACGGCGAGGTCCAACTCCAGCACGTCCGCGCCTGCGTCGATGCCGTATCGAAACGCGGGCAGGGTATTTTCGGGCCTGTAGGCGCGGCCGCCGCGATGTGCGTGGACCAGGATGCGGCGCGATGCAGGCACGACGTGGAGTTGACCGGCAGGCAGAGCGTGCGGTCCGGCCTGGAAGGGGGATGCTGCCATGATCAGGAGGGTAAACCAGCTACTCTGCGGCCTGCCCTCCGAACCGCCGCGGGCGTGAGCCTGCAAAAGCTCACGGGCCGGGCTGCGAACGCTCTCGTCTGAGGCTCCGGCCCTCAGGTCTGAAAACGTGAGGGCGTTGGCGCGTCTAAGCCAAAGGTAAGGACGGGTTGGATGGTAGCGGAGCGGCGGTTGGAAGAGAGGGCGGCGGCGGTGGCGCGGTTCAAAGAGATGACCGAACGGGTATTGCCAGAGTTGGCGCGAGCCGAGCGGTGGCCCATCCGGCTGGATCACTGTTTCAAGCGCATCTGCCTGGACTGGGCGTTTAAGGACGTCTGGTATCGCCATCTAGCCAAGCCGGCCGAGCGGCATCTCCAAGGCGAGCCGCTCGCGCGGGCGGTGGCCTGTGCGGAGGCACTGCTGGCAGGAGGACGCCCTGTGTTGCGCGAGCGCAACGCGGCGAGTCTGCGGTGGCGCGGCAAGGGACAAACGCGGCGAGGAGGTGCAGCGTGAGCTCCGGTTTTCGGGAAGGGTGTGCCGGTAAACGACAGGGTTTGGCCAAAGTCGAGAGGCATGGCCCGTTCGGGGGAGAACCTCGGGCAGCGCTGGGCATGGTGGAACCATTTGCACTGTGATACGTCTGAGTTCAGGGGCTGCCCGGCAGAGGCGGCGGACGACTGGGGACGGGCATGAGCAGTTTGCAGAATGAACAGATGTGGTGGAAGCAGCTGAACGATCCGCGTGTGGCGTACCACCCGAAGCCGCAGATGCGCCGGCAGGGATGGCGCAGTTTGAACGGGACGTGGGAGTTCTGCAAGGGCCGTGGCGAGCCCGCCAGGAAGCCGGACGAGGTCGTGTGGGATTGCCCCATCACGGTCCCGTTCAGCCCGGAGACCGAAGCGAGCGGCGTGGCGGATCAGGGCTTCTACACCACGGTCTGGTACCGGCGGACGTGGGAGCAAGAGCCCTTGCCCGTGGATCAACGCTTGCTGGTGCACTTTGAAGCGGTGGACTGGCAGGCTTCCGTCTGGGTGAATGGAAAGCAGGTGTGCTCGCACCAGGGCGGCTTCACGCCGTTCTGCGCGGACATCACCCATGCCCTGGTGGACGGGTCAACGCAGGAAATTGTGCTCCGCGCGGACGACGATTCGCTGGACTTGGAAAAGCCGCGTGGCAAGCAGGACTGGAAGCTGGAACCGCACTCCATCTGGTACCCGCGAACGACGGGCATCTGGCAGGAGGTGTGGTTGGAAACGGTGAACGCGACGCGTATCGGTTCCCTGCAGTGGTCCAGCAGCTTGAAGCACTGGGATATCGGGTTGGACGCGCGCATTGTTGAAAAAGGACCGAGCAAACGGGAGTTTCCCGGGCCCGAGCAGGATGGCGAGCAACATCCCATGAAGCTGAACGTCCGGCTCAGCGTAGCGGGCCAGATCATTGCCGAAGACCGGTACGCCGTGATCGCGGGCGAGGTGCATCGGCGCATCGCACTGTCGGATCCGGGGATCGATGACTCGCGCAACACGCTGCTGTGGTCGCCGAACTCCCCTACGCTGATTGACGCGGTGATCGAGCTGCGAACCAGCGCCGGCGAACTGCTGGACCGGGTGGAGAGTTATACGGCCATCCGGGCGACGGCCGTGCAGGGCGATCGCTTCATCCTGAACGGAAGACCGATGCCGTTGCGGCTGGTGCTGGACCAGGGATACTGGCTGGAGTCAGGGCTGACTGCGCCGGACGGCGATGCGCTGCGGCGCGATATCGAACTGGTGCGGCGGCTGGGTTTCAACGGGGTCCGCAAACACCAGAAGATCGAGTCGGAATGGTTCCTCTTTTTGGCCGATCGGGCCGGCCTGCTGGTGTGGGAGGAGATGCCGAGCGCGTACCGGTACACGACCAAGTCGATTCACCGGCTTACGCTGGAGTGGTTGGAGGTTCTGGAGCGGGATCGTAGCCATCCCTGCATCATCACCTGGGTGCCGTTCAATGAGAGTTGGGGCGTGCCGGACCTGCCCGAAAGCCCGGCGCAGCGGCACTATGTTCAGGGGCTCTACCATCTAACGAAGTCCATTGATCCTTCCCGTCCGGTGATCGGCAATGACGGCTGGGAGAGCGTCGCGACCGACATCATCGGCATTCACGACTACGATGAAAAGCCGGAGCGGATCGCACAACGTTACGGGTTGAACGACATTGAGACCAAGCTGATGAAACGGGAACGTCCGGGTGGACGTGTGCTCACTCTGGGCGGCAAAGATGTCTCCACAGACCAGCCGATCGTTCTAACGGAGTTCGGCGGGATTGCCTACGGGGGCAATAAAAAGGAAACCTGGGGCTATTCTCGGTCGCAAACGTCGGAAGACTTTCTGGAGCGCTACCGGGAGCTGATGGAGGTGGTTCGGGGGCTGCCCGCCTTGGCAGGCTTCTGCTACACGCAGCTGACGGATACGTACCAGGAGGTCAACGGTCTGCTGTATGTCGACCGCACACCGAAGGCTCCTATCGAATTGCTGGCGCAAGCCACCTCCGGGGTACGACCGGAGTTGGAAGAGCACCATCCGGAAGCGGTGTGGCAGGAAGAGCATGCCACCCAGGGTCCACACTTCCGGGCGGCCGTGCAGCCGTAGGGTTCTGGGTTGTAGGTTCTGGGTTGTGGGTTGTGGCTCGTTCTCGATCTGGGAAGCGCAGGCAAGCAGCTTAGTGATTCACAGCTTCTAGGGCGATCTTCCACATAGAACCCACAACCTAGAACCTAAGAACCTAGAACCTAGAACCTACCAAGCGCCTTGCTTGCCGCCATACCACCAGACTAGACCGACAGTCGTGGTGGTTTGGTGGTTGGCGAGGGTACCTGCGTCGTGGGTGCGGAAGTAGGGCTGGTTGGTCCAGTCCCGGCGGAATTCTAGAAACAGGTCGAAGCTGTCCGCGATCTGGTGCTTGTAGGTGCCCGTTGCTTCTTTGAGCGCCTGGCCGACGTTGCTGAACAGGCCGCTGCGGTCTGACATGTATTCACCGCGGGCAGCAAGGGAGATGCGCGGGTTCAGCTGGTACTGCGCGTACGCCGCACCACCGTCCAGGTGCTGCGGGGCGGAGGACTGACCGGGCGCCGCGTTGGCCCACAACCGCTGAATCACATAGTCGCCCTCACCGGTAAGCGCGAGTTTTGGCGTGGCCTGCCAAGTGAGGTAGTTATCGAAGATGTGTAACTTGCCGTTTGGGGCAGGGTTGATTGGATTGACGCAGAGGCCGGGCTGTTCGGGGACCGTGCAGTTTGTGGCTGGCAAGTTATCGGGGTGCTCCTGGCCGAGATAGTAGTTGCTAGTCCAGGTCAGCTTCTTGGAAGGGGTCAGGACGAACCCAAAAAGCTCATCCTTATAGCCGTTGGTGGGCTCGGACTGGTTGGTGCCGTTAACGAGCCAGTAGTTGAGCCGGAGCTTGTCGTTTACCTGGTACCCGGCACGCACACCCTCGTGATAGAAGGGCAAGTAGTAAAAGAAGA
>CAXUIF010000177.1:0-6629 GCA_964250995.1 uncultured Acidobacteriaceae bacterium
CGCTAGAAGGCCTGCACGATGGAGAAAAAGAACTGAAAGTGCCCTGCATTGCCCAGGTACGGCAGGCTGCTGGTGTAGTCCTCGAAGACGGGGTAGATGGGCGGGTTGATGTTATAGGCGAAGTCCAGCCGGATAGGGCCGACGGGCGTGTTGTAGCGCGCGCCCAGACCGACTGCATGGCTGTAGTAGTTGAAATTGCAGTTGCCGACCGCGTTGGGCTGCTGGCCCTGCGGGTCTGGCACGCCGATGGTGCCCGGCGTCCCGGGCGGGATCGCGACGTTGCGGCACGTCGCTTGATTAGGCTGGCGAAAGTTCTTGATGCTGGTGAACATGTCGCTGGGATAGCGGAAGACGTTGCCCATATCGTGAAACAGCACGAAGTTCACGTTGTTGCCGACCACCGGCAACGTGGTGGGCGGCAGGCGCAGTTCAAACTGGTTGACGACCACCGCAGAGCCGCCGACAGGGTAGCCGGTCGTGAGGTCACGCGGCCCCGCGTCGTTGATGCCGAAGCCGCGGTGCGACTGCGCGCCGCCGGCATACAAGCGCTCCGGCAAGGGGATCGGGTTGCAGGTCGCGTTCAGCGCCGCGACGGCCGGCTGGCACGCCGTCGAGGACTGACCCACCACCGACGAGGTGCCGTTGGCCGCGTTGCCGAAGACGTTCTCAAAGCCCACCCGCAGGTTGCGCGCAAAGACATAAGGGTGCCGCCGGCCCACGCTGTAGTAGCTGGAGTGCGACAGGTCGAGCCGGTTGAAGTTGGTCTGGGAGCCGAAGATGGACGAAGCGATGAACTCCTGGGCGGAGAAGTATTGGCCGCGCGTGGCGTTCAGCGGACTGGGGTCGCGCGTGTCGTGGAAGTAGGTGATGCCCGGGCCGCCGACACGCACCGGCTGCGACAGCTGCGAGATCAGGTTGGGCGAGATCTCCAGTGAGTTGGCGTTCACGCTGATGCGGCGGAACTGGAAGTCGTAGATGAAGTTGTCTGCGAGCTTGTACTTCTGCGTGACCCGGAAGTCGAACTGCGCGGTCTGCGCCTGAAAGGTCGTGATGTTCTGGACGTTCGAATAGCCGCCCGAAACCGTCGCGGTGAGGTTGGGATTGCCGAGCAGGTTGGGGTTGTTGAAGCTCAGCGAGGCCACCGTCTCCAGCAGGCCGTAGGTGGTGTGCAGGGTAAGCGACTTCTGCGTGCCGTACAGGTTGATGCGCGAGACGTCGAGCGAAACGCGCGGGCTGGCGCCGGCCCGGCCGTTCTGCGCGGCGGTGCCGTTGGCGCCGTTTTGCAGGGTCTGATAGGGCAGAAACGAAGGCTGATTCAGCTGCGCTTCGAAGCCAAACCCATAGGTCACGTCCCAGCGCTTGGCCTCGGTGATCTGCACCAGCACGTTCTTTTCAAGCGCATCGCCCCGCGGATTTTGCACCGCGGCGTTCACCTCATTGAAGAGGGCAAGGTTGTACAGATTGCGTTGCGTTTGCAGCAGCGCGGCCTGATCCAGCGGATCACCCGCGTGCACCAGAAGCTGGTCTTCCACGATGGATCGCCTGGTGTGCTCGATGCCCGAAAGCAGCACATGATCGATCGTGACAGGCTCCCCTTCCACGATGTTGAAGGTCACGTCGGTGATGGCGCTGGTCGCGGCGTTGACCTTGGGATTGACCTCAACCTGCGCGTGATCGAAGCCATGCGTGATGTAGTAGCTCAGGATGGCATCGCGGTCCTGCGCCATGGTGATCAGCGAAAAGGGCTGGCCGGGTTCGGCGGTCAGGATGTCATAGATGGCCTCTTCGCGGGTGGGGTCGATGCCGGCCAGGTCGATCGAGCCGAACTTCTGCTGAGGGCCTTCCTCAATCGCATACACGACGGAAACCTCATAGAGGGTCTTGCCGTGTTTTCCAGGCTTGTGAACCTCCTGAGCCTTGGCCGTCACCTTGGCGTTCAGGAAGCCGCTGGCGTGGTAAAGCGCCTGAATGGAGCTGCTATCGGCGTCCCTGAGCTGCGTACTGTACACGCCGTTTTTCACATACAGACTGGCTCTCTTGACGCGCAGCCGCTCTTCCAGCGTTTCGGTGTCGAAGTAATGATTGCCGGTGAGGGTAACGGAGGTGACCTTGTGGCGATCTCCAGGATCGACGTCATACTGCACCGTCACGTTCTGGGTTCCGGCACCGAGCAGCTTCACCGAGTCGGTCACGTCGAAGTAGCCCTGCTGCTGCTCGAAGTCACGGATGTTGAACGCGCCTTCATTGAGCAGATCACTGTCCACCGCGCCTTCTTCGTACACCGGTACCAGCAGCTTCTTGCGTCCCTTGGACACCTTGGCCCCGTTGATTACCACATGAACGATCGGCCCCTGTTCGGCGTTGAAGCTGTAGTCCAGCTGCTTCTTCGGGGCCTCGTACGTCTGCTTCTGCAGGGAGATGGTGCCTTCGAGGCGGTGGTTCTTGGTGTAGAAGTTGCGCACGCCGGTGAGCGCATTCGTTGCCGTCTGCCGGGTCACCTTGGGCTCGCAGCTCTTGTCGATCAGGCTGACCAGGCGAGAACAGTTGAGCTTGGCCTTTTCCCGGAAGTCCTCCATCAGAATCCCCGGGTCTTTGCCCGTCACAGCCACTGTGCCGATCCGCGCCTGCGGACCGATCTGCACCTCCACGTTGACGTTTACCTGCCGGCCAACGTGATCCATCTGGGTGGTGATGTTGACGGTGGGTTGGTAGTACCCATTACCGGCAAGCGACTCCCTCACGCCATCCATGGCGGTTGGAAGGTCGGTCTCGGTGTAGGGCGCGCCCGGGTCGAGCTTGGTGGCAAACTCCAGCAGCGAGGCCAGACGCTCTGAGGTAACCCCCACGATGTCGACCCGGCCAATGTAGTAGCGCGGCACGCCGGCGTAGATCAGCGTGATCCCGTTCGCCGCGGGCTCGGCACTGAGCGAGATATCGCGGTACCGGCCGCTGCTGAACAGATGCACCAGGTCGGCGCGCACCTTTTCAGGATCGAGCGGCTCGCCGGCTTTTTGCGCGAGGCGGGTGATGGTCAGATCGTTCTGCGCAAAGGTCACCCCGTCAAAGCGAATCCCAACGACCGGAACTCCTGCCTTGTTCCACACGGAGGTGGCGAGCAAAGGAAGTGGGTTGGTGACCACGGGCGGCACCTGCGGCACGGTAGGCGTGGCAGGATTGGCCGTCTGGCTGGCCTCAGGAACGGCCTGCGGCGCGCTGGGGTTGGCCGAAGGCGTGGCGGGCGCTGCCTGCCCTGCGGCCCCGTTACTGATCGTGCCGGAGCTTTGCGCCTCCAAAGGCATCGCGATGGCCGTAAGCAGCGCCACCACAAGCACCGGCGCGACCCAACGCTGCCCTTCCGCAGGGGAACGCTGCCGCCGAGCTTGCCCTTCCTTTGCGCCACGCTCCCTGCGCTTCAACCGACCCGACACCGCTTGTCCTTCCGTTGCATGGACTACCCGTCCAGCTTATAGGTTCTCGCTGTTGTCCGGACGCGCGGGGGCGACGGAGGCGGGCGCAGCTTGGCCCGTGGGTGCTCAGGAGAGTACACGTTGGGATGATCCGGGCAAAGGGCAGGTTGGCCTCCCCTTGCTCGCGAACCCGGTACCGCACCTGCTGGTCGGCGCCTGCTGCTCTCTATACTGAAACCCATGCGGTTCGAGGAAGCTTCTGTGGAAACCGTGCCGGCGCGGGCTGATCACGGCAGGCTGCCTGACTCTGGCCCGACGGCAGCGGCCGGGCTCGACCCGCGGGAGCGCTATTCGCGGCAGGTGCTCTTCGCCGGCATCGGCCTCCCAGGGCAGCAACGCTTGCTGAAAGCGCATGCGGCGATTGTGGGCGTGGGCGCCACCGGTGCGGCAGCGGCCGGTCTTCTGGCGCGCGCCGGGGTCGGCCGGCTAACGCTGATTGACCGCGATTTTGTGGAACCCAGCAATCTGCAGCGACAGGTGCTCTTCGACGAGGACGACGCGCGCGAGGCGCTGCCCAAGGCCGAAGCGGCTCGCCGCCACCTGCGGCGCATCAACGCCGACGTCGGGGTGACCGCGCAGGTGGCTGACCTTACACCGTCCAACGCCGAAACGCTGCTCGACGGTGCAGATCTCGTGCTGGACGGCACCGATAACTTCGAAACACGCTACCTTCTCAACGACCTCTGCGTCCGCGACGGGCGGCCCTGGATCTACATGGCCGCAGTGGGGGCCTATGCGGCCACCATGAATGTGCTGCCACGCCCGGCGACTGGCGTGGCGGCGCCGCCGTGGCACCACACCGCCGCGCCGACAGCCTGTCTGGCGTGCCTGTTTCCGGAAGCCCCGGCAGGCGACGCCGAAACCTGTGAGACGGCCGGTGTGCTCGGTCCAGCGGTCAATCTGGCTGCCTCGCTGGCCGTGGCCGAAGCGTTGAAACTCCTTACAGGGCAGCCCGAGCGCCTGCGGCGGACCCTGCTTTCGCATGACCTTTGGACCGGCGACCGGTCCGAAATCGCGACCGGAACGCCGCGCGAAGACTGTGCGGTGTGCCGGCAGCGAAGCTTCCGCGCGCTCGACGGGGAGGGCCGGCCGCAGATCACCTTGTGCGGCCGCAACGCCGTCCAGATTCATGAGCATCGCCGCCCTGTGGATCTCGGGAGCCTGAGGCGTCGTCTGGAGCCGCTCGGGGAGGTCCGGGCCAACGGACTTCTGTTACGCTTTCGGTACCCGCCGTATACGCTGACCGTGTTTCCGGACGGCCGGGCCTTGGTGCAGGGCACCACGGATGTGGGTTTGGCGCGCTCGCTGTATGCGCGCTTTCTGGGCAGCTGAGCAGTCCGCCCAGCCATCGAGACAACTTGGGACCGCCGTTCGTCCTTCAAAGGGGCAGGTTCCGACAGCAGACTTGCGTTAGGCTAGACGAGGCAAAGCGCGCCGGCGTGCACGGACGGACCGACTGGACGTTTGCCCATGGAAAAACAAGGTTCACCGACAATGCAATCAAAACCGACCCCGGGGTTGTTTAAGCGCAACCCGCCAATCGCCGGCGAAGCCGAAGCGATCGAGCGGGCGAAGCTGGGCGACCCTGACGCCTTTTCCAAACTCTACGCGCTGCATAAGCGCCGTGTTTACACTCTGTGTTTGCGCATGCTGGGCAATGTTTCCGAAGCCGAAGACATGACTCAGGAAGCTTTTCTGCACTTGTTCCGCAAGCTCGGCAGCTTCCGCGGGGAAAGCGCCTTTTCCACCTGGCTGCACCGCCTGACCGTCAACCTGGTGCTGATGCATCTGCGCAAAAAGGGCCTGCAGCTGGTGTCGCTGGAAGAAACCATCAACCCGAGCGAAGAAGATGCGCCAAAGCGCGACTTTGGCTCGCGCGATCCGCAGCTTTCCGGATCGGTGGACCGCGTGACGCTGGAACGTGCCGTGGCTTCCCTGCCCCCGGGCTACCGCATGGTGTTTGTGCTGCATGACGTGGAAGGCTTTGAGCACAACGAGATCGCCACCATGCTGGAGTGCTCGACCGGCAACAGCAAGAGCCAGTTGCACAAGGCGCGCTTGCGCCTGCGCGAGCTGCTGCGGCACCCTGAGCAGCTGCCGCCACCTCTCGCCAACATACGGGAGCTGGTGCAATGAGCGATAACGGCACGATCAATTACGACAGACTGACCCCGGCGGAGTTCGAGCATCATCTGCCGGAGCTGTTTCTCGCCGGCGGCAAGGTAAGCGAAGATCCGCGGCTGGCGCGCTTTCTGGCGGCCAACCCCGACTGCGCGGCCCTGGTGCGGGACCTTGAAACCATTGCAGAGACCGCCCGGAGGCTGTTTGAACCGACGACGCACGAGCCCAGCGACGCCGTCTGGTCCAACATCGCGAGCAAGCTCCGCGAAGAGGCCGGCGATGACGGCGGTGTTACCGATCTCGCCGGTTAAGGCGAGACAGGCAGAAGGCCAAGGTTGATCGACTCCGGGACGCGCCCGCTTCAGCGAATTGTGCTTGCCGGCTTCATGGGCTCGGGGAAGACGTCGGTTGGCCGGGTCCTTGCCGAACGGCTTGGATGGCGCTTTGCCGACCTCGATGACTGTGCTGCCGAGCAGCTAGGGCTTCCCGTTCCTGCCATCTTCGCGGAGCGGGGCGAAGCGGCGTTCCGTGTGGCAGAGACCGACGCGCTCCGCGGTCTGCTGCGCGGCGAACGCGTGATCCTTGCACTGGGTGGTGGCGCGCCGGAGACACCGGCTGTGCAGGATCTGCTCACTGCAAGCGAACACACCCTGGTCGTCTTGCTCGACGCGCCATTCGAGGTGCTGTACGCGCGCTGCGTCGGGCAGGCGCAGGATCCGGCAGCCACGGCACGGCCCCTGCTCGGCGAGCGGCCAGCCGCAGCGGCACGCTATGCTCGCCGGCAGCCCCTCTATGCCCGCCTCGCGCACCACGTGGCCGATGCCGCAGCGGGCCCTCCCGAGGTCATTGCCGAGCGCCTTCTCGCCGAGCTTCGCGATCGCCTTTCGCCGTCCTAACACAGCGGCGCACCTCGCCCCTGCATCACACCGAGGGCCGCCACTATGCCCTCTGGTCTTGCAAGCAGCCCCACCCCGGTTGTCACGCAAAAGATCGCCCCGCCCGATCTGGCCCAGCGGCGTGCCGTGCGTGGGTACATCCTCT
>CAXUIF010000178.1:0-3234 GCA_964250995.1 uncultured Acidobacteriaceae bacterium
CGGCTGGGGTGGTGGGGATGGCATGACCAACACCACGGTCCAGCAGGTTCCGGTGGGGACGCTGATGGTCGATCTGTATGACACACAGACGCACAACCTGGTGTTCCGCGGACGCTCCCAGGCCGACCTCAACAAGCATGAAGACAAGAACATCAAACTGGTCAAGAAGACGGTCGATAAGATGTTCGACCACTTTCCACCCAAGCACGCGCAGTAGGCAACTTGATCGGAGGGGGCTCTGAATGCGAGGCGCTCAGGGCCCCCAACGCTTCTGGTTTGACAAAAGCTACACGGCAGCTCCGGCTCGCTTTATTCCAGCGTGTTGCCCCCATTTACGGCGATCTTCTGCCCCGTGACGAAGCTTGCTGCCTCGCTCGCCAAAAACGTCACCACCCGGCCCACCTCGTCCGCCACGCCCATGCGTCGCAGTGGCACGGCGCGGGCGTAGGCGTCTTTGTCCTCCGCCGTTGCCTCCAGTGACCGTTCCGTCGGAATCCAGCCGGGCGCCACAAGATTGACGGTGATCCCGTCCGGTCCCAGCTCTCGGGCCCACGACCGCGTCTGCCCCAGCTGCGCTCCCTTGGCGGCGACGTAGTTCGCGAACCGTGGATTGCCCAGCTCCACCACTTCACTGCCGATCTGGATGACCCGCCCCCAACGCCGGGCGCGCATGCCGGGCAGCGTCGCCTGCAACAGCAGCAACGGCGACTTCACAAAGAACTCGAGTTGATCCAGATAGGCCTGCCACGTCTGCTCTTCCACGCTCAGCATGGGTTGGTGTCCCGTCGCATTTACCACCAGCACGTCGATAGGACCAAGCGCGCCCTGCACCTCGTTCACCAGGCGCTGCACCTCGGCCTCATCGCGCACGTCCGCGCCAAACGCCTGGGCCACAAAACCCTGTGCTTCGAGCTCGCAGCACATCTGCTCGGCTCGTCCGGCGCTCGCGAAGTAGTTCACGGCCACGTTCAGCCCAGCCTCCGCCAGGCACGTCGCCATGGCGGCTCCCAGACCCCGCGAAGCCCCCGTCACCAACGCTGTTCGACTCATCGGTTCAGCATAGCGGAGGCCTCTGCAATTGCGCCCCGGTACTGCCTGCTTCTATGCTGGTCTCACTGTGGCGAAACGCGTCTTCCTGGCTCTTGGCTGCCTTCTACTCCTGCATGGGCCGTTGCCGCCGCTTTCCCTTGCACAACAAAGCGCACACCCCGCGGCCCAGGGCGACTTTCTCGGATCGACTGACATCGGTTCCGCGCAACCGGGCTTCACGGAGTACGACCCGCTGCGGGGCACCTATCGCCTCGGCGGCGGGGGCGCGGATGTGTGGGGCACCGCAGACAGCTTTCGTTTTACCTGGACCCGGCTCGCCGGCGACCTGTCGCTCGCGGCGGACCTCCACGTCGACGCGCCCGTGACGTTTCGGCTCGCGAAAGGCATGCTGATGTTTCGCCAAAGCCTTGATCCGGGTTCTCCGTATGCCGACATCGCTATTCACGCCGACGGCCACATCACGCTGCAGTACCGGCTAACGGAGGGCGGCGAGACCAAAGACGTGACCCTCCCGGAGCACAACGCCGTTCGCCTGCGGCTGGTGCGGCGCGGCGACCGCATCTTCGCCTACGCCGGCGAAGGAAAGGGTTCCGCAAAGCCGCCCTCCATCACGCTTGCTATGCCCAACCTGGTCTATGTAGGCCTTGGCGTGTGCTCGCACAATACCGACGCGCTGCAAAGCGTGACCTTCCGTAACGTCGCCCTGCAAAGCGCTGCGCGCTGAGCGCCGCTCGAGCTACTACAGCTCTGCCGCGGCTGCTACTGCCCCGCCGGGGTCTGATACACCCTCACATAGTCCACAAGCATCTCTGATGGCGCCGGCGTAGCAGCGTTGGGGAGACCAGGCCATTGCCCGCCCATGGCCAGGTTCAGCAGGATGAAGTACTTCCCGTTGTCGAAGGGCCAGACGGCGCCTTTCGGCAGGTCGGCACGGGTGAACGTCGCATAGGGCTTGCTCGGGTCGTCCACGTAGTACTGCACCTTGCCAGGGGACCAGACGGTGCCGTACACGTGAAAGTCGTCGCCGAAGGGCTTTCCGGAAGGCAACTGGTCCGGCTTACCGAGACCCAGGCCCTGGTAGCCCGGGCCATGCAGCGTTCCATGCACAAGGGTGGGCTCCTTCCCTATGTTTTCCATGATGTCGTTCTCCCCGCACGCTGGCCAGGGATGCTGGTCGATGTCGTCACCCAACATCCAGAATGCTGGCCACACGCCTTCTCCGCGCGGGATGCGGATACGCGCTTCAATGCGTCCGTACTGAAAACTTTGCAGTCCATGCGTCACCAGCCGCGCCGAGGTCCACTGCCCCGCCGTGTTGCGCCGCGCCACAAGGTGCAGGTACCCGTCCCGCCCCACAAACGAATTGGGCGCTCCTACCGGATCGCACGGTGCATCCGTCGTGCGTGGGCTGCAGTATGTCTCCAGTTCGCCGGTGCCCCAGCCGCCACCCCCCGGCTCGTACGTCCAGTTTGTCGGATCAGGAGCGGCGTCGGTCTGGTCGAACTCGTCGGACCAGACCAGCTTTTCGGCTGCGGTGGACGGCGTCCGCTGCGCCCGCGCCGTCCCCTGCGCGGGCACCGCCACCCAAGCCCGCGCGGAAGCAAACAAGCCAAGGACCACACCAATGTGCCGGATTGAATGACGAAAGCGAGCCATACAAGCAGCATACGAGGCGGACACTTTCTCAGCGAGAGCGCACCAGCCGCAGCCAAACCTTTTTTCCGAAGAGCCTCCCATCCCCGACGGGCTTGCATCTTACGAAGGAGTATGGTGGCTGCGTCCAGACTCGATAGCCTTGCCGCACGGTTTGCACCCTATCTTGAGGAGCTGCGTGACTTTTTCCGCAGTCGAAACGTCTCCTTTGGCCGGCCTGAGGATGTTCAGCCCTTTGCCGACCGCCTGGCCGACCCGGCCTTCCACGAAGAGATGGTCTCCATGGTGCGGTCGATCCTGTACCGCGAAGAAGAGGCCCCACCCCGCAGCGAACTCATGGAACTTCTGGCGCTCGCGGCCGGCGGCCCGCATATCGAGGACGCAGGCACGGACCTTCACCAGCCCCTGCGGCAGATTCTCGCCTTCGTTGCAGACGTCATCCGTCTGCAGCGAACCCGGTTCCCGGCTATCACCACCACAGATGTGGTCCGTCTGCCCAGCGCCGAAGAATCTTACGACCCAGTGTCCGCC
>CAXUIF010000178.1:3244-6595 GCA_964250995.1 uncultured Acidobacteriaceae bacterium
CCCGTAGCCCTCCCGGCGGACGATGCCGAAGACGCCGCTCTCCTGGTACCAGCGGATTTCGTGGCCGCCGTGCCCGCAACGGCCCCGGAAGCGCTGTCGCGCTTCACCAACGACCGACTCTCGCAGGTGCTGCTGAATCACCCCGGCGACGGTGCGCCCACGCAGGACCATGCGTCCCCGACTACAGAAAGGGCCTTCCGCGTTCCTGTTGGCCGTGCCGCCACGGACATCGCGCCCACCCCTGCCGCTGCCGCGCCGCGAACTCTGCTGTCCGTGCTGCGCCGGTCCTACTGGATCCCAGGCGTCTGCGTTCTGCTGCTGGCGATCGTAGCGGCCTTCGCTCTCACACGCCGCTCCGCTCCCCCTACGCGTGCCGCGGCACACCCCGCAGCGGTGCCCCCCTTGCAGCCGAAACCGAGCGCGTACGGGCCCATCAGTGCGCCCGGGGACGAGGCTTCCGACGCCGCAGGAAGTTCAGCTGCCTCCACCGCCGAGGGCCCCTCTGCCAACAGGACGACCTCTGCTGCGGTACCGGCTTCCACGGCGGCCATCAGCGCAGGCACCGATGAGCCCGCAAAGAGTACGCACGCCTCTCCGCCCTCCGCCGGCACCCTGGGCCATGCCACTCGCCTCAGCCCTGCGGCCGCTCGCGCCATCCTGCCGCCACACCTCGGCTTCGATCCACGCGAAGGCGTCTTCCTGGCGTCCTCCGGCGTCATGGCCTCGCACCTGATCTTCGCGCCCGCGCCTGGCTACCCCAAACTCGCCAGCCTCACCCATGTTGAAGGCGAGGTCATTGTTCAGGTCGTGGTCGGACGCAACGGCATCGTAGAAGCCACACGCATCCTTCAGGGACATCACCTTCTCCGCAGTGCCGCCGAACATGCCGTCCGCCGCTGGCGCTACCGGCCCTACCTCGTGGACGGCAAACCCACCGACGTCGCCACCATCGTCACCGTGAACTTCCGCCTGCGGCACTGATCCACGCCTAAACTATCGCTGACTTCGCGGTCGCTCGCTACCAGATGGCCGAGACGTTCTCGTACCCCCTGATCGCCGCATCCTCCGTCAACAGCTGTAGGCCATTGGTCATTGCCTGTGCGATGAGAAGGCGGTCAAACGGATCCCGATGGTGAGCTGGCAACTGTTCTAGCGAGAGAATGTCCTCATACCGGAGAGGCAGAACCCGAATCGCGTTGGCCTTCAAGGAATCGTGTAGGAAAGCCACCGATGAGGTGAGCGTGCGCAGCTTACCAAGTCGAATCTTGATACTCAACTCCCACAGCGACACCATCGAGAAATACAACTCATGCTGGTCGGACCGCAGTATATTCTTGGCCTTCGTCGAGAGCCGTGGGTCTTTCAACAGTGCCCATACATAGACGTGCGAGTCGACCAGAACCCTCACTGGATGTCGCGTCCACCTTCGAACAGATCAGCCATCGCAACGGACGTTTCCGGGGCGTTGAAGTCATCTGAGATCCAGAGCTTGCCAATGCCGCTTCCAATCAGGTCACGGCGTGACTGCCGGACCTCTTCCACCAACACCAACCTGACTGCAGGCTTACCGCTGCGGGCAATGATGACCTCTTCCCCGTTCTCGGCGGCAGCGATGAGCTTGGACAAATGGGTCTTGGCGTGATGGACGTTGATTTCCATAAGGAAAGCTTAGCTAAGATCCTTAGCTAATGCAAGGGCGTTTGGCTGCGTATCGGACTTGGTGCTCCGCCATGCCGCTGCGGACTCCGCAGTTTCGCTAAAAGAAGAAGGGAGCCTCGCGGCTCCCTTCCGTGATTCGGCGTTACGACCCGCACGTTACTCCGCAGCCAGCTCCTCCTGCTCCCCTTCCATCCGCATCGCTTCGAGCTCGCGCTCTTCGGCTTCGTGCGCTTCCATGACCTCGGCCTGGATCTGGGCTGCCGCCTCTTCGAGCTCTGGGGAGAGCGCGACCTGGCGGTAGTACTCCATGCCGGTGCCGGCGGGAATGAGGCGGCCGACGATGACGTTTTCCTTGAGGCCGCGCAGGCCGTCGATCGCGCCGTTGATGGACGCTTCGGTGAGCACGCGGGTGGTCTCCTGGAAGCTTGCCGCCGAGATGAAGCTGTCGGTGGAAAGCGACGCCTTGGTGATGCCGAGCAGCAGCGGGCGACCGATCGCCGGGCGTCCGCCTTCGGCCAGCACACGATCGTTTTCGGCGTTGAACCGGAAGCGGTCGATCTGCTGCTCGAGCAGGAAGTTGGTGTCGCCGACATCGTCGATCTTCACCCAGCGCATCATCTGCCGGACGATCGTCTCGATATGCTTATCCGAGATGCCCACGCCCTGCAGGCGATAGACCTCCTGGATCTGCTCGACGAGGTAGATCTGCAGTTGACGCTCCCCGAGAACATCGAGGATGTCGTGCGGGTTGCGCGGGCCGTCGATCAGTGCATCGCCGGCGCGCAGACGCTCGCCTTCCTGCACGTTGATGTACACGCCGCGCGGCACCGAGTATTCCTCCTCGTTACCGTTATCCGCCGTCACGTATACCTTACGCTGGCCCTTGGACACATCCCCGAAACGCACCACACCATCGATGCGCGAGATGATCGCCGGATCGCGGGGCTTGCGCGCCTCGAAGAGCTCAACCACGCGCGGCAGACCGCCCGTGATGTCCTTGGTACGCGAGCTCTCACGCGGGATCTTCGCGAGCACATCACCCGGCGACACCTCATCGCCATCCTGCACCATCAGGTAAGCGCGTGACGGCATGATGTAACGCTTCTGGCCGCTGGCCGCCTTGATCAGGATGGTCGGCTGGCGCTTCTCATCAGGCGACTCGGCGACGACGAGACGAGAAAGTCCAGTGACCTCGTCGATCTCCTCGTTCACCGTCAGGCCTTCCTGCAGGTCCTTGAAGCTGACCGTGCCGGCGATCTCCGTGAGGATCGAGAAGGTGTACGGATCCCATTCGCCGATCACGTCGCCCTGCTTGACCTCCTGGCCGTCTTCGACGCGCAGCTTGGCGCCGTAAACGATGGCGTAGCGCTCCTTCTCGCGGCCCTTATCGTCAAGTACCGCGATCGAACCGGAGCGGTTGAACGCCACCAGACCGCCTTCTTTCGCACGCACCGTGACCAGGTTGATGAAGTGCACTTTGCCGGTGTTTTTGGCTTCGACCTTGGAGGCATCGTGCACGCGGGAGGCCGTGCCGCCCACGTGGAAGGTGCGCATGGTGAGCTGCGTGCCGGGCTCGCCGATGGACTGCGCCGCGATGACGCCGCAGGCCTCGCCCATTTCGACCATCTTGCCGGAGCCGAGGTTGCGGCCGTAGCAGAGGATGCAGCAGCCGCGCTTGGACTCGCAGGTGAG
>CAXUIF010000179.1:0-6592 GCA_964250995.1 uncultured Acidobacteriaceae bacterium
GTTGTTGGACGTCACCGCGGACTTTGTGTACTGCCGTCTGCATGGCTCCGAAGAGCTGTATGGGAGCGGGTATGAGCACGAGGCGCTGGAAACCTGGGCCGACCGGATTGCGGCCTGGGCGACCGGTGGCCGTGCAGAGGGGCGGCGGGCCTGTGCGACCGAAGCAGCGTCGCGGCCGCGGGACGTGTTTGTCTACTTCGACAACGACATCAAAGTGCGGGCCCCGTTCGATGCGCAGGCGTTGGAAGTCAAGGTAAGGGCACGATTGGGACAACAAAGGGCCGACGCAGATACCTTTCGAGAATGACAAGCGCAAAGATGCAGGCGCGACGTCAGGTGAGGAACTGCTTCAGCCAGGGGTCGGTGGTGTGCACGAGCTCCTGTGTGCTGCCTTGAAAGACAATACGGCCTTCGTTCAGAACAAGGAACTGGGTGCTGGCGTCAATGCCCTTGTCAGGGATGGGTTCCATGTGAGCAGTCGCCTGGTTGAAGCGATGGGTGGCGAGTGTGAAGGCATCCTGGAGGCGATGCGTGATGAGCAGCGCGGTGGTGCCGGAGACGTCGCGCTGCTTGACGACGAGCTCGATGATGGTCGTGGAGGTAATAGGGTCGAGCCCGCCGGTGGGTGAGTCGTAGAGGATCAGTTCGGGGTGGCTGATGATGGCGCGAGCAATGGAGACGCGGCGCCGCATGCCCCCGGAAAGCTCCGAGGGGAACTTGGCGATGGCCTGCTCCAGTTCGACAAAGCGGAGCGCTTCTTCCGCGCGCGCATGCGACTCCTGCTCGGGGGCGTGCTCCTCGTGGAGGCGATAGGCGACGTTGTCTTCTACGTTGAGCGAGTCAAAGAGGGCGCTCTCCTGGAAGACCATGCCGATGCGATCGCGCAGGGCAAAGAGCTCGCGTTCCGACAGCTTGGACAGGTCCTGCCCGAAGACGCGCACAACGCCGGTATCCGGCTGCAGCAGGCCGTTCGCCAGCTTCATCAGCACACTTTTGCCGCCGCCGGCGGGGCCGAGCAGGATGCGGGTCTCGCCCCGGGCGACCGTGAAGCTGACGTCGCGCAAAACGGGGTCACGGTCGAACGTGATGGAAACGTTCGAGAAATCGAGAACGGGATCGTCGGCGCTGTTGGTTTCAGGCATCGGGTCCTACCTGCCGAAGATGCCGATCATCAGTTTGGTGACGAAGGTATCGACGATGATGAGCAGAACCGATGACGTGACGACGGCCTGTGTGGTGGCTTTGCCGACACCGCGCGTGCCGCCCGTAGTGGACAGGCCGTAGTAGCAGCCGACAGTCGCAATAATAAAGCCCGAGAAGAGCGGTTTGGTGAGCCCTTCGACGACGTCGCCCATCGCAAGCGCGGAGATGGCGTTGTGAAAGAAGGCCGGACCGCTTTGCCGTAGAAGGGTGACCGCAACCAGGGCTCCCCCCGCGATGCCCATGGTGTCCGAGATCATGGTGAGAAAGAAGAGCATGCTGACCGTGGCGACGATGCGCGGGGTGACGATCTTGCGGATGGGATCGGTGCCGAGGGCGCGCATGGCATCGATCTGCTCGGAGACCTTCATGGAGCCGAGCTCCGAGGCCATGCCGGAGGCGTTGCGGCCGGAGACCATAAGGCCGGTCAGCACGGGGCCGAGCTCCTTAATCATGGAAAGCGCGACCAAGCGCCCGGTGAGGTCAACCGCCCCGAACTGCTTCAGCGTGGTGGTGGATTGCAGGGTGAGGACAGCCCCGGTGAAGAAGCCGGCAAGGATAACAATAGGGACCGAACCGACGCCGATGGAGTCGAGCTGGATGAAGGTATCGGCATAGTAGTGCGGAGCAGAGAAAAGTGCGGCGACCGCACGAAAGGTCAGGAGCGAGTACTCCTGCACCGAGCCTACGATCCGTTTGGCAAAGGCTCCTGGAAGGACAAGGTTCATGCGTTCAGCTGGTGGTCAGGGTATCAGATGCGCTGCGGCTGTCACGGACGCATGGTCGAGAGCCGTCCTGGGATGAGAAAATGGGGAGGTGAGCAAGAGCATGCTGGCGGCAGTGTTGCACGGCAAGGAAGACCTGCGGCTGGAGCGGGTGCCGCAGCCTGTGGCCGGCGCGGGGGAGCTGGTCCTGCGTGTGGACGCCGCGCTGACCTGCGGCACAGACCTGAAGGTGTTTCGACGCGGCTACCATGCGCGTATGCTGACCGCCGATCGCGTCTTCGGGCATGAACTGGCCGGAACCGTGGTTGAAGTCGGCGACGGGGTGACGCGGTTCGCGGTGGGGGATCGCGTCGTGCCGCTGAATTCGGCACCATGCGGCGCATGTTTCTTTTGTGACAACGGACAGCAGAACCTTTGCGACGATCTGTTGTTCAATAATGGCGCGTATGCGGAGTACATGCGCGTGCCCGCGCGCATTGTGGCCAAGAACACGCTGCGGGTTCCCGGTGGCATGCCGATGCCGCACGCGGCCCTCACGGAACCGCTGGCGTGCGTAGTGCGTGGGCTCGAGGAATCCGGAGTGCGCGCGGGCCAGACCGCCATTGTTCTCGGGGCGGGACCGATCGGGCTGCTGTTTGTGCATGCGGCGGCCCTGGAGGGGCTCCATGTGATTGCGGTGGTCAAGCGTGTGGATCAGGTGGCCATGGCCCGGGCCCTGGGAGCGGCAGAGGTCGTGCGGGTAGGCGAGGCGAACGATCCGGTGGAGGCCGCGCGGGCGCTGACCCCCGCGGGTCGAGGTGCTGATGTGGTGTTCGAGGCTGTCGCTACGCCGGAGGCGTGGCAATGGGCGGTAAGGATGGCCCGCAAGGGCGGCACGGTCAATCTGTTCGGAGGCCCACCTGCGGGCACGACAGTGGCGTTCGACACCAACCTTTTGCACTACAGCGATCTGACGATCAAGGCAAGTTTTCACCATACGCCGGCGACGGCGCGCAAGGCCTTCGATCTGTTGCAGTCGGGGCGCTTTGACGCCGCGGCGTTCTTGACCGGATCGGCTTCGCTTCAGGACGTGCCCGCTCTGTTTCAGCGCATGTTGACGCGAAGTGCGGAGGGTACGCGGCCCGAGGTCAAGACGGTGGTGTACCCGCACGGTGTTTTGGAGGATGACGGTGTGTTGCTTGAGGCGGCGGAAGTATGGGCGTGAGTGCTGTGGCGGAGACGATGGACGGATCGCTGTCGGGGGCACCCGCGCTGTACCGCACGCCGGAGCAGCGGCCCACCCTGCAGCAGGCGCAGGCCTGGTGCAAGCGACTGGCCGAGTCTCACTACGAGAACTTTCACGTCGCGACGATCTTGCTGCCGGCGAGGCTGCGGCCCCACTTTCACAGTGTGTATGCGTTTTGCCGGACCTCCGACGATCTGGGCGACGAGGTCGCTGACACGGCCCTGGCCAAGCGCCTGCTCGCGGAGTGGCGCGCGATGTTGCATGAGTGCTTCACGCAGCCTGCCCAGTCCCGGCATCCGGTTCTGGTGGCGCTGGCGCCGACGATTGCAGCTTGTTCGCTGCCGATCGAACCCTTTGACGACCTGATCTCGGCCTTCGAAGAAGATCAGGTGTACACGCACCACCACTCGCTCGAGACGCTGGAACACTATTCGCAGTACTCGGCGAACCCTGTGGGCCGGCTGGTGCTGCTGCTATCCGGTCATCGGGAGCAAGCGCTGTTCGCGCTCTCCGACGAGGTCTGTACGGGGCTGCAACTCGCCAATTTCTGGCAGGACATCGTGACCGACTGGGTGGACCACGGGCGGCGCTACCTGCCAGCCGATGCGATGCAGCGCTTTGGCGTGACGGATGAGCAGATCGCGACGCGGCGCTTCGACGCGAACTTCCGGACGATGATGGAGTTTTTGGTGGAGGATGCGCGGGCGCGGCTGGTCCGCGGGAGACGTCTGGTAGGGCTGGTGGAGCCGGATCTGGCGGCCACCTTGGCGCTCTTTGTGAAGGGCGGTCTGGCGATCCTGGATGCCATTGCCGCGCAGGACTACAACACGCTTAAGGGGCGTCCTGTGGTGACCAAGGGCACGAAGCTTCGTCTGCTGGGTGAGGCGATGCTGGGCAAGATGCGACCCGGCCGCAGGCAAGCGGAGACGCCATGACACAGGAGCAACCAGCAGCCGTTGCAGCAGCCTACGCGTACTGCCGTGCTGTGGCCAAACGCGAGGCCAAGAACTTCTACTGGTCGTTCCGCGTGTTGCCGCAGGGCAAGTCGGACGCAATGTGCGCGGTGTATGCCTTTATGCGCCGAGCAGATGATTTGGCAGACGATGAGACGCTCCCCTTGGACGCGCGTCGCGCAGCGATGGCGGAGTGGACCAAAGCTTGGCGCCAATCTCGGCACAAGGCAGAGAACGATCCTGTGTTTGTCGCGTTGAACGATACGCAACAGCGCTTCGGCATTTCCGACGAGCTGCTCGAACAGCTGGTAGCGGGAACGACGATGGACCTGCAGCCGCGGCCTGAGGGTGTCCGCTGGGTGGGCGGCGCGAGCCTTGCCGACCCTGGAGGCAGACCGCAGGAGTACCAGATCTACGAGAGCTTTCCCGCGCTGTACCGCTACTGCTATCTGGTCGCGTCGGTTGTGGGGCTGGTATGCATTCGCATCTTTGGGTACTCCGATCCGCGCGCGGAGCTGCTTGCCGAACAGACCGGCATAGCGTTCCAGCTGACCAATATTCTGCGGGATGTCCGCGAAGATGCCGAGCGTGGGCGCATCTACCTTCCGCTGGAGGACATGACCGAGGCCGGCCTGGACCCCGCAACGTTTCTTGAAGAGCTGCGCGCCGGTGGCGGCTCGGCAAGGATGCGTGCGCTGATGGTGAAGGAGATCGGGCGTGCCAAGGCGTACTACAGGACGGCCGATGAGCTGATTCCGTTGCTGGACGCGGATGCGCAACCAGCGATGGAGGTGCTTGCGACCATCTATCGGCGACTGCTGGAGCGGGTGGCGCGCGATCCCGAGGCCGTGCTGCGGGAGCGCGTTTCGGTGCATCTTTCCGAGAAGCTGGGCATCCTGGGCCGCGGTCTGATTGCCTCCGGCATGGCGAGGCTGGGCGCGTGAGCGGTTCCGCTTCGGGTAGCTCCGATGTGGTGGTAGTTGGGGCTGGCCTGGCGGGTCTTGCGGCGACCGTGGCGATGTCCGGTGCGGGCGCTCGCGTGACGCTGCTGGAGCGCAAGCCGTATGTGGGCGGACGCGCGTACTCCTATCGGCATCCGGCGCTGGAAGAGGAAATCGATTCGCAACATGTGTTGCTGGGCTGTTGCACCAATCTGATCGATCTATGTCGACGGGCAGGGGCGGACAGGTACATTCGCTGGTATGACGAGATTACGTTTCTGGAACCTGCCACGGCTGAGGAGCCGATGCGGGCCAGCGTTCTCGGGCCGGAGGATTTGCCTGCGCCGGCGCACTCGACGCTGAGCTTTCTGCGTGCGCCCATGCTGGGAGTGCGCGACAAGGTCGTGATTGCGCGTGGGCTGCTGCAGTTTATCAAAGGCTATCCTGCCACCGATGAGGAGCCCTTCAGCCGATGGTTGGAGCGAACGGGGCAAACCGAGCGAGCCATCCGGCACTTCTGGGAGCCGGTGATTGTGGGCGCGCTCAATGACAGCTTTGAGCACTGCTCCACGCGCTATGCCGGTCAGGTCTTTCACGAGTCGTTTCTAGCGAACCCGCAGGGTGGGCGGCTTGGCATTCCCATGCAGCCGTTGTCGACGTTCTATGCAGCGATGGCGCGGCTCTGTGAAGCACAGGGGGCCACGGTCCAGTTGCGTGCCAGCGTAGAGGAAGTACGGCGGGCGGGCACGGCGTGGAGCTTGCGGCTAGCGGATGGGACGGTGTTGGAGACAGAACGGATTGTGTTTGCTGGGCCATTCGAGCAGACGGCGAAGCTGATCGGCGGCGCGGGAGGGGGGCCGTCAGGACATGCTGACCTGCAGGCCGCACTGGAACACTTTGTGCATGCGCCGATCACCACCATCCACCTCTGGTTCGACCGCGCAGTGACGCCCCTTCACCATGCCGCGCTGCTCGATACGCGCATTCAGTGGATGTTCAACAAGACCCGGATTCGGCGTGTCCGGCCGGAGGATGCCGGCGCGGTCCAGTACCTGGAGTTGACGGTAAGCGGATCGTTCGAGGAACTGAAGCGGACACGCGAGCAGATTCTGGCATCGTCGCTCGCGGAGCTTGCCCGGTTCTTTCCGCAGGTGCGTGAGGCCACGTTGCTGAAGTCGGGTGTGTTGAAGGAGGCGCGGGCGACGTTTTCAGTGCTGCCGGGGCTGGATCGCTATCGTCCGGCTGCGGACGCGTTAGGCGAAGGACTCTACCTGGCCGGCGATTGGACGCGCACCGGGTGGCCTTCGACCATGGAAGGCGCCGTGCGCAGTGGCAGGATCGCAGCGGAAGCGGTGGTGCGGGACGCGGGTGGGGCGGAACGTTTTCTTGCGCCGGATCTGCCGCGTACGGGGATCATGCGGCTGCTTGCCGCCAAGCGAGGCTGAGGCAGGCTTCGCGCTGTCGCTGCGGGATCGCAAGGGAACGCAGCACAGGAGCAGAAGAGCGAATCGGTCCTTAGCGAAGTAAGACCACGCCGACTGCGACAAA
>CAXUIF010000180.1:0-6573 GCA_964250995.1 uncultured Acidobacteriaceae bacterium
GGGCAGGCACGGAGGGGTAGCTGGGAGTTTGCGCTTTCCCTGGCAGAGAAAGAAGACCGGGGCCGAGAACGGCAAGGGTCAGACAAAGGAAACGGGGACGCCAGTTGCACTGCCAAAGGAGCATAGCTTCCAGTGTAAGCAAGAACGAGGGCCGCGGCACCCCGGAGCGCCGCTCGGCCTAAGCTTATGCGGGCCTGATCCCGCGAGCGCGCAAGTACCGTGCCAGACGGTGGACAGGAGACGACATCGCGGGGCGAAGTGCCGCCCGATCTTTCGGGCTCGGAAGCATGGCCCATAAAACGGCAGGTCCCCCGCCGTCGCGCGCACGGAGAGCCGACTCCTGCATGACTCGATACACAGCGACGGCGTCTTCTCCGTCGACGGTGAGCACCGGAAGTTGCAAACGAGCAGCCAGTTTGGTGGCCGAACTCCAGTCCAGGCCGCCGGACCTGGCCGGGGGTGGGGGAAGGAACGTGGCAGAGCCTCGCGGGTCGGCGACGAGTACGACCAGGGGTAGACGCTGACCCTGCGCCCAGGTGAGAGCGTCCAGCCAAGCCGGCTCTTTGTGGCCCGCGCGCACCAGGGCGAGCACCAGGCGCATGCCGCCGGAGGCTTGCAGGGCAGCGGCCATGCCGGCGGCGAACAGAAGCTGCGGGGCGCTAACCGGCAGGGTGGGTGCCCCAATGCAGGCCGCGGGGGCGGGCGGCTTCGCGGGGAGCAAGGAGAGAGGCAGGCGGTCATCCGGCTCGAGCACGAGAAGGTCCCCGGGACGAAGCTGCAGCAGCGTGCCGGCCAGCAAAGCCTCGCGGCCAGCTACCGCTTCGGGGCTCTTCGCCTCGGGCCGTTTTCGCGGAGGCGTGCGGCGTGCTTGCGCCGCGCGCTGCTGCTGCGCGGTTCCGGACCTCGCAGCGCGCTTCAACAGGGCCAGCAGCGCTCGTAACTCAGCGTCCGGCAACAGCGGGTTTTCAACCAAGCTCAATGTCTCCGTCGCGAGACGCCCCGTGGTGGGCGAAGGCCAACCAGGGGACGCCTAGGGTGAGGGCGGTCACTACGCGTGCGCCGGGTTGGGGGCTTCCGGCGAAAGGCCGAGGTCAGCCAAGGCGGTCTGGGCTGTTGTGCCTGGAAGCGCGCCATCACGGGCGAGCTTGGAAAGCGCGGCTGCCACAATGGACTCGGCATCGACCTCGAAGAAGCGACGAAGGTGTTCGCGATTGTCGGACCGGCCGAAGCCGTCTGTGCCGAGCGTGACCAGCCGCGGCCCCAGCCAGGGAGACAGACCATCCGGAAGGGCTTTCATGTAGTCGGATGCGGCCACGATCGGGCCTCCCGCGCCGGCGAGGGCCGGCGTGAGGCCGGGCGGGCGTTCGGGCTGGGCCGGGTGCCGCCGATTCCAGCGCGCGCCGCCGCGCGCCTCCCGGCGCAACTCGGTGTAGCTGGGAACGCTCCAAACGTCGGCGGCGATGTTGTACTTGCCGGCGAGCATGTCCTGAGCGCGCAAAACCTCGTTCAGAATTGGGCCCGAGCCGAAGAGCTGGACGGCGGCTGGGCCCGTCGCGGCTGGCCGGAAGCGGTAGAGACCTCGCAAGATTCCTTCGCGGACCCCCTCCCCTTCGGGCATGGCGGGTTGGGCGTAGTCCTCGTTGTACATGGTGACGTAGTAGAAAGTGTCCTCGCCGAGCTCATACATGCGATGAATGCCGTCCTGGAGGATCACAGCGAGCTCGAAGGCAAAAGCCGGGTCGTAGGTTTTGCACGTGGGGATGGTGGAGGCGAGGACGTGCGAATGGCCGTCCTGGTGCTGCAGCCCTTCCCCGAGCATGGTCGTGCGGCCAGCGGTTCCGCCCATCAAAAAGCCTTTGCCACGTGAGTCAGCGAAGGCCCAGGCCATGTCCCCTATGCGTTGGAAGCCGAACATTGAGTAATACATGTAGAAGGGCACGGTGGGCACGCGGAAGTTGGTGTAGGCCGTGCCGGCGGCGGTGAAGCTGGCCATGGAGCCGGCTTCCGTGATGCCTTCTTCGAGGATCTGGCCTTCCTTCTCCTCGCGATAGCTGAGCAGCATGTCGGAGTCGTGGGGCGTATATTTCTGGCCTTCCGGCGCATAGATGCCGACCTGCTTAATGGCGGACTCGAGGCCGAAGGTGCGGCCCTCGTCGGGAACGATCGGCACGATCAGCTTGCCGATATTTTTGTCCTTCAGCAGCGCGCGGAGCACGGCCACGAAGACCATGGTGGTGGAGACGGCGCGACCCTTGGAGCCCCCAAGCCACTCGTTGAAGAAGTCAAGCTTCGGCGCGACGAAGTCCAGCTTGGGGACTTCACGGGAGGGCAGAAAGCCGCCCAGCTGTTCACGGCGGGCGCGCATGTAGGCGATGGCCGGATCAGTGGAATCGGGCCGGTAGAAGGCGGCCTCGGCCGCGGCGCCATCCGGCAGTGGGATATCGAAGCGATGGACGAAGGCCGTAAGAGCGTCGTCGGTAAGCTTCTTTTCCTGGTGCGAAGCGTTGCGGGCCTGCGTGGAGCCGAGGCCGTAGCCCTTCACGGTTTTGGCGAGAATGACGGTGGGTCCGCCCTTGTGCTCGAGCGCGCGCTTGTAGGCGTTGTAGATCTTCAGCGGGTCGTGCCCGCCGCGGTGCAGGTTCCCGAGCTGCTCATCGGTTTTGTCTTCGACGAGTTTGAGCAGTTCAGGATATTTGCCGAAGAACTCCTTGCGGAGGTGAGCCCCGCCCTTGGCTTTGAACGCCTGGAAGTCGCCGTCGACGCACTCTTCCATGCGCTTGAGGAGCAGGCCCTGGTGGTCGCGCTCAAATAATTCATCCCAGTCGGACCCCCAGACGACCTTAATGACATTCCAACCTGCCCCGCGGAACATGCCTTCGAGTTCGTCGATGATCCGCTTGTTGCCGCGCACGGGGCCGTCGAGCCGCTGCAGGTTGCAGTTGACCACGAAGACCAGATTGTCCAGGCCTTCGCGCGACGCGAGCGAAATGGCCCCAAGCGTATCGACCTCGTCAGTCTCACCATCGCCGACAAACGCCCAGATCTTGCGTTCGGTGTGGGGGATCAGGTTGCGGTTTTCCAGGTACTTCATGAAGCGGGCCTGGTAGATCGCGTTCAGCGGGCCGATTCCCATGGAAACAGTCGGAAATTGCCAGAAGTCCTGCATGAGCCAGGGATGGGGGTAGCTGGACAGGCTGGGCTCGCCGCGCAGTTCGTGGCGAAAGTTCTTCAGCCGCGTTTCGTCGAGGCGGCCTTCCAGAAAGGCGCGGGCGTACACGCCGGGGGAAGCATGGCCCTGAAAGTAGATGAAATCGCCGGGCTGGTCGCCCTTGTCGGTCGCGTACTTGGCGCGGAAGAAGTGATTGAAGCCCACCTCCAGCAGTGTGGCCAGGGACGAGTACGTCGCGATGTGGCCGCCGATGCCCGCATCGTGCTTGTTCTGCTTGTGCACCATGGCCATGGCGTTCCAGCGAAGCAGCGCTTCCACGCGCCGCTCCAGGCCGCGGTCGCCAGGGTAGGGGACCTCGTCGTGCTTGGGAATGGTGTTCAGGTAAGGGGTGGTGACATCGCCCGTGGCGGGCACACCTGCCTCGCGAGCGCGGGTACGCAGAGCCGAAAGCACCGCAGCCCCCTGCTCCCAGTCGTTCGCGACCACCTGATCGAAGGCCTCGATCCACTCGGCGACCTCTGCGGTGAGGTCTTGTTTGACGGCTTCTTCGAGCTTAACGGCCATGTGGGCATCCCTTGGAATGAATGTTGACGGTTCTACGATATATGGCGCTGTGACCTTGCGCCAGCGGTCGGGGCGAGTTGGCCGTCTTTGGCGCAGGAGCCATCGCGTTACGCTTCTTCGCTGTCGAGAGAGCAAGCGCCCTGCGGGGGTGATCCCTCGTATAATCGAGAGCTTATGTTGAGGTTTTCAACGGCCGGGGAGAGCCATGGCGAGGCACTGGTGGCGCTGGTGAGTGGGCTGCCCGCGGGCGTTCCGTTCGACCAGGCGTTTCTGGATCGCGAGCTATGGCGACGGCAGCAAGGCTACGGACGCGGTGGGCGGATGCGCATCGAGCAGGATCGCGCGCATGTGCTGTCCGGGGTCCGGCATGGCAAGACGATCGGCTCGCCTGTGGCGATGACGCTGGAAAACCGGGACTGGAAGAACTGGGAAGAGCTGTTGCCGGTGGGCGCGGGGGACTCGGCGAAGCATAAGGCGGTGGCGAGCCCGCGACCGGGCCATGCGGACCTGGCCGGGACCTTGAAGTACGATTTTCAGGATGCACGGTATGTGCTGGAACGGGCGAGTGCGCGGGAGTCGGCGGCGCGCGTGGCGTGTGGCGCGCTTGCGCAGATGTTGCTCGGCCAGCTCGGCGTGGAGGTGGCCAGTCACGTGACCCGCGTCGGGACGGCGGAGCTGGGACGCGAGGTGGGTTGGGCGGAGGTTGCCGCATTGAAAGAAACGAGTGAAGTTTTGCTCGCCTGTGCCGATAAGGAGACTGAGGCCCGTATGAAGGCCGAGGTAGATAAGGCATTGCGAACGGGCGACACGGTCGGCGGTGTCTTCGAAGTGGTGGTGCATGGGTTGCCGCCGGGAATCGGCACGCACGTGAACTGGGACGAGCGGCTCGATGGGCTGCTGGCGCAGGCGCTGATGAGCTTGCAGGCGGTGAAGGCGGTGGAGCTGGGGCGCGGGGTGACCGCGGCAAGTTCATCGGGGTCGGCGGTACACGATGCGATTTGCTATGCGGCGCTGGATGGAGGCGCCGAGACGAAGGGGGACCGTGCAGCGGGTTTTACGCGGTTCACGCGGGAGCGAAACAACGCCGGGGGTGTCGAAGGCGGCATGTCCAATGGCGAAGATATTGTGGTGCGCGGCTACCTGAAGCCGATCTCGACGTTGCGCAAGCCTCTTGGGTCGGTTTCGTTTGCCACGCGCGAGAAGACCAAGGCATCGTATGAGCGGTCCGACGTGTGCGTGGTGCCGGCGGCGGGCGTTGCGGGCGAAGCCATGGTGGCGCTTACGGTAGCGAGGCTCGTGCTGGAAAAGTTCGGCGGCGATTCGATGCGAGAGCTCGAGCGCAACTTCGCCGGGTATCGGGAACAGATCAGGGCGTATTGAAGGGGCGTATGGCGCAGAGTGCGGTGGACAGTCCGCGGCGAATCTATGAGGTGCTGAAGTATCCGGACCCGGTGCTAATGCGCAAGGCGGAGCCGGTAACGGTATTTGACCGCGCGTTGGCGGAGCTGGTCGAGGACATGTTCGAGAGCATGTATGCCGCGCAGGGTATCGGCCTGGCGGCCCCGCAGATCGGCGTCTCGATGCAGATCACGACAATCGACACGAGCTTCAAGAAAGACCCAAAGGAGAGGATCGTCCTTATTAACCCGGTGATCGTGCAGCGGCAGGGCGAGCAGTATGAGGAGGAGGGCTGCCTGAGTCTCCCGGAGATCCGCGAAAAGGTGAAGCGGGCGTCCACGGTCACGGTGCGGGCACAGGATGCCAAAGGCGCCTGGTCGGACCGGGAAGGGGACGAGCTGCTGGCTCGCGCCTTCCAGCATGAGATCGATCATCTGCACGGCGTGCTGTTCATCGATCACCTCAGCCGGTTGAAGCGGGATTTGGTGCATCGACGTATTCGGAAGCTGCAAAGGAATGGCGAGTGGTAGGGGGCGTGGCAGGTCTCATGTTCCTACAGACGGCGCGAGCGATCGGGCGGCGTGGGATCCGCGACGGATGAAGCTGGTCTTTTGTGGGACGCCCACGTTTGCTGTGCCGACGCTTGAGGCCGTATTGGCAGCAGGTCATGAGGTCGCGCTGGTGCTGACCCAGCCCGACCGGCCGGCCGGCCGGAAGCTGGAGATGCAGGCGCCGCCCGTCAAGCAACTGGCGCTGCAACGAGGGCTGGCGGTGGTGCAGCCGGAGCGCATCAAGCAGAACGACGAACTGCGGGCGCAGCTGGAGGCGGTCCAGCCGGAGGCGATTTTGGTGGTGGCGTATGGCCGCATCATCCCGGAGTGGATGCTGGATCTGCCGCGGTTCGGAAACCTGAATCTGCATGGGTCGTTGCTGCCGAAGTACCGTGGCGCAGCGCCAGTACAGTGGGCTGTGGCGAACGGAGAGTCCCAAACCGGAGTGACGACGATGCGTCTGGATGCAGGGCTGGATACGGGGGATCTGCTGCTGGAGGCGAGGGTGTCTATTGGGCCGGATATCACGGCGGCGGCGCTGTTTCCAGTGCTGGCCGACAAAGGGGCGGCGCTCATGGTGGAGACGCTGGCCGGGCTGGAAGCAGGAACGGTGATGGCGAAGCCTCAGGATCATGGGGCGGCCACCCTGGCGCCTATTCTCAAGCGTGAAGACGGCCTGATGCTCCTAGGAGAGCGAAGCGCACAGCAGGTGTTCGATCGCTGGCGAGGGTTCTACCCGTGGCCAGGCGCGTTTGCGATGTACCGTGGAAAGCGCTTTCTGGTGCACCGCATGCGAGTGGCCTTAGAGACGGAGGCTGCCGGTGCGCGGAGTCCAGGCGTGTTGGGACTGAAGGAGGAGTTGTTGCTGGTGGGGGCGGCCGGGGGTGGATC
>CAXUIF010000181.1:0-6516 GCA_964250995.1 uncultured Acidobacteriaceae bacterium
GTCGTCACAGCTCCGGGAAACCGCCACGACGACACCCGTTCGTCAAAGCGCAACCGCACCAGCACCGCACGGCACAAAGCCGCGACGCCCCAACCAAGGAGCGTAAGCAGAACGATGGCCATAAGAAACACAACCAGTCCCGGCAAAAAGGCAGCCAGTACCGCAATCACGCGGTGCGTCGATTGTCGAAGGGCGGACTCAATCTGTGCTCCCATAGATTTCCTTTCTGCGGAGGCGCACTCCGATCCCAAACCACGGAGTAGCCGTGTGCGTTACGGATTGAAGCGGTCCGGCCAGCGCCACCGGGAGACGAGATAGGGCTTTTCCTGCTCAAAGGCCGCCGCCGTGCTCTCCAGAAAGGCGTCGCTTCCAGCGCCAGTACCGGCTTCGTGAAGGAAGCCGGCGACCCACGCCAGATACAACGGCGTCATGGCTCCTAGTAGATGACCCCGGTTGAGCGTGCGCAGGCGAAACGCCAGGGCAAAGTCATACACCAGGCGCGCCCACAGACTGGGCGGCAACGTGAAGCTTTCGGGCGGCGTGAGCGAAAGCTTCTTCAACGAAAGCAGCGACTGCGGCGGCAACACCAGAGACCAGATCTCGCGCAGGTTGGAGAACGCCAGCCGGAAGCCCTCCACCAGGGAGCGGATCTCCTCCGGGTCCGTGGGGTGATGGCGGGGCGTTGTTGCAGCGGTGCGACCCGCCGCCAGTGTGCGTGCCCGTTGCCAGTACGTGGCTTTGCTTTCAACGTCCGCGAACAAGGAAGACGTCACCGCCGGAAACAACACATGGAGGTCGTTCTCCTGCGGATGCGGCAGGGAGCGTTCCACGGCCTCCACTTGTCGAACACTGTAGCCTGCAATGGAAGCCTCGGCCACAGGCCACACGAGACCGCCTTCCTGTGGCGCTCCGGACCGCGTGGCCGCACTGGCCAGGCGCGTGAGCATGCGGGCAGACATCGCCGCATCCAGGGGTAGGGGAAAGCGCACGTCAGCTCCAAATAGAGCGCGGGTCAACGGGTACAGCAGAGCGGAGTTCACCAGGCCTTCCTGCGGCCCGGTCCGGTAGCGGGGCACCGCCAGATCGATACCGCTGCCGACGCTTTGGCGAAGGCCCAGCAGCGCCTGCGCCTGGAGCGTGCCCGCCTCGGTGCCCAACAGCAAAACGCCATGGAGGTCGCGCTCCTGTGCAAGCCGCGCCGCGGCCGCATAGTCTGCCGCGTTCAGCACCCACTCACTTTCCGTCCGCTGGACGGGATAGGGCACCAGATGCATCGGTCCTTCGCCGACCGCTTCTTCCTCGGCCTGGTCCGGTGAAGCGATCAGCAGGGGCTCTGCAGGCAAAACCTGCTGCAGCCGCTGCACCATCGACCGCAGCATCTCAGACGACATCGACGGCAAGCAGACCGCAAACGCCGCGTGGGCCTGCCCGGGCATAGGCTGGGCTTCGTGCGTGCTAGGAGACTCCGCCATGGGAAGGGTAGACATCAGTTCGCCCCCGCAAACCTTTCAGTCCCGGCATCACTGGCCGATCCCAGGAGCGTGAGCAAGCCCCGCAGCGGAATCGAAAGCCAGCCTGGCCGGTTGTTCAGCTCATACAGCAACTCGTAGAAGGCCTTCTCCAGCAGCAGGGCGCGGAGTAGCTCGGCCGCCTCTTCAGGCTGCGGCAGCAGTCCTGGCCGTGTTCCTGCAGCTTCGGCATACCCTGCAAGATACACTGCGGCGCTGGCGTTCTCCCAGAGCGTCGCCCATGGGCGCAGTGGTCCCACATTCTCTGGACGACGTTCCGCGGCACGCTGCAGGGCTGTTTCTGCGGCATAGCTGAAGCTTCGCAACATTCCCGCCACATCGCGCAGGGGCGACTGTTTCTGCCGCCGATCTTCCAGCGAGCGCGCCGGCTCACCTTCAAAATCAACCAGCAGAAAATCCGAACGCGAGCGCAGCGTCTGCCCCAGGTGGTAGTCGCCGTGAATGCGAATCCGCTGCCCGAAACGCGCCGGATCGCCTTCCAGCTTCTCAAGAAGAGCCGGAACGGACGCTGCCTGCGCGAGCAGGGCCTCGGTCTGCTCCCGAAGTTCGGCAGGCACACGCTCCATGCCTTCCGAGAGGGTCTGTTGGGCCGCACGGGCCTGCATCAGGACGCGCTCGCGTTCGGCCGCCAGGCGGTGCGCTGTGAAGCTCTCCGGCGTAAACGCCTGATTCTCCGTCGGCGTGGCCAGGGCTACGTGAAGTTCGCCGGTGCGTCGGCCCAGCAGATACGCCGCGTCCAAAAACAAACCCGCATGATCCCGCGCCTCGGCAGGAACCTCGTTGACTCCCCCGAACGTCGCCGGACTTCCTGTGGATGCAGGGGGCGGGCAGCTGGCGACCGACTTAAAGTAGCGTCCCAGTTCCTCCAGCGTCCACGCCCAACCGTCGCCTTCGTTGGGCGCAAACACCTGTAGAAACGCCAGGGTTGTTCCATCGTCGGTGCGATGCAGGTCGCCCAGGTACGCGGGAGTGTTCGGGAAGTTGGCCACCTCGGTCAGAAAACGCGTGATCTCGACGTCTGGGTTTTCGCCCGCGCGCAGGTGCCGAAACAGCTTCAGGATGGCCTTGCCGTCAAACAGAAGGGAAGTGTTGGACTGCTCGGCGGAGCCCACACGCGAGGGCAGCTCCAGCAACTCTCGCCCGTCCAGTGTCTTCGCTTTGCTGCCCGCAAACGATGCGGCTGAGGTGCCGAGCTCCAGCGCGATCTCCGAGCCGCGAACGATCAGTTGCAGCAACGCGGTCCGGAACTCCGCGCTCGCCGTCGCGTCATACAGCGTCACCGGGCCGCTTTCACGGTTCATGGTTGCAATCACGGCGTTGGGCGACTGCTCGCGCAACGTCTCCGCCTCAGCATCGGTGGCCATCGCCAGCGGCAGCTGATACAGGTCGGAGGTGCCGTCCTCGTACAGAACGTTCACCGACGCAAGCGCCGCATTGGTTCCCGGGATCGGCGTCACCGTCGCCAACTGCGTTGAGCCGATGGTCCGCGACTTGCCGCCAAACCAGCGGCGCTGTGCGATGTAGCTGGGCAGCACCTGTTCCAGCAACGCCTGATTGCTCTCGTTCAGCAGCGTGCCCAGCGTTCCGGCGGGCATGGCCGCGACCGGCCCCATACGTTCGGCCAGCGCCAGGGCGGGCTCTTCCACCACGGGCGCCTCAGGGATCGTCGTACCTTCCTGGAGTTCCAACCAAAGAAAGCTATATGGTGCCAGCGTCAACGCATACGGCCCCCGCTCCACCACCGGAAACGGCACATAGCCCAGCATCTCTACAGGCTGGCGACCCACATACTTTGCCAAATCAAGCTGCACCGGCTGCGCAAAGCGCGACAGGTTGGCCACGCACAGGATAGTCTCGCAGTGTCCGTCCTCAAACCCATAGCTGCGAATGTAGGCCAGGATCTTGCGGTTGGAAGGATGCAAGAACTCCAGCGTGCCGCGCCCAAACACGCGAAACAGCTTGCGCAAGGCAATCATGTTGCGCATCCACTGCAGCAGGCTGGACGGGTCGGACTGCTGGGCCTCTACATTGATGGCCTGGTAGCCCCAGATCGGGTCCATGATGACCGGAAAATACAGCTTCGCCGGGACCGCTTTGCTGAACCCCGCGTTGCGATCGGAGTTCCATTGCATGGGCGTGCGCACCCCGTTGCGGTCGCCCAGATAGATGTTATCGCCCATCCCAATTTCATCGCCGTAGTAGAGGATCGGTGTGCCCGGAAAGCTGAACAGAAGGGAGTTCAGCAGCTCCATACGGCGGCGATTGTTGTCCAGCAGAGGTGCCAGCCTGCGCCGGATGCCCACGTTGATGCGCATACGCGGGTCGGCCGAATAGGCCATATACATGTAGTCGCGCTCTTCGTCGGTCACCATCTCCAGCGTGAGCTCGTCGTGGTTGCGGAGGAACAAGCCCCACTGGCAGTTCGCCGGGATGTCCGGGGTCTGCGCCATGATGTCCGTGATGGGCAGCCGGTCTTCCTGCCGCACAGCCATGTAAATGCGCGGCATCAGCGGAAAGTGGAAGGCCATGTGGCATTCGTCACCGTCGCCGAAGTAGGGCCGCACATCTTCCGGCCACATGTTCGCCTCAGCCAAAATCAGACGGTTGTCATACTCCGCGTCGATTACCTTGCGGATCTCCTTGATCTTGACGTGGGTCTCCGGGACGTTTTCGCAGCTGGTGCCGTCGCGCTCTACCAGGTAGGGAATGGCATCGAGCCGCAACCCATCCACGCCCATGTCCATCCAGAAGCGCATTGCGCTGAGGACCTCCTGCATGACGCGCGGGTTGTCGAAGTTCAGATCCGGCTGGTGGGAAAAGAAGCGGTGCCAGTAGAACTGTTGCGCGACCTCGTCCCAGGTCCAGTTCGACTTTTCAGTGTCCGTGAAGATAATGCGCACACCGTCATACAGCTTGTCGGTATCGCTCCACACGTACATTTCGCGCTCGGGCGAACCTTTCGGCGCCTTGCGTGCCGCCTGAAACCAGGGGTGCTGGTCCGACGTGTGATTGATCACCAGTTCGATCATCACCTGCATACCGCGCGCGTGGGTGGCGTCCATGAACTGCTGGAAGTCGTCGATCGTCCCGTAGCTCGGGTTCCCGTCGGTGTAGTTGGCAATATCGTAGCCGTCATCCTTGAGCGGTGACGGAAAAAACGGCAGCAGCCACAGGCAGGTCACGCCCAGGTCCTGCAGGTAGTCCAGCTTCGAAATCAGCCCTTGAAAATCCCCAATACCATCGCCATTTGAGTCCGCAAAGGCGCGAACATGTATCTCGTAGATGATCGCGTCTTTGTACCAAAGGGGATCGCTGACGCTTGAAAGCTTCTTCATCACTTGCGGCTGTATCCTCGTCTCCTTCGATGCACCCAGTGGCAGAATAGAGCCTACACTGCCTGGAGGCAGACCGTGCGCGAAGCTCTGTTAGCCCTGAATCAGTTGCAACAAGATGGCACCATCGAGCGCTACGCGATCGGCGGAGCTGTTGCTGCATCGTTCTACATAGAAGCCATGCAGACCGAAGATCTGGACGTTTTCCTATTTTTGCCTGTTCCGGCAGAAGGACTAGTGCTCCTCACGTCTATCTATGCAGCGTTGGTGGCGCAGGGCGGTGTCGTGGAGCGGGAACATGTCCGCTTCGGAGAATGGCCGGTTCAGATCCTGACAGATGCCAACGAACTCATCGTCGAGGCCATCCGGGAAGCGCTTGAGGTCGTCTTTGACGGCGTGCCAACGAGGGTCTTTAAGGCCGAACACCTTTGCGCCATCGCTCTTCAGACAGGCAGAATCAAGGATATCCTGCGCGTGGCCATGTTTCTCGAACAGCAAAAGGTGGACCGGGCGCGTTTGATGGCTTTAACAAAGCGCTTTGGCGTGCAGAGCGCGCTGGAGCGCCTGCCTGCAGCGCTCTGGCAGGGAGCAGCAGATGATCATCAGTAAGGACAAATCGGAGTACAACGCTCAATCCTCTGTAGACATGCACCGCTTTCTGCAAGCAAAAAGCTGGGAAGAGAAGGTCAGGTCCATTGAAAGAATGAGAGCCGCCAGTCGCGTCGCGCGCAGCGCTATGAGTGCTCGCTCTGAAAACAACACTGTTCCGGCAAGAGAGGGGTCAGGACAGGCTGGTCTGTTCTAGACCTTCACCTCTGCCGGTATTACCCGGAAGAGGTGCGCGGGCTGCTCCGGCCGCAGCGCCACATAGCTCCACTCCTTCCACAGATACCGGACCCCAGTCAGCAGATCTTCCACCTCGAACGTCGTGCCCCAGGGGACGCCCAGAGCGTCGAGCGCTAACTGGATCCAGGTCGTCTGCTCGGCTTTGGGGTCCAGACTGAGCGCGACCACGATCGTGTTTGCGCCGTCCTCACTCGCCTTGGAGTAGCACATCACCTGGTCGCTTTCCGTCCTGTGGAAGCGGAGGCGTTCGTTCCGGTGCAGCGCCGGGTTCTCGCGCCGGATGGTGTTGAGCTGCGTCAGCAGCGGCGCGATCGAGATCGGGGCCTTCCTTTCCCAGTCCCGGATCTGGTATTTTTCGCTGTCCAGATATTCTTCCGAGCCCTTCTTGCCAGGCGCGGGCTTGGCCGCGCGGCCCTCGCACAATTCATACGCCGGCCCGTAGACGCCCCAGTTCGCGCTGAGGGTCGCGGCCAGGATCGCCCGCTGCATAAACACAGACCGCCGCTCCGTCGGCTCGGTCACTTGCAGCTGCTCGTGCAGAATGTCTGGCGTATTTGGCCACACGTTCGGCCGGAAAAAGTCGGACACCGGCGGGTTCGCGATCTCCTCGAAGTACGCCTCCAGATCCGCTTTGGTATTGCGCCACGTGAAGTACGTGTAGCCCTGCGTATACCCGCCTTTCGCCAGGGCATACATCACATGCGGACGCGTGAAAGCCTCAGCCAGAAAGATGACTTCCGGCGTGTTTCTGTGGATCTCAGCGATGCACCACTCCCAAAACGGCAAGGCCTTGGTGTGGGGGTTGTCCA
>CAXUIF010000182.1:0-6452 GCA_964250995.1 uncultured Acidobacteriaceae bacterium
GTGTGGGGGGCATGACCCCGCTTCTGTTCCAGGATGCGGCGCCGGTGGCCACGGAGGGGATTGCGACGCCGGCGTTCGGGACGGCTTTGTCCTCGACCACGGGGTTGAGCCGGGAACGTACGCTGGAGCTGGGGGTGCGGTTGAGCTTTTAGGAGAGGGACCAGGGAGGGCCAGGAAGAAGGGGCCAGGCTGGATGTAGCTGTGTTCCCGGATGGGGTTCTTGGCTGGTTCTCCCTGTTTGAGACAAACCGGGGTGTTTGCGCATCCAAGGCGGGTAGAAGACCAAAACAAGAAAATAGAGCCGTCTTCTGAGGCTTGAGGCTGGGTACGAGATGAATCTGCTGGCCGTTGTCGGCCAACATGCGTATGCTGCGACCGCCGGGATTCTGTTCCTGGGGGCGTGCGGTCTGCCGATGCCGGCGTCCGTGGTCTTGCTGGTCGCGGGGGCGGCGGCGCATGGCGAGGGACTGAACCTCGGCCTGGTGGTGATGTCCGGTGTGGGCGCGGCGGTACTGGGCGATTTTCTTCTGTACCTGGGTGGGCGGCTCACGGGATGGTGGTTGCTGGCGGCGCTCTGCCGCGTCAGCATGAATCCCGAGACATGTATTTTTGGGTCGGCCAACTCGTTTCACCGGCGCGGGCCGAAGACCCTGTTGTTTGCGAAGTTTGTGCCCGGGTTGAGCACCGTGGCGGCCCCCCTGTCGGGCAGCCTGAATATGCCGGCCTGGCGGTTTCTGGGTCTGGACCTTGCCGGTTCGCTGCTGTATTCGTCGGCCTGGTCGGTGACGGGCTATGTGTTTGCTCCCTTTTTGCGGCAGATCATTGCCGGCGTGCAAAGGTTTGGGCACGTGACGGCGACGATGGTGAGCGCGCTTGCGGTGTTGTACGTGCTTTGGCTGCTGATGAGCTACGTACGCGACACGCGGTTCAGCGATGTGGAGCGGGTGGCGGCGGCGGAGTTGCACGCACACCTGAAGGAGGGCCCGCGGGACCGCATTGTGGTGATTGCGGACGTGCGGTCGCATGGGTACTACGACCCGGGGACCCAGCGGATCAAAAATTCGATCCGGGTGGAGCCGAATCGCCTGCGCGAGGAGGTAGCGGCGCTGCGCGAGTTTATGGCGCCCGAGTGCGACATCTATCTGTACTGCTCTTGCGCGCGCGATGCGACCAGCGTTCGAGTGGCAAAGGCGCTGGAGAAGGAAGACTGCAAGACCAAGGTGATTGCAGGGGGTCTGCGTGCCTGGGTCAAGGCAGGGGGGCCGCTGGAGCCGGTGCCGGAGACGGACCTGGAACACCTGCCGCAGTTTGAGTAGAGGTCGAGTAGAGCCGGCAAAGTGTGGCCCGAATGGGCCGCAGCAGTCGCTTCCGTGGGTTGAGCCGGTGGCGTAAGATGTGGCCATGCGTCGCGCGACTTTGAAGCGATTTCGCCGTGGCCGCCACGATCGTGGCCGCAAAGGCTGAAGCTGCTGTTCCGCCCCGTTCCCGCCATACCCCAGACTTGATTTTGTTTCCCTGGCTCGTGTTCCGTCGAGCCGGGCCCATCCCCGTTCCCGGCGAGCCACGCCCGGGCACGACCCCTCAGGAGAACCGCATGGCCGCCGCCCCTGCCCCGCAGCACCCCAACAGCTTTGAAGCCGCCGCCACGCTGGTGAGCGGTGACACCACCGTTCGCTACTTTCAGCTTGCCGCGCTGGAAGCCAGGATCGACGGTCTCGAGTTGGCGCGGCTGCCGTTTTCGTTGCGCATTCTGCTGGAGAATCTGGTGCGCCGGGAGGATGGGGTGACGGTGACCGCGGAGGACATTCGCTTTCTGGCCAACTGGCAGCCCAAGGCGGAACCCTCGCGCGAGATCGCCTATATGCCCGCGCGCGTGTTGATGCAGGACTTCACGGGGGTACCCGCGATCGTGGATCTGGCGGCGATGCGGGATGCAATGAAGCAGATGGGCGGCAGCCCGGAGGACGTGCAGAAGATCAATCCGCTGGTGCCGGTGGAGCTGGTGATCGACCATTCGGTGCAGGTGGATGAGTATGGAACCAAGAACGCGTATGACCTGAACGCCGCGCTGGAGTTCAGCCGCAACCGCGAGCGGTATGCCTTTCTGAAGTGGGGGCAGACGGCGTTTCGGAACTTTTCGGTGGTCCCGCCCGGCATGGGCATCTGCCACCAGGTCAACCTGGAGTACCTGGCGCGGGTGGTATTTACGACGGGCGAGTCGGCGGGTTCGGCAGGGGCTGGGGAGGTTCTGGCTTACCCGGACACGCTGGTGGGGACGGACTCGCACACGACGATGGTGAACGGGTTGGGCGTGCTGGGATGGGGCGTGGGCGGCATTGAGGCTGAGGCCGCGATGCTGGGGCAACCGGTGAGCATGCTGGTGCCCCAGGTGGTGGGGTTTCGCTTGATCGGCAAGCTGCGCGAGGGCGCGACCGCGACCGACCTGGTGTTGACCGTGACCGAGACCCTGCGGAAGCTCGGCGTCGTGGGCAAGTTTGTGGAGTTTTTCGGGCCCGGCATTAGTGAGTTGCCGCTGGCGGACCGGGCCACGATCGCCAACATGGCTCCGGAGTACGGGGCGACCTGCGGCATCTTTCCGGTCGACGCGGAGACGCTGAAGTACCTGCGGCTGACCGGGCGCAGCGACGAGCAGATCGCGCTCGTGGAGGCCTACTACCGGGCGCAAGGGATGTTCCACGAGCCGGACGCCCCCGAGGCGGAGTACTCGGCGCGATTGGAGCTGGATCTGGCGACCGTGGAGCCGAGCGTGGCGGGTCCGAAACGTCCGCAGGACCGCGTGCTGCTGCGGGAGACGCCGGCAAGTTTTCGCAAGGTGCTGCCGAGCCTGGTTGCGGCGGGGGCGAACCGCACCGCAGAGCGGCAGATGGTGCGTTGGGAGGGAGAGGGCGGCCATGTGTCCGGGACGGGCGATGTGACGGCGGGGGCCGGGCAGGTCCCGCCGGCGGTGCCGGAGGCCGTGGAGGTGATCCCGACAGTGCACGCCACGGATGCGGAGGTGGTGGAGACGACACATAATGTCGCGCATGCGGGGACGACTGCGGTGGAGGTGGCTTTTGGTGGCGCTTCGCCCACCCTAACCGGTCAAAAGACGACCGGTGAAGAGGGGGCACCCGGTTTTGTGGGAGCTTCCGAGTACGCCAGTGGGGGAACCGCGACAGCGGTGCTGGAGCCGATCCGAAGCGTGGAACAGCGCTTTGGTGTGGATCCGGACCGGTACCTGCGCGATGGCTCGATCGTGATTGCAGCCATCACGTCGTGCACGAATACGTCGAATCCGTACGTGATGATGGCGGCGGGGCTGCTGGCGAAGAAGGCGGTAGACGCCGGGCTGAAGACGCCACCCTGGGTAAAGACGTCGCTGGCGCCGGGGTCGCGGGTGGTGACCGACTATTACAAGCGGTCGGGGCTGCTCGATTCCCTGGACCGGCTGGGATTTCAGGTGGTGGGGTACGGATGCACGACATGCATCGGGAACTCGGGGCCGCTGCCGGAGGATGTGTCGAAGTCGATCGAGGAGCACGGCCTGGTGGCGGTGTCGGTGCTGAGCGGCAACCGCAACTTCGAAGGCCGGATCTCGCCGGAGGTGCGGGCAAACTACCTCATGAGCCCGCCGCTGGTGGTGGCCTATGCGCTGGCCGGCCACATTGAGCACGACTTCGACAACGAGCCGCTGGGCCGCGGGCACTACGGCGCGGCGGTGTATCTGCGGGACATCTGGCCGACCCAGCGGGAGGTGGCCGATGCGGTCCACGCGAACATCGACTCTGCGATGTTCCGCGGACAATATGCCACAGTGACCGACGGCGACGCGAACTGGCAGGCGCTGAAGTTTCCATCGGGCGATACGTATGGGTGGGAGGCGACGTCCACGTACATCCGGCGGGCGCCGTACTTCGATGGCATGCCGGCAACGCCGAAGCCGGTGGAAGACATCGTCGATGCGCGTTGTTTAGCGTGGTTAGGCGATTCAGTGACGACGGACCATATCTCGCCGGCGGGGTCGATCAAGGCCAAGGGGCCCGCGGGCGCCTACCTGACCGAGCATGGTGTGCCGGTGTGGGAGTTCAACAGCTACGGTTCGCGGCGCGGCAACCACGAGGTGATGGTGCGGGGCACGTTCGCGAATGTGCGGCTGCGGAACAAGCTGGCGCCGGGCACGGAAGGTGGGGTGACGCGGCTGCTGCCGCAGGGCGAAGCGATGTCGATCTACGACGCAAACGTTCTGTATGCGAAAAGGAACGTGCCGCTTTGCATTCTGGCGGGCAAGGAGTATGGCTCGGGATCCAGCCGCGATTGGGCGGCGAAGGGGCCCAATCTCCTTGGCATCCGTTTCGTGATCGCGGAAAGCTATGAGCGCATTCACCGCTCAAACCTGGTGGGGATGGGCATCTTGCCCTTGCAGTTCCAGGTAGGGGAGAGGGTGGAGACCTACGGACTAACGGGCGAAGAGCTCTTCACGCTGGGCGAGCCCGGACAGCTGCGGGCCATGCTCGAAAGCGGCTTTGCCGCGGGAAAGAATCTCCTTGTGACGGCCACCAAAGCGGAGGGGCTGACCGTGGAATTTCCGGTGACGCTGCGCATCGACACGCCCCAGGAGATCCTGTACTACCAGCACGGGGGCATCCTGCAGTATGTGCTGCGGCAGCTGGCAGGAAGGGCGTAGAAGCTGGCGTCAGCTCCGGTCGAAACGGCTGTGGTCAAGTGCCCCGGCGCCGTCCGTAGCTGACTTCAGCGCTTAAAGATACGCTCGGAGCGGGACATTCACGGCATGGTTCAAGCGATCCCCCTCCCAACCCGGATTGATGCGTGGATTCCTAGGCGGCAATGGCGGGCAGCGGCTTGACGCGGCGCCGGGGGCGGAGGAGCCGGCGCAAGGGGTTCTCAATTCCGAGGAACACGCCAACGGACACCAGCAGGATGGACGCGAGATAAAGAAGGACAAGGCGGAGGGGATGGGGTGACTGATTGGCGTGGAGAAAGAAGACCATCATTCCCAGCGGAAACGTGTGCAGAAGGTACAGACTGTAGCTCGCTTCGCCGAGTAAAAGAAGGGTTTTTGCAGCGAGGAAGCGCGCCCAGGCGGGCTCCGTGGCGAAGCCGTAGATCATCAGGGCGAAGGCCGGGGCCATAAGTCCTGAGTGCATGGCGGGGTAGGGCAGCCAGCGCTGAAAGACTATGCCCAGGACGATGAGGCCGGCCCCGGTGAGGATGGGCCAGCTTCCCGGAGCCGGGCGGCGGCGAAGAAAGGAGGCTCCGACGCCCATGCCGAGGAGGAACTCGGGAAGCCGGACCATGGGATTGAACTTGATGACAGCAAGCCAGGGGAGGAGGTTGTCCTGGCTGTTGGGCCATGCCGCGTGGTCGGGGCGCAGAAAGAAGTAGCCGAAGGTGAGGACGAGGCTGGTGGCCCACGAGCCGGCCATCCAGAGCGGAAGGTTGCGTGTGGGGACCCGCTGGAGCAGGCGCATAGCGAAAGGAAAGACGAAATAAAAAAAGACCTCGACGGAGAGGCTCCAGGCGACGACGTTCCAGAAGTAAAGAACGCTCGGGAACCAGGACTCCAGCAGCAGCGGGAAGGTGAGGTAGACCAGCGCCGGGGAGACGTGCGCCTGGCGCATGTAGGGCGCGGCGAACTTGAGGATCGGGGAGGTGACCAGCAGGGAAAAGAGGTAGGCCGGGTAGATGCGGGCGAAGCGGGCCTGCCAGAAACGGGCTTTCGGGATCTCACGGCCACCGTAGACGTAGACCAGGATGAAGCCGGAGAGGATGAAGAAGAAGTTCACGCCCAGGTAGCCAAGCTTAATCAGGGCGAGGTAGGGTGCGGGGCCGCCGTGCCAGAGGCCGATCTCGCGGATGTGGAAGAGCACGACCCAGAGGGCGGCGAAGAAGCGCAGTGAGGTGAGCGCGGGGATCTCGGGGCGGCTAAGGGGCTGGGACGGAGAGAGCATAGGCGAGGTCTCCTTGGGGCCCGGAAGGTTCAGGACAGGGTAAAGCGGGAGCGGCGCGGCGTCCATCGAATGGTACGAGAGAGCTGGGGTACCAGTTCCAGCAGTGCTGGTTTAGCGGTGCTGCTCCCTGCCGCGGGTGTTCAGGAGGCGGTCGTGGCGGGGGCGAGAGGATGGACGGGGACGCGCACCCACTGCATGCCGGCGGCCTCGGCGGAACGGATGCCCGCGTCGGCGTCTTCGAACACGAGGCAATCGGCTGGGGCGACGCGGAGCAGGTGAGCGGCGGTGAGGAAGGGCTCTGGGTGGGGCTTGCCGTGGGTGTAGTCCTCCGCGCCGACGATGGCCTGGAAGGTGTCGCTCATGTCCAGAGCCTCAAGGGTGCGCAGGATGGTGAGGCGGGGCGAGCCGGAGACGATGGCCATGGGCAGATGACCGCGCTGCTCGGCGACGTGAGCGGCGACCGAGGCGATGGGCTGCAGCTGG
>CAXUIF010000183.1:0-1783 GCA_964250995.1 uncultured Acidobacteriaceae bacterium
AGTATGTGGAAGACGCTGCCGTCTAGGCCCGCGACGGAGAAGCTTTACATACCGAGGACGATAAAGCTGACGTGGCTGAGGAGCGAAAACGCGCCGAGCTTTTTGAGGTCATTCTGAACAAGGGCGAGAAGCGCGCCATAGACGACGCCGATGGCGCCGAGCGCAATCATGAGCGGGGCGATGTGACGGGATTGCTCGGGAAAGATGCCGAAGCTGAAGCGCAGGAGGGAGTAGAGGCCGAGCTTGCCGGCGAGCACCATGACGACCGCGGTGGGCGCTTCCTGCACGGCGTCGGTGAGCCAGCCGTGAAGAGGGAAGAGGGGGGCCTTGACCCCGAAGGCGACGAGGAAGGCAAGCGAACAGAGCCAGAGGGCGCGGGTGTTGGGCGAGATTTTGTGCGTGATCGCGAGAGTTTGCAGCACCGCGAAGTCAAACGTGCCGGTGCGCATGTAGAGCCAGATGAAGGCGACAAGAAGGATCGCCGAGGGGATGAAGGCGTAAAGGAAGAACTTGATCGCGGCGCGGCGACGGTTTTCGGTGCGGCCGAAGGTGGCGATGAGGAGCGTGAGCGGGACGAGCGAGAGCTCCCAGAAGCCGTAGTAGAGGAACAGGTCAAGCGACGTGAAGATGCCGATCATGGCGACCTGCTGCAGTAGGAAGAGCGAGAAGAACAGCTTGCTGCGCGCGTTGACGACGCGCCAGCTGACAAGCACGCCGATGGGGGCGAGAAAGCCGGTGAGGACGACGAGCCAAAGGGAGAGGCCGTCAATGCCGAGGTGGTAATGAATCGCCGGGTTGTTGATCCAAAGGGCGTTTTGTTCGAATTGGAAGCCGGGCGCGCCATAAAGGAAACGCGCGGGAAGGTAGAGGGTCTCGGCGAAGGTGATGAGGGTGATGAGGAGCGCGGCGATGTGGTGGCGCTTGGGACCGTCTGCGGAACCAGTTGGAGAGCCTTCGCGCTCGGGGATCAGGGCGAGCAGAATGGCGCCGGCGAGCGGCGTGAGGAGGAGGAGGGTGAGGATGGTGTGGTCGAAGTTCATTGGGGGTTCGTGGCGCTCCCAAACGCAGATTCCCTTCGGGAATGACAACCAGAGAGACAAAGGCAAATCATCGGATACTCGGGTGGACGCCGAAGAGTACGACGGCGATAAGGACGGCGGCGCCAAGGGCGAGCCAGCCGGCGTAGGAACGGATGTTGCCCGATTGCATGCGTCGCGTGAGCCAGCCGAGACCCTGTGTGCCGGCGGCGAGACCGGTGCCGGTACCCTGGACGACCGCCCCTTCGACGAGGCCGCCGAAGATGGCGCGGGTGAACATGAGCAGGGGCATGACGATGCCAACGCCGTAGGCCTCGTCGACCCAGTATTTGTGGTCGAGGAGGGTATACAGGGGCCGGGCTGAGTTCGCCAGGCGGGTGGCGGTGCCGGGCCGGCGAACGTACCAGAGATAGGCGACAGCGAGGCCAAGCAGGGCGACCGCGACGGAAACAAAGGCCAGGGTGAGTTCGGTGCTGTGGGAGACGAGGTCGGGGGCGATCTCGGCGCGGGGCGAGGCGGTGAAGACGGGGTCGAGGAAGTGCTCGAAGCGGTTGGATCCGCCTAGTGCCGCAGGGATGCCGATCCAGCCGCCGATGAGCGACAGCAGGGCGAGAACGGCGAGCGGAAGGGTCATCACGGCGGGCGATTCGTGGACGCCGTGGGCGTGTGCGGCTTGTCCTGAATCGTGCTCGGCGTGGGTGTCGCTCTGGCTGTGGACGGGAGCGGCGTTTTCGTGGCGGGCACCC
>CAXUIF010000183.1:1883-6445 GCA_964250995.1 uncultured Acidobacteriaceae bacterium
GGCGTGGGTGTCGCTCTGGCTGTGGACGGGAGCGGCGTTTTCGTGGCGGGCACCCAGGGCGTATTCGTCGAAGCGCTCGGTGCCGAAGAAGGTCTTGAACCAGAGGCGGAACATGTAGAAGCTGGTCAGGCCGGCGGTGAGGAGGCCGACCAGCCAAAGCACTTTCCCGAGAGGGTTCGGCGAGGTAAAGGCCCGGTAGAGGATCTCGTCCTTCGAGAAGAAGCCGGCCAGGGGCGGGATGCCGGCGATGGCGAACACGCCGGCGCTCATGGTCCAGAAGGTGACCGGGATGCGCTTGCGCAAGCCGCCCATGACGCGCATATCCTGCTCGCCGGAGAGCGCGTGGATGACGGAGCCGGCGCCGAGGAAGAGCAGGGCCTTGAAGAAGGCGTGGGTCATCAAGTGGAAGATGCCCGCGGAGTAGGCCGCTACGCCGCAGGCGAGAAACATGTAGCCGAGCTGCGAGATAGTTGAATAAGCAAGGACGCGCTTGATGTCGTGCTGGACGCAGCCGATGGTGGCGGCGAACAGCGCGGTGACGGCGCCGATGATCGCGACGACGCCGAGCGCGTAGGGTGAGCGGTCGAAGAGGGCGTGGCAGCGGGCGACGAGATAGACGCCGGCGGTGACCATGGTGGCCGCGTGAATGAGGGCCGAAACGGGCGTGGGACCTTCCATGGCATCAGGCAGCCAAACGTAGAGGGGAATCTGCGCGGATTTCCCGGCGGCTCCGAGGACGAGCAGAAGGCAGATGCCGGTGAAGACGCCGCCTTGCACGGTGAGAGGAAGCGCATTGACTTTGGCGAATACTTGAGCGAAGTCGAGCGAGCCGAAGTGGGCGATGAGGAGAAACATGGCGAGCAAAAAGCCGAAGTCGCCGATGCGGTTGACGATAAAGGCTTTCTTGCCGGCGTTGGCGGCGGAGTCGCGCTTGAAGTAGAAGCCGATCAGCAGGTAGGAGGCAAGGCCGACGCCCTCCCAGCCGACGAAGAGCAGGAGGAAGCTGGCGGAAAGGACGAGGACCAGCATGAAGAACATGAAGAGGTTGAGGTAGGCGAAGAAGCGCCAGTACCCCTCTTCGTGCGCCATGTAGCCGACGGAGTAGATGTGGATGAGGAAGCCGACGCCGGTGACGACGGCGAGCATGATGAGGGTGAGGTGGTCGACGGCGAGCGAGAAGTTCACCTGGAAGCCGGAGACCGCGATCCAGGGGCGGCTCACGGTCTCGACCGAAGCGTAGCCGGCGCTGAGCAGCGTGGACCAGAGCCAGACCACAAGCAACGCAGGCAGCGCCGTGAAAAGCAGCGCGATGGCCGCGACGCCGGCGCGCGGCAGCCTGCGGCCGAGTGTGCCGTTCAGCACGAAGCCGGCAAAGGGAAGCGCGGGGATGAGCCAGAGGAGCGAGGGATTCATGCGATTTGGGGGCTCGGTGGGGTGGACTTCGTCGGCATGGTGGAAAGCGGATTCCCTTCGGGAGAGCAAAAGCAAAGGTGACGCTACGGTTGCGCCAAGGTGCGCGACGGGATCAGTTTTTCATCAGGTTGATCTGGTCGACGTTAAGGGTTTGGCGAGCGCGGAAGAGGGCGATGATGATGGCCAGGCCGACAGCGGCTTCTGCAGCGGCGACGACCATGACGAAAAAGACAAAGATCTGGCCGGAGACCTGGTGCCACATGTGCGCAAACGCGACGAAGGTGAGGTTGACGGCGTTGAGCATGAGCTCGATCGACATGAAAATGGTGATGACACTGCGGCGAATAAGGAACGACGCGATGCCGATACAGAAGAGAACCGCGGCGAGGAGGAGGTAGTAGGCAATGGGGACCATCTAGGCAGATCTCCGGCGGTGGATGGCTAGCGCCCTGTCTGCAAGGATCAGTGCCGCTGCTGCCCAAAACAGGACCGCGACGCTGCGCACCTCAGGAATCGTGCCGATGTCGTAGTGGTACAGCAGGCCCATACCAGTGCCTGCAAGGGCGAAGTACGCCGGGTGGCGCGTGGTCCGCGAGAAGAGCATGGCGCAGGCACCGAGGCCGGCAAGCCACAAGACAATGGCGGCGACCATCAGAGCTCCTTCCGCGCCAGGACGACGGCCCCGAGAATCGCCACAAGGATGAGAATCGAGGTGACCTCGAAGGGGAGCAGCAGCGTGGTGAAGAGCGTGTGCGAGATCTCGGTAATGTTGTTGACCGTGCCGGACAGCGAGGTGCTCAGGTGCGTGGTGCCGAGCTGGCGCCGCTCCGAGAGGAAGACGAAGGCGAGCAGGCAAAGGATGGCAGCCGCACCGGGAAAGCCCGCGATGGAGGCGATCTTTGACGCTTTGGAACGATCTTCTTCGCCGGCGTTGAGCAACATGATGACAAAGACGAAGAGCACCATGATAGCGCCGGAGTACACAATGACCTGGGCTGCGGCGAGGAACTCGGCGCCGAGCGAGAAGTACAGCACGGCCAGCGACATCATGACGACGATCAGCGAAAGGGCCGAGTTGATGGGATGGCGTTGCAGCAGCAGATTCAGTGCGGCGCCGACCGCGAGCAGACCGAAGAGGATGAAGAGAAAGAGTTCCATCGTATGCGTAGGCCTGAGCCCGTTAGAAGCAATGGGCGAGGCGTGTACCTGTTGGGTGCGTGTCCATTGTAAAGCGTTTGCTGGCGTGTGGATTATGCGCGCGGTGGGGAACCTAGGTTCTCCTTTGCGATGACGACAAGAGAGGCAGCAGCAAGCGAAAGAAGCAAAGGCAAACGCAGATTCCCTGCAGGAATGACAAACAGAGGTCAGCTGCGGAAGGCGAGGACGAGCGAGGTGGCGAGGATGTTGAGCATGGCGATGGGAAGGAGGAACTTCCAGCCGAAGCCCATGAGCTGGTCGTAGCGGAAACGGGGCAGCGAGCCGCGCACCCAAATGTAGAGCAGCAGGAACGCGAAGATTTTGAGGACGAACCAAAGAATCGGCAGCAGAAACAGGAAGAAGCGGCCGGTGAGCAGGTGGTCGAAGAGGTGGCCGAAGGGCGAGGTAGCGCCACCGAAGAAGAGCAGCGTGGCCACGCAGGCGACGGTGATCATGTTGGCGTACTCGGCCATGAAGAACATGGCGAACTTCATGGAGCTGTACTCGGTGTGGTAGCCGGCGACGAGCTCGGATTCGGCCTCGGGGAGATCAAAGGGGGTGCGGTTGGTCTCGGCGTAGGCGGCCATGAGGTAGATGAAGAACGCAACGATCTGAAGGCCGCCGAAGATGTTCCAGCTGAGGGCGCCGTGGGCGGACTGGGAACCGACGATGTCCTGGAGGCGCAGCGATCCAGCCCGAAGGACGACGCCGACCAACGAGAGGCCGAGCGCCAGTTCGTAGCTGACCACCTGCGCGGTGGCGCGGAGGGAGCCGAAGAGGGAGAACTTGTTGTTGGAGGCCCAGCCGGAGAGCGCGATCCCGTAGACGCCGATGGAGGTGACGCCGAGGATGACCAGGAGGCCGACATTGAGGTCGGCGATCTGGGTGAGGTTGACGCCGCGGTAGAAGGTGGGCGCGCCGAAGGGCACGACCGAGATGGAGATCAGCGCGCAGGTGAGGGCGATCATGGGCGCGAGGATGAACAGGGGGCGCTCGACCGCGAGGGGCATCATGTCCTCCTTGAGGAAGAGCTTGGCGCCGTCGGCGAGGGGCTGCAGCAGGCCGAAGGGCCCGGTGCGCGAGGGGCCCCAGCGATTTTGCATGCGGCCCAGGACCTTGCGCTCCAGCAGCACCGTGTAGGCCACGGCGGTGAGCGTGATCACGAGGACGACGGCGATTTTGAGGAGGCTGAGGAGGAGGAAGACCTGGAAATCGGAGAGATGGCTCATTGGTTCGGAACGGGGTGCAGGTCTATCGTACAGCGAGTTCCAGCGTGCCTGGGTCTGGAGTGGGTTGATCGGCTGCAGTCAGGAAGGCGAAAAGACCGCAACGCCGGCAAGTGGCGCGGCGATCAACAGTTCTTTATCTCGTGTGGCAAGCGGGAGACCTTGCCGACTGGCGAGCTCAAGGTAGCTTGCGTCGTAGATGGTGAGCTGGTAGGCGCGGGCAAGTGCCAGGATACTGCCGTCGTTCAATCCTTGCTCTTTAGCTTGGACGCGGATGTCAAGGCTGCCAAGCATGACGAGGAACTCGTCCGAGCCTTGTTGGCTGATGCGGTTCCGCCGCTCACTTGTGAGCAGGACGTTGCGCACTTCCAGCGGCCAAACGGCTGGCACCATAGCGTGAGAGCGGCGCAGGTGCTCCAGCACGCTTTGACTGTAGGGGTTGACCTCGTCGGTGAAGCACCAGTTCATGGCCACCGAGGCATCGAGCACGAAAGCATCAATACTTATGACCTTCGTGCGCCGCTGCCTTCAGGTCAGCCCCTTCGTTTGTAAATCCGTGTTGGGTCGCAAACCTGCTCATGGCCTCCACGGCGGCGTTTCGCTGCGCAGCTTGCTCCCGGCGCAAGGCCTCGCTCACTGCGTACTGGTCTTGAGAGCCGGGCGCGGTGGAGGCTTCCAGCTTTTCAACGATGTACTGCTCCAGAGCGAGTCCGCGCGCGTGGGCCT
>CAXUIF010000184.1:0-3023 GCA_964250995.1 uncultured Acidobacteriaceae bacterium
GCAACAGCCTCCGAAGCTGTAGGTCAGACGTTCGAATCGTCTCGGGCGCACCATTTCTTTAACTCACACGTGGGACGCGGAGGTCGCGGCTGTGCCTTGCGGGGCGTCCGCTGCGCGAGCGTTGGCAGTCTTTGCGTTAGTGTTTTTTGCGGTGCCCACCCGCTACCCCCAGGCGTCCACGGTGACCATGCGGATGCCTTGCGATGGGGCACGCTGGAGGACCGCTTCGGTGGCGCGTACGGTGTCGGTGCGGTCGTAGCCCTGGTGTTCGTCGAAGCCGTCGTGCAGCAGAATATTGGCCCCGCGGTGGCGCTGGCGGGCACGCGTCAGGCCGCGGTCGATGTGGGCGAGGATGCCCGAGGTCCCGATCGGTTCCCAGTCATTGCCCTGAACGTTCCATTGCACAGGCGTAAGGCCTTGTGCGCGCACAAAGCGGAGGATGCCGGGGCGCCGCGCGCCGAACGGAGCGCGAAAGTAGCGGACCGGGGCGCCCAGCGTGTCTTCGAGGAGGGCGTTGCAGTCGCGGATCTCGCGCGCGACAAACGACATGGGCTTGGTGGCGAGGAACGGATGCGACACGGTGTGGTTGCCGATGAGGTGGCCTGCGGCATGGACGAGACGAACGAGTGCGGATTGCTCGCGGACAAACTTGCCGATCATGAAGAAAGTGGCACGGGCGTTGTAGCGGGCGAGCACATCGAGGAGCTCGGGCGTCGAGCGTGGGTTAGGCCCGTCGTCGTAGGTGAGGGCCCACTCGTCGGGGTTCTTCCCACTGATGAGGGTGGGCCCGAAGAGCTGGGACTCGGGCTGAAGGCCGGAGGCAATGAGCTTGGCCGCGGCTCCGGCGGCGGTGAGGCCAAGGGCGGCTGTGGTTGCGAGGCGGATTGTCCTGGGGATCGCCATGGGGCTAGCTGGCCTGCTGCTGCAGGAGCGCCAGGACCTCTTCGGCATGACCCTGCGGCTTGACATTCGCGAAGGTGTGTAGCAAACGGCCGTCGGAGCCGACGAGGAACGTGGTGCGCTCGACGCCGGTGACGGGCTTACCGTACATGGTCTTCTGCTTCAGGAGGTCGAATCGTTGGATGATCTCCTGGTTCTGGTCGGCGAGCAGCGTGTAGGGGAGGTCGAACTTATCTTTGAACTTCTTTTGCGCCTTTGGGGTGTCGCGCGAGATGCCGAGGACGACGGCTCCCGCGGCCTCCAGTTGGGCGAACTGGTCGCGAAAGCCGCAGGCCTCGACGGTGCAGCCGGGCGTGTCGGCCTTGGGAAAGAAGAAGAGGACGACGGGTTCGCCGAGGAAGTTCGAAAGCGTAACGGGAAGGCCGTCCTGATCGGGGAGGGTGAAGTCCTGAACTTGTTCGCCGGGTTGCGGTGCAGGCATGCTGGTGAGTCTCCACGGTCAGCATAGCGGAGTGGCGAGCGGAAAGCGCTCACGCAAAGAGCGCCACGGTTTCGCCACGGGCGCAAAGACCGACCTATCGCGGTTCTCGTTCTTCGCGACAAGACCTTGGCGGCCGTGGCGTGAGCGCTTGGGGCTAGACCAACACGCCTGCGGTGATCTCTTCGTCGACCACCACCTGGTCGGTGGAGGCGATGGAGCTGGCGAGTGGGAAATACGCGTTGGCAACGTATTGGCCGAGCATGCGGTGGGTGTTGAAGAACGTGCCGTTCATGGCGATGCAGTGCTGGCGCATGCGAGCCCAGGCCTTGCCATCGGCGAAGAGTGGACCGACGGCGTTTTCTAGCTTTCCGTAGAGGGCCTCGGCCTCGCGGGCCTCGTCGTTGAAGTCTTCGACGGCCCAGCCGGTGATGCCTTCGGCGCAGCCTTCAATCCACCAGCCATCGAGCACGCTGAGGGACGGAACGCCGTTGAGGGCGGCCTTCATGCCGCTGGTGCCCGAGGCCTCGTAGGGGCGCAGCGGCGTGTTGAGCCAGACGTCGACGCCGCCGGTGAGCTGTTCGCCGAGATCCCAGTCGTAGTTTTCCAGATAAAGGATGCGGAGCTTGGAGTCATTCAGGCGGCCGGCGGCAGAGAAGACCTCGCGGATAAGCGCCTTGCCGGCGTTGTCGGCGGGATGGGCCTTGCCGGCATAGAGGATCTGGAGGCCGCCCAGCTTTTCGGCGATCTGGTGCAGGCGCTCCGGGTTCTGAAAGAGCAGGCTGGCGCGCTTGTAGGTGGCGACACGGCGGGCAAAGCCGAGCGTCAGGACATCGGGGTTGAGTTCGATGCCGGTACGCTCTTTCACCGTGGCGAAGAGGCGTGCCTGGCCCTGCTTGTGGGTGGACTCGATCACCGCAGGCTCAATCCCATAGGCGCTGCGAAAGTACTGGTTATCGTGGCGCCAGGCGGGAACCTGCTTGTCAAAAAGCTGTTGGAAGGCAGGCGAAAGCCACGTAGCCGCGTGGACGCCGTTGGTGATGGAGTGGATCTTGTACTCCGGGAACATCTCCTGCGACACTTTGCCGTGCTGCAGTGCCACGCCGTTGACGTAGCGGCTCAAGCGCAGGGCCAGATAGGTCATATTGAGCAGGCCGTTGTGGAAGCCGCCAAAGCGATCGATGGCCGAGGCGCGCTCGTGGCCGAGGACTCGGTAGGTGTAGTCGAGGCCGAACTGGTCGTGGCCGGCAGGGACGGGGGTGTGGGTGGTGAAGACGCAGTGTTCGCGGACAAAAGCAGCGTCGGCGTCCGTGGCATCGCGCAGCGGAATGCCGGCAAGGCGTTCTTCCAACAAGCCGATGGTGAGGAGGGCGGCGTGCCCTTCGTTCATGTGGCAGACCTGCGGACGGACACCGAGGGCGTGCAGCAGGTGCATGCCGCCGAGGCCGAGGACAGCTTCCTGGCAGAGGCGGTAGTAGTTATCGCCCCCGTACAGGTGATCGGTAAGGGTGCGGTCCCAGGGGTCGTTGCCTTCGACGTCGGTGTCGAGCAGGAAGACGGGCAGGATGTGGCCTGTGACGCCGACGACGTCGAAGCGCCAGGCCCGGATCGTGACACCGCGGCCCTGAAGCGAGATGGTGAGGGG
>CAXUIF010000184.1:3033-6378 GCA_964250995.1 uncultured Acidobacteriaceae bacterium
CCGGCCGAGGGGAGCATGGCTTCGGGTAGCCAGGGAACGTCGGATTCCGTTTGCTGGCCGCTGCCGTCCAGGTGCTGACGGAAGTAGCCGCAGCGATGGGCCAGCGATACGGCAACCATGGGGGCGCCGGTATCGGCGGCAGAGCGCAAAGTGTCCCCCGCGAGCATGCCGAGGCCGCCCGAATAGGTCGGGAGGCTCTTGCTCAGGGCGATCTCCATCGAGAAGTACGCGATGGTGCGTTCAGACAGGTCGAGAAACGGAGCCGGTGCGGCAGAAGAGTGAATAAGAGCCATGCGAGACATTTCCTTCGAGCGGCGACGAGCGGTGATCTGTGTCGGCGCGGTGATCTTCCTCAAACAGATGGCCGGGAGACTGCCCGGACAGGCACATCGTCGATCACAGAGACTTGGGGTCTTCTGCAGTGGAGTTTACCAAACCGGCAATACGAATACCGGATCTGTAGTTGGAAAACGACATCAAAAGGACACTAGAGCGCCAACGGGGCAGGCGTCACTAGGTCTTCCGTGGGATGGGGCGGACGCCCGGGGTAGGCAAGACCGATGGCGTCTCAGGACGAGACACAAGCTGTACCGAGCCGCTGCAGCCGAGTAGCAACGACCGACGTACAGTAAGGGTCAAGCTTTGGCCTGACAAAACAGTGGGAAGACTCAGACTTTCCCTACACGCTCTTGAAGCCGATCTTCATGGCAAGGCCCAGGGCAAGGGCGAGCACAAACGCCAGCGTGGTGAGGCCGCCAGGACCGCGCAGACGTTTGCGCGCAGCTTCCAGCGCCAGAACGAGCACATAGACGAGCACGGTAAGAACTAAGCCGTCGAGGACAAAGGCATGACCGGGTCCTGTTTGAACCTGCCACACGGGAAGGGATGGGAAAAATGGAAGGAGCAGCGTGCCTGCCCCGAACAGGAGGAGGAACAGTAGCGCTTGCAGCACCACGAGGATGGCCTTCTTGAACACCGGGGCAGATCCCTTCTGCGGTAGAGGTGTGGAGAGTGTAAACGCTGGGAAGGCTCGCACGGCCCAGGCTGCCCAGGGGTGGTGTTGAGCGGTGAGTTCTCGAGTTTGGAGTTTTGGAGTCTTCGAGTTTTTCGAGGAACGGAGTGCTGCTTAGGGCAGAGAGGCTTCGAAGGCGGCAAGGCGGCGCTCGAGCTCCCACTGCAACTGGGCGCGCTGGCTGGTGTCGAGGAAAGCGCGGCAGCCCGCGGAAGGGCGGGAGCTCGCGCTGACCGGGGCGGCGCAGGCGGCGTTGCGGCGGGTGAAGTCGTCAGGGCCGGACCAGAGGCTTGGGCCGGGGAGGAAGCTGTGCTCGAGCGAGGTGCGGGCCGAGCGTTTCAGGTCGGCATAGGTGAAGTTTTGTTGTTCGGCGGCCTTGACGTATTCGTGGGTGAGATCGATGCGGCTGACGCCTTCGTCATCGGTGGACAGCGCCAGGGGCACGTGGGCGGCGCGGTAGGCGGCGAGCGGGTGATCCGTGCGGGCCTGGCCGAGAATGACGTCGTTGGAGGTAAGGTTGACCTCGACCATGATGTGTTTCTGGGCCATCTCTTGCAACAGGGCGTTCGGGTTGTCCTCGTACAGGACGTCCATGCCGTGGCCGATGCGCTCGGCGTGTCCTAGCTCAATGGCCTCGCGGATGTGGAAGCGGAGGCCCTCAGGCGGGACCATGCCGAAGGCGAGCTCGCCGGCGTGGAGCGAGATGCGGACCTTGGGGTAGACGGAGTGGAGGTAGTCGAGCATGAGCATCTGCAGGTGGTAGTCCCGCATGCTGAGGCGGCCGTCCTCGGGCATGACAAAGTTCACGCCGACGACTGACGGACCCTGGGGGTTGCGGGAATCGAGTTCGGCCTGGGCGACCTCGAAGCCGAGGAGGGCTTGGGCGAAGACCTGTTGGGGTGGGAAGCCGCGGAGGACCTGGTACAGCCAATCGGTTTGGACCTGGCAGGCGGGCGAACGGATTCCCGCGCCCTCGCAATGCTCGATAGACCGCCGTTTTGCCTCAGCATCAGCGAAGTCCTTGCGGTCGACAGCTACTTCGTCGCGAAGGCCTGCAGCGAACAGGCGAGCGCGCAAGGAAGCGAGTTCTGCCTTGTAGGTCGCATCCGTGACCCCGGGCCAGCCGAGCTTGTAGCCGACGGTCGCCGCATGGCTGAAGGTCGGCGTGTCCATGATCTCCAGGTATTGCTCGTTCTGCGCGGCGGCGCGGGTCGCAACCTCGTCGAGCCACTCGCCGGTGAACGCCTTCAGGCCGCCGAAGCGGTCAAAAGTAGCGAAGAACTGGTCGTGGCCGCTGATGCCTTCGGTAGGAACGAAGGCGCGCATGCTGAAGCTGTCGATAAGGTCGTCGTAGAGGGGCTGGCGCTTGAGGGCTTCGGACGCGGGCGGCTCGTCGGTGGGGCACGTGGAGGTGCCTGGAGGCGGGGCAACCAAGCGCAAAGCCTTCTGGCCCTCGGGGACGGCGGGCTGGCCGGGATCTACGGGCGCGATACACAGCCCCTGCTGCGCGGCTTCGGCGATGAAGGTTTCCGCGTACACCGCTCCCGAGAGGTGCATATGGAGGTCGCCGCCCTTGGGAAAAGGCTTGAGGAAGGCGTAGAGTTCGGGCGGGCCAAGCGCTTTGGCCGCGTTGAAGGCGCGTGTCGCGCGGGCTTCGCCGGCCGTCTGTGCAGGCTGGTGAGCCGCAGGCTTTGCCCCCGGAATCCCCGGCTTGGCGGCTTGGAGCAGAACGGCAAGGGCAACGGTAGCGAATTGCAGCGGCATCGGGCGGCCTTGGGCAGAGGTTGAGGGTACTTTGGCAGACGTTGAGGGTAGTAGACGCAGGATACTGTGGCGAGGCGTGGTTTAAGAGCGCTCACTCAAAGGGCCTCGAAGGGTCAGGCAAGAGCGTGCAGCGTAGAGCTATGCGTCCCGCACAGCCGAACCACCTTCAATGGTTTGCGTCCTTGCGCGAGGTTGCTATACTGAGCCAGTCGTTTTGGAGGGCCCCGGTGCTTCCCTGCACGGTGTGGCCAGCAGCGTCTTCCTTTACCACGGCGGGCGATCAAGACGTGTCATCCCAAACGCGCAGAAGGCGTGTGCGGGTTCTCTTCCCTCACCCGGAAGGCCAGATAGCTCAGTGGTAGAGCGCGGCCCTGAAAAGGCCGGCGTCGGCGGTTCGATCCCGTCTCTGGCCACCATCTCTTGGTTTCCTTCACATGCCGCAGGAGCGACAGACACCCCTCGCCTGGAGCTATCGCGGGCGTGCGGAGGTCCTCGCCTCGATCGGGAGGGCGGTCGCCTAAGCCTGGCTTGGCGTGGCGTGCTCAGGCGCGGGGAGCGTGTGCCTACGG
>CAXUIF010000185.1:0-6375 GCA_964250995.1 uncultured Acidobacteriaceae bacterium
GCCCCCGTGCAGCCGCCCTCGAAACCCGCTGTGGCCAGCTCGCAGCCAACGCCGAAGACACCGTCTGCAACGGCGACCGCCCCCGTCGCTGCCGGGGAGACCATTGCCACAGAGCGCACGGAGCAGGCTGCGGCCGCGCTGTTGCATGGCGAAGATGTTCGCGCCGCCGACCTCTTCCGAGACGCCGTGGCCCGGCAGCCGAGCAAGGCGGAGGCGTGGAAGGGCCTCGTCTTGGCGTTGCACGGGGCTGGCCGGGACCGCGAGGCGGCCGCTGCTCTGGAAGCGCTCCCCGAAACGGTTCGCCCTGTATTGGAAAGGGATGCCACGCTGCAGGCCACGGCAGGTGGTGTGTTTCTCAATGCGGAACGCCCCAGGGAGGCGTTGCAGGCATTTGCGCGGGCGCAGGACGTGTTCGCCACCCAGCGTCTGTCGCCGCCGCTGGACCTCCTGTTGCGCATCGCGGGCTTGTTGGCGAAGCGCGGCGACGAGGCGAATCTGTATCGCGAACTGTTGTACCTGGGCCATCGCAACGATCTGAGCGACGCCCAGCGACGCGAGGTGCAGATGATCTGGACCGGCTGGGCCGTTCGCCGCGCGCGCACCCTGGCCGCCGCGGGCGAGCAACGCCGTGCGGTGGTGATGCTCAACGCGGCTGCAGAGGCCTTCGCGGGCAGCCCACAGGTGCTGAGTGCCGTGGCCGACGGCTACGCCGGTGTGGGCCTGGCACGCGAGGCCGTCGCGCTCTACAAGGCGCAAAACCTCGCGCAGGCGTCAGCACCGGAGGTGGAAACCGCCGTGAGCGCGGCCATTGCGGCGCACGATTTCAAAACGGCCGAGGGATGGATACGGCTGGGGCGGCAGCGCTTTCCTGCAGACCCGGAGATGCTCACAGCTGCCGCGGAGCTGGAACAAGCACGTGGGCACGAGCAGCGCGCGCTGGAGCTCTCCCGGCAGGCCAAAGCCCTCGCGCCCGCGCAGGATGCGGGGCAGGTACTGCTGGCCGAGCTGCGGGAGGCGCCCACAGGACGTACGCACCCGGCAACCGGGCAACTATCCGTTTTGCTGGCGCCGGAGGAGGCAGTGACGGCGTCCGCAGCCGTGCAGGGAAATCGTCCCTTCCTGCCCACTGCGACCGATCGGGGAGTAGGGACTGGAGCCGTGGCGGAGGCTCCCCTGTTGACCGGCTTCGACGAGCCCTCCCGTTGAACGGACGGGCAAGCCGGCTCGGCATGGAGGGACGCTACAATGGGAGGACGTCCCCAAGCGGCAGCTTCGCTGTTTTGCGCATCCGGCGGCGTCGGGCGAGCGCATGGAAGAGGTTGTGACCGAGAAAGCGAGCGAAGGCCGGCTGAAGCTGTTAAAGACGCTTCCAGGCTTCGTCATCAGTGCCTTCTTTTTATGGTGGACGTTTCGAGGCTTCCACCTTGCGGCCTTTCGCAGCGTACGGCTGGCAGCGCCGCTGTGGATGGTCGGCTTGGTGCTTTTCAGCGCCCTTGGGTACGGAACGCGCTGTTACCGCTGGTGGCTGATGCTGCGCAGCTACCGCACCCGTCTGCGGGACTGCTCGCGCGTCTTGTTGACCTCGCTCGCTGCCAACAACATTCTCCCTTTTCGAATCGGCGATGTGATGCGCATCTTCACCTATGCGGATGACCTTGGAGCGACGCCGTCCGTCGTGCTCAGCACGGTGATCCTGGAGAAGCTGCTGGATGTATTCTCCCTCGCCGTGTTGTTCGTGGTCACGATGCACACGGGGCGGGTCGTCTCGCCGCATCTGCGCACCGCGGCGGAAGTCGGCCTGGCCACCTCCACCATCGGCCTGCTCTTTATGGTGTTCGGGGCGAAGACCTTGGAGCCCGTAATTCAGCGCGTCTTTGCCCGAACAGGGAACAGCACCCTGCGCAAGCTGGAACACTGGCTTGTGCTAGCTCTGGACTGCATTCGGCAGATCGGCGCCTTGGGCACCCTGCTTTTGGTGCTGGTCAGCTTCGCGGCCTGGACCTTTGAGGGCCTGCTGTATGTCTCGGCCGCGCGGCTCCTCGGCATGGTGACAGACTGGGCCGGCCCTTGGCAGGCAGTCTCCCAGGCCAACCTTTCCTTTCTCATCCCAAGCTCGCCGGGCGGCATCGGTCCGTTTGAGTGGGCGTGCAAAGACGCCCTGCTGCGCCATGGCGTTACAGACGCCGAGGCGACTATCTTCGGGCTTCTGATCCATGCCTGGCTGCTGATTACATTGACCGGCGTGGGGGGAATCTGGTTCCTGGTGCACCGGCTGCAGCGGGGCCGTCGCAAGCCGCTGGTAGAAGAGTTGGAAACCTTGCCGGCGCAACTGCCGTAGGCTCGCGCACTTCGCGCACAAAGGATGGGTATGTACAAGACGTTGCAGGGACAGCTGCAGACCCGCATCGCGGCATTGGTCAAGGAGCGGTACGGATTGGCGCTGCCAGCCTTCGCGGTCGAGCTGCCGCCCAGAATTGAGCTCGGTGAGATGGCGCTGACTGTGGCGTTGCAATTGGCCCGGCCGCTCAAGAAGGCCCCGCGCGCTATCGCCCAGGAGCTGGAAGCCGCGCTCTCCGAGCTGCCCGGCGTCGCGCAGGTCGAGATAGCCGGCGCGGGCTACCTGAACGTCAAGCTGGACCGTGCCGCCGCCGTACGCCGGATCGCCGCCGACGAGCATGCCGTGGTAGGTGGCCCGGGGTTTCAGCTCGTGGAGCACACCAGCATCAATCCCAACAAAGCGGCGCATGTAGGGCATCTGCGCAATGCCATCCTGGGCGACAGCTTCGCGCGCATGTTGCGCCCCGGCGTTGGCGAAGAGGCCAGCTGGAAGCAGGGCTATGAGGTCGGCGTACAGAACTACATCGACAACACCGGCGTACAAGTGGCCGACATCGTGGTTGCCGTCACGGAGCTACGGGGCATGTCGCTGGAAGGCGTCCGCGAGTGGCTGACCGAGACGCTCGAAAGCAACGAGCGTCTCGATTACCTCTGCTGGGATTTGTACGCCGAGGTGTCGCAGTGGTACGAGGCCGAGCCTGCGCAGACCGCCGCCCGCAAGAGCCTTCGTCTGGACACGCTTCATGCCATCGAGGCAGGCAACACTGACAAGGCAGAGATCGCCGAGCTGATCGCGACCTCGGTTCTGCGCTGCCATTTAGAAACCATGGAGCGCCTCGGCATCGAGTACGACTTTCTACCGCGCGAAAGCGAGATCCTGCAGCTGCACTTCTGGGAGGCGGCACGCAAGCTCATGGTCGACAAGGGCGTGCTGTACCACGAAGCGGCGGGCAAAAACGCAGGCTGCTGGGTGATGCGCCGGGCCGGGGCGCCTCCGCTTGCCGAGGGCGAAGCGGACGAGGATGCCAAAATCATCGTGCGCTCCAACGGCACCGTGACCTATGTGGGCAAAGATATTGCATACCACCTGTGGAAGTTCGGCTTGCTGGGGCTGGACTTCGGCTATGCGCGCTTTCGCGAGTACCCGCGCCACACCTGCTGGATCTCCACCGTTCACGGCGAGCATCCGCACCCCAGCTTCGGCCATGCCAGCGCCGTGTACAACGTTATCGATTCGCGGCAGGATGATCCGCAGACCCAAGTGAAGGAAGCGCTGCGAGCTCTCGGCTACGTCGCTGAAAGCGAACACTACACCCATCTGAACTATGCCATGGTGGCGCTGACGCCGCGTTGCGCCGCGGAGCTCGGCTACACGCTGACCGACGAAGACAAGGGCCGGGCCTACATCGAAGTTTCGGGTCGCAAGGGCTTTGGCGTGAAAGCCGATGACCTGATCGACCGCATGATTGCAGCCGCCCGCGAGGAGGTCGACAAGCGTCATCCGGAGCTGGCCGAAAGCGAGCGTGCCACCATCGCGAACGCCATCGGTATCGGCGCCTTGCGCTTCTTTATGCTGCGCTTCACGCGCAATACCGTCATCGCTTTCGACTTTCGCGATGCCCTCAGCTTCGAAGGCGAGACCGGGCCCTATGTGCAATATGCGGCCGTGCGTGCCGGCAATATCTTCCGCAAAGCAGGAGTGAGCGAGGCCGAGGCTTTGCGCGCGGTCGCCGATGCCGACTTTGCCGCGCTTCTTGCACAGAACACCGACATCTGGGAGCTCTGGCTCACCGCGTCGCGCCTGACCCTGGTCCTGGAGCAAAGCCTTGCCGCGGCGGAGCCGGCCCTCTTGTCCAGGTACGCCTTCACGCTGGCGCAGAGCTTCAATAACTTCTACCATCGGCACAACATCCTGAAGGAGACGGACGCGACCCGGCGAGCGCTGCTGTTGGCTACGGCCGCGGTTGCGCGACGCGAGTTGGTGCGTGTTCTCAGTTGGCTCGGCATCACGGTCCCGGAGGCCATGTGACCCCACGTGCTACCATCGCTTTCTTCGCTGGGCAGCGCGTCTCGGCACGGAGGCAAGTTTGGCAGTTCGGCAGTGCAACGGCAAGGTCCTCCTCAGTTCGGTGCTCCTCACCGCGGGACTGCTCGCCGTGACTGAACCAGTCCTCGCGCAGACGGCAGGTGCCCGCACAGGCCCACAAACTGACACCAGCGTGATTGCGCCGGATGGCACCGCACATGTGACGCGCGTCATCCCGGTACCCACGACGGTGAGCCCGGAGGCGCAGCGCATGCTGGCTCATCCGGCGTCAGACAAAGCCGCTCCGCAAACTCTGGCCGAGCGCCGCGCCGGCACCGATGCCTGGCAAAACAGGGCAGGGGAGGCCTTTCGCGCGCTCTACCCCGTCGACGTCCAACCGGGAACCCTTGCCGGTGTTCCGGTGCGCACGATCACACCGCCCGGTATCCCCGTCGCGCACCAACACCGTGTGCTGATCAACCTTCATGGTGGCGGCTTCAACTCGGACTCAGGCTCCTTGTCCGAGTCGATTCCTGTAGCCGCGCTGGCACAGACGCCCGTGGTCGCCGTTCTGTACCGCCTCGCGCCCGAGCACAAATTTCCTGCCGCCGTCGATGACGCCGTCGCGGTCTACCGCGAGCTCTTGAAAACACACCGGGCCCAGGACATCGGCATCTTCGGCACCTCCGCAGGCGCCGTACTCACCGCGGAGGTTGCCGTTCAGCTCCGTCGCCTGAGCCTGCCCCTACCGGCCGCGCTCGGGATCTTCTCAGGCATGGGCGATTTCAGCCGCAACGGCGACTCACAAGCGATGTACGCGCTGAACGGTCTTTCCGGTCACCTGGACAGACCTAGACCACCGGCGGAAGGCCACGGCGAGTATACCGGGACCACCAAGCTGACTGACCCCGTGCTTTCCCCCGTCTTCGCCGACCTGCACGGTCTGCCGCCGACCCTGTTCCTGACCAGCGGGCGGGATCTGCTCCTCAGTGGAACCACGCTGCTGCATCGAGCGTTCTTGCGCGCCGGCGTGGATGCGCGTCTGGTTGTCTTTGAAGCTCTGCCACATGCCTTCTGGAACGACCCAACGCTGCCCGAAACCCGCGAGGCGAACGAGATGATGGCAAAGTTTTTTGTTGGGGAACTCGGGAAGTGACGGCCAAAGCTTGAGAGGTGGCTGCCTGTATGCCCTCTATGCGCGAACGCGCTCGGGCCTGCGTCCGCGAACCTGAAAGTAGAAGACCTCCGCCATGCCGGCACAGCGAAAGCTGTGTCCAGTGACAGAGGTCTTCGGAAGTGCCCAGAAGCCGTATTCGCAAACCTGAACTACGACTTCAGGCTGTCGCGATAGGCCTTTACCTTGTCGTGGGAGGCCTGGATGTGCATCTGCTGCTTGCTCAGCACGGTGCGCACGCTGCCGCTTAGATTGGTGTCTGCGAGCGCTTCCTTGTAGGCCTTCTTGGCGGCATCCTCGCCCTGTTCCGCGGTCTCGAGCAGGGTATGATCGCCGCCGCCCAGGTTCGCCTTCAGGTCGCCCCATACGCGGTGAACTGAGCCAACTGCCGTCCCACCCACGTCCTCGTTGAGGCCGGCAGCCGACTGCAGCTCGCGCGCATACTCGCCACGAGTGCGGCTCTCTTGCAGAAAGAACGTCTTCAACTCGGGGCTTTTCAGGTGCTCGCCGATATCTTCGAAACCGCGCGCGCCGTCGTTGAGCACCTGTACCACCGTTTTCACCAACTCGTTGCTTTCAGCCATAGCTCACAAAACCTTTCATGATAGTGTTGGCCTTCGAAAGCCGCGGGGAAGCACGGCGTCGAACAGCTCATACTCCGCCCGATTTGATGCAGGATCTGGCCTCGTCGTGAACGTCCGGCGAAACGGCCCCACATCCACGACACCGGAAGCGCCAGCTGAGACGCCGGGGAGAGATTCCGCGCCCTTTCTGGAGATCCAGAGCGGCCTGATGTCAGCAAGCCAGCTCCCCTATGTCCGATAACACATATTCTGTT
>CAXUIF010000186.1:0-6372 GCA_964250995.1 uncultured Acidobacteriaceae bacterium
GACGACGTCGTAGCCCTCCGCGCGCGCCTGGGCTTCGATCCAGTCCCGGTCTGTCCTTGCGAGCGCCACAGCTTCACCATAAGCCATGGGGATCGCGGCATGGAACCACGCAGCAGAGAGGACGCGCGGTCAGAACTCCAGCCGCAGCGACATCTGCCCTGTCCGGTTCCCGCCAAAGTCCGACCCGCGTGCCTGCGTGATCTGCCCGAAGTTGGGCTGGCTCAGATCCAGCTGCGGATCGGCGAGGTTGGTGTGGTTCAGCACGTTGGTGAAGGTGCCCTCCGCCCGCAAGCGCACGCCTTCCACCAGCGTGATCGACTTGCTCAAGCCGCTGGACCAACTCACTGTTCCGGGTCCATGCAGGTCGCCCACGCTTTCCGTCCCGTAGCGTCCGATGGGCAACGAGCCCACGCCGACGTTGCAGGTGGCGATGGAGGCGAAGCCCGTCTGCCCCGGGCAGGCGAACGCGTTGTTGTTGAACCAGTGATTGCGATCGTGCGTGCTCGTGTTGGGGTTGCCGACGCGGTCCGGACGTTGTGCCGCGCCGCCCACAAAGGTGCCCGAGCCCGTGCCGGACGGATCGATCGCGCCCGGGTCGAAGAACGCCGTCAAGAACGGCCCGCTCTGCCACAAGACGATGTTGCTGAGCTGCCATCCACCCACGGCCAGATCGGCGAAGCGGTTCATGCCCGAACCGAAGTGGCGTCCGCGCCCGACCGGTAGCTCGTAGATCAGCGTCGTGAGCGAACGATGCCGCCGTGTGCCCGAAACATTGCCGTAGTCGAGATGGCGGTTGGTGCTGTCGGTGCCGCTATAGCCGCCCTGCTCGTCCACGAAACCTGCAGAACTGAAGTTGGCATAGCTGCCCTGATTGTCGGCCAGGTTCTTGGCCAGGGTGTAGGCGGAGTCAAAGGTCAGGCCGCCGCCCGTGCGGTGCGTGAACTCGGCCTGCAAGGACCGGTAGTCCGACTGCGCAGCCGTGTTGCGGTCCGTGATCTGGTAAAAGTTTGGGAACTGGTAGTCGGTCTGCGGTGCATCCGCAGAGCGGCGCGTCGACGATGGCGCCAGCTGATTGAACTGCGGCTGCCACACCAGATGCCACGTATGCATGCCGATATAGGAGATCCTGCCTGAGGTGTTGTGACCGAAGTCGTGATCCACAGAAAGGTCCGTCTGCAACGAATACGGGTCGTGCCAGTTGGTGTCGATGGCGCTGTAGAAGTACACACTGCCGAGTGCGGGCGCGAACTGCCCCGCGGCGGAGGTGTTTGGAAAGGCAAAGGTGGGTCCCGTCGACGAAAAGCTGTTCGTGAACGTCTGGTAATTCTGCTGCAACGTCTGCGCGATGGCGTAAAACAGCGCGCCGGTGGTCGTCACGTTGTAGTACCCGGCTCCCGCGCGGATGGCGGTCCGGCCGTTCCCGAACGGCAAGTAGGCCAGGCCCAGTCGTGGCATAAAACGCAGCGTCGGCGCACTACGCAGACCCGCGGGCAGGCCCGCCTCCGCGCTGGACACGACCGGTGTGCAGGGCACGCCATTCACCGCGGCACCCGTGGCATACGGATTGTTCACGCCCGCAATGGGGCAGGCATTCACACTGGCAAGCTCCTGTATGTCCAGCGTGTTGGCGTAACCTGCCGGGTAAATTAGCCGTCCCGTGCGCGGGATCGACGGATCGAAGTTGCCCGCCAGACCGTTGGTCGCCGCTAGCGGTGGGTGGTACTCGTAGCGCAGGCCCAGCGTAAGATTCAGCTTCGCCGTCGCCTTCCAGTTGTCCTGCGCGTAGAACGCAAACGCATTGGCTGTGCCGTTGTTGTCCTGCGTGATGTGATTGCTCTGCGTCTGGTACGGTACGCCCACCAGAAAATCCGCCCACTCGTTGCCTGTCGCGGAGTTGTTGGGGTCGAAGTAGTAGTTGCCGTAGTTGATCGAAGGCGTCACCGAGCCCGCCACCGTGTGCGCCAGCAGATGGCGAACGTCGGCGCCGAAGCGCAGCGTGTGGGCCCCCGCCTGATACGTCACGTTGTCCACATACTGAAACAGGTGCGACTGCTCCGCGCCGTCCAGTCGCCCGCCCACCGCCAGGATGCCGTTATAGGCAAAGGCGATGTGCGGCGTGCCGTTAAAGAACGCCGGAAGCGTCGGAATGTTCAGCTTGGTGCTGGCCGTGAAGCCCGGGCCGTCAAAGGGATTGACGGTGCCGTCTTGTTCCAGCGTGAAGCCGAAGCGAACTTCGTTGGCCAGATGCGACGTGAACGCGTAGTTGAAACTGCCCGCAAAGATGCGGTACCGCGCGTAGGAGCTGGTATACGGCAGGGCGAGATCGGCAGGCTGCGTCTGGTCGTTGTTTTTAAACGTGTAGCGGGCGAAGAAGGTGGCCTTGCTGCCCAGGTTCTGATCCACGCGCACGTCGAACTGGTCGGAAAAGATGTCGTTGCGCCGCGTGCTCAGGTAGTTGTAGCCCCTGTCCGCAATGGCTGCCGCCAGCGACAGGTTCGCATCAATATTCGGGTCCGGATAGAACTGCAAAAACGCCGCCGAGCTTGCATTGATCGGCACCTGGTTGCCCGCGTACTTGCTGCCGTTGAACGGGTTGGTCAGCGGTGTCGCAACTTCCTGCGACATATCGCCCTGCTTCATGCGCACCGTAGGCACCTTGGCCTGGACGGACGTGGTCTGCGGAAAGCGCAAGCCCTCATAGGCACCGAAGAAGAAGGTGCGGTTGCGTCCGTTGTACAAGTGCGGGATCACCACGGGGCCGCCGAGGCTCGCGCCGAAGTCGTTGGCCACTTTGTGCGGTTTGAGAGCGCCATAGGGCGTGGCATCGAGAAATTGATTCTGGATGTAGTCGTACGCCGCACCGTGCACGCGATTGGTGCCGCTCTTGGTGATGGTGGTGATCTCGCCGGGCTGGCCATACTCGGCATTGTTGTTCACGCCGTCCACCCGGATCTCTGCAATCGAGTCGGCCGAAGGAAACGCATCCGTTTGCACGTTGTTGCTGGTCTGATTCTGTGCGGAGATGCCGTCTACGGTCGTCTCGGTCTGCGATGGCAAACCACCCTGGATCGAGAAGCGAACCGCCGGCACGGGATGCGTGGACGGCGCTGGCGGATAGGTGCCCGAGTCCGGCTGCACACCGGGCAAAGCCTGAATGACATTCAGCGGCGACGTCGATCCTGCCCCGCGGTAGTTGGCGGGCAGATCCAGCACGGCCTCTGGCGTCAGGGCTGAGGAGATGGAGGCGTCTTCCGTGTCGATGGTTCCGGCGTCCGTCGCATTCACGGTGACGGAGGTCGCGCCCTCGATGCTAAGGTTCACGTCGTACCGCAGTTGCTGCCGCACATCGAGCCGTAGGTTGTCGGCGGCAGTGGGGGCGAAGCCGGGTGCGGTAGCTTGTAGACGGTAGGTGCCCGGATCGAGGTTCAGCGCGGTGAAGTCCCCGGCGGCGTCACTGGTTACGGTGCGATCGGTGTTGCTTTGTTGCCGATGCAGCACCACGGTCGCATTGGACACGGCGGCACCGGAAGGATCGCGCACCGTGCCGTTGATCGAACCCAACGTAGACTGACCCGACGCGGTCAGTCCGCCTCCAAACAGAAACAACAAAAACAACAGCTTGCGCATACATGCACTCCAGAATTGTGGTTCGGTTAAGCTACGCGGTCAGCTGCCGGTAGCGTTCTCAGTGAAGGCAACGCCAAGCGTCGGCTGCCCTGCGCTTCTTTGCGTAAGCGCAGCCGCCACGCTGCCAGGATGTGCAGCCCGGAACCCACCGACGCCACACCGCGTCCCAGCCACAAACCCCACAGCGCCAGGCCAAAATGGAAGGTCAGCACATAGGCCAGCGGCATGCCGATGCCCCACCACCACAAAAGGCTGACCAGCATGGGCGTGCGTGTATCGCCGAGCCCGGTCAGGGCTGACGTCATCAACACAAACAGGGTGTCCGTGATGAGCGTGACACCGCAGATCGCGAAGATGGGCGCGGCGGCCGCCACCACTGCCGGGGTGTTCGTATACAGTCCCGCCCAGAACTTGGCAAACGCCACAAACACCGTGGCCGCGATCACCATGAAGCCAAGTCCCAGCCAAAGGCTGGCGTTCGCGGCGCGGCGCACCTGCGTCAGGCTGTTGCGTCCCGCGCTCTGCCCCACGCGCACGATCGTTGCGTAGCTCAGGCCGGCGGGTACCTGGTACACAAACGCATTCAGATCCAGCACCACCTGATGCGCCGCAAGCAGCGTTGCCCCGAGCCGCGCACACAGGATGGACATATAGGTCGCAACGCCCAGCTCTTCGAGGTTCTCCAGGCCGCTCGGCCAACCGATCTTGAGCAATGCTTTCAGTCGCGGTCCGTTGGGCGGCAGCATCTCCCGCCGCACCTTGTAGCCGTGCCGCCGAAACGCCACCACCGTACCCACCGTCAGCAGCAGCAGCATGTAAACCCGCACCACACAGGTGGACCACCCCGATCCGGCGATGCCCATGGCCGGAGCGCCCAGATGGCCGAACAGGAACGCCCAGTCGAAGATAAAGTTCACCACCGACGCCGTGACCAGCGATACCGAGATCAGCGCCACGCGGTTGATCGACTGCAAGAACCGCCGCAGCGCCATGTACGCCATCAGCGGCGCGGTGGACCACACCAACGCGTGCACATAGCGCCCTGTCTCGGCGGCCAGTTCCGGCGGCGTTCCCAGATGCGGCAGCAGATGCAGCACACCCAGCGTGGCCGCCATGACCAACGGCGTCCCAACGATTACGAACCAGAACGACTGCACCAGGAGAAACACGCACTCCTGCTCTTCCCCGCGGCCAAATGCCTGAGCGATCAGCGTTTCCAGCCCATTCATCAGGTAGATCGCGCAAAACACGATGGCGTAGAAGATGCTGTTGCCCAGCGACGACGCCGCAATCGGCATGGCTGAATCGTGGAGGCGCCCGACCATCAGGGCATCGACGATGTACGTCGACATCCACCCCAACTCACCGAGTGCCAGGGGACCGCCCAGAGCCATGGTGAAGCGGAGCTCAGATCGAAGGTCCGGCGCTTCCCTTGCGCGCGCAACGTTGGTTTGGGCAGAGCTTCTCAGTGTGAATCTCACTCGGGCAGACGAGACATCCTCGCCTGCGGTATCCCTGTGACTCTACTGGAACAGCCGGACAGCGCATATCTATCTTACGACTTCACCACGGCTGCGGCCCGGAATTGTGAGCAGAGTAAAGCGGATGCCACTTCGCTTTACCCACTGAATGTGCCTGAAACACCCGCTCGGCAGAGCTCGCGCGCGGCTCGCGAACAACCGGGGCCTGTGCTACCTTAGGCAAGGTGCGAGCGGGTAGCTCAGTTGGTAGAGCATCGCCCTTTTAAGGCGTTGGTCCTGGGTTCGAGCCCCAGCCCGCTCACCAGTTCAGCTTGCGTTGCTTCCCTCTTCGACCTGCGAACGCGCGGATTTACCCTTCACATTCCAGCAATACCCGATGGACCCGATAGCTCCGTGGCCGCCGCGACTTCCCGCGCCCTCGTTGCCGGCGTTAGGATGCAAAGGGCGTCGGAACCCGGCTGGAGGAACGATGAAGCAAGTCGCGCGGAACAGACCTTGGTGGCTCGTCACGTTCTTGGCCGCGGCCATGCTCCTCTCGGAGAGGCCGGGCAACGGACAGAGCGGCGCGCCTGCGACCGAAGGCCGCCTGCGGGCGTATTTCGTAGACGTAGAAGGTGGTCAGGCCACGTTGTTCGTCACGCCGGACGGCCACTCGCTTCTGATCGACACAGGCTGGCCCGGCAACAACGGACGAGACGCCACGCGCATCGCCGCTGCAGCCCGGCTCGCAGGCATCGACCGGCTGGATGATGTCCTGTTGACGCACTACCATGACGACCACGTCGGGGGTGTGCCGCAGTTGGTCGCGCGCTTGCCGGTCGGCACCTTCATCGACCACGGACCCAATCGCGAGCTGGACCATGGCGTGACGGAGCATGGCTACGCGGAGTACCTACGGGTGCTCGCCTCGAGTGGAGCCAAGCACCTCGTCGCGCATCCCGGCCAGAAGCTCGCCCTTGGCCAGCTCTCCCTCCGCGTGCTCAGTGCCGACGGACAAGTCCTCTCTAAGCCGCTCGAAAGCGCCGGCGAGGGAGCGGGAAAGGTCAATCCGGCCTGCGCGCGGTCGGAGGTGCGGCCTGCGGATCAGACTGAAAACGCGCGCTCCTTGGGCGTCGAGTTGACCTTTGGACGCCTCAAGCTGCTGGACCTGGGCGACCTCACCTGGGACAAGGAGCGGCAACTGATGTGCCCGGACAACCTCCTCGGGCGGGTGGATGTGTACATCGTCTCGCACCATGGCTGGTACCAGAGCTCAAGCCCCGCC
>CAXUIF010000187.1:0-6185 GCA_964250995.1 uncultured Acidobacteriaceae bacterium
GGCAGGCCGGCCGTCCAGCGAGTCATAGGCATGCCCGCGGGCCGAAAAGAAATGCACGGCCGCAATCGCCAGCCCCGCCACCACGATCATCGGCTTGCGCGGAAACCGGTCTCCCAGCCAGCCCGTGATGGGGGACGCGGCCATGTACGCGATCATGAACCAGAACGTCAGCGTGCCGATCTGGTTGTCGGAGATGTGGAACTCGCCTTTGATCTGCTCCTGCACGCTGGGCAGGATATACCGGTCCAGGTAGTTGACCACGTTCATCGCCGTGAGCAGCACCAGCGCCACCGTCGCGCCGCGCGCCACCCCAGGCTTCTGTTTGTCCAGCGTCGCCACCGTCTCAGCCGCCATGCTGAGGGGAGCATACCAGCACCTCACCGTTCGGCGCGTTCGCTCCAGGCCTGTGATGGGAACGTAGCGTACCTTGGCACAACTTGGAGTCCCTTGGCGTAGCTTAGCGTCTCTTGCGCCGTTTGCATGGACCGTTCGCCCCCGCTGCCGAGGCCGTTGCCGAGGCGCATGCAACTCCCGCCCGCATCACACTCCTCTGTCCCCGTGGAGGTCGTCGCCTCTGCGCCCTCCTCCTTGTCTTTTTGCAATCTCCATCTGTCCACCCGGGAGTGCCCCAACCCATGCCAGACAACACCCCACCCTCCATCGTCCGATTGGATCCAGCCCTCGACCGGCTCATCGCGCCTGGCACCGTCCCCGAACTCCTCGCCTCGGGCTTCACGTTCACCGAAGGGCCCATGTGGCGCGGGGATCGTCTGTGGTTCGTCGACGAAGAGGCGGACAGGGTTCACACGGTTACCGCGGAGGGCGAAGTCACAACGCTCGTCGACTACCAGCACGGGCCGTATGCGTTGCCGCCGGGCACCCCGACCGGCTCTCCGTACGGCGCGACCACCGGCCCGAACGCCATGGCCACCGCGCCTGACGGGGGCGTTGTTGCCATGCAGCAGTACGCCCGCCAGGTCGTCCACCTCACCGAGGACCCCGCAAACCCGGATGCGCCCGTTCGCCAGACGCCGTACTTCGACAACTACAACGGACACCATCTCAACAGTCCCAACGATCTGGTCTTTGCCCCGGACGGCTCTTTCTATTTCACCGACCCAAACTATGGCCTCGCGCGGCGTGACAAGGACCCCGCCAAGCAGCTTCCCTATCAGGCAGTCTTCCACGTCAAAGACGGCCAGCCCACGCCGGTGATCACCGACCTGCCCACGCCCAACGGCATCGCCCTTTCGCCGGCGAACACGACGCTCTACGTCAACAACACCGGCCCGAGCCAACGCGTGATCGCCTACCCGCTCCATCCCGATGGCAGCGTGGGCGCCGCGCACGACCTGATCACCTTCACGGGCCAGGAAGGCCCAGGCGTGCCGGATGGCTTGAAGGTCGATGGGGAAGGCAACGTTTGGACCACGGGACCCGGCGGCATTCGCATCGTCACCCCGGACGGCAAGGTCCTTGGGCAAATCAAGCTGCCCGAGGTGGCCGCCAACCTCGCCTGGGGCGGCCCGGACGGTCGCACGCTGTACATCTGTGCGACCACGCAGGTCTACAAGCTCCAGGCCCTCCTCCCCGGGAACCTTCCCATCTACCGGCGCTGAGGGCCGGTCATGGCAGATCTCTGACGGGAGCCTCTGCCTGGATGCAGTGAGAGACCTTTCAGCGGTTTGCTTCCAGGGTCGAACCTCCGCACGCAACCCGTGCCCCCCCTCGCGCAGGCCCACCTTTGTACGGAAGGGTCGGCTGCGCGCTTACGCGCGTTGAGGGATCTCTGCGGTACAGTGGACAGTGGTCCCTCTCTTTGGCACGCGCGTTCCACGGCGGCAGTTCCCCTCAGGTCTGCCCTAGCTCGAACCGAATCCGTGGTTGCGCCCCAAACTTTTTCCCGGGCGGCATCGTCTGTTGTGTGTTGGCCTTCCATCCGCTATGCGTAACGAGCGTCCGCTTGCAGGGCGCGGTCTGTTCAACAAGGGCAGGAAATGATTGACGAAAAACGAGGGGCCGCCCCAGCTTCCTCTCGCGAGCTAGGCGAGTCCTTTGCGGCAAGCAACTCACCTTCCTACGGCGGTGACCTCGGTGCCGAGTTTGAAGCCAAGAACTCGATCGATCCCGCGCACTACGATCCGGTCCACCACCGCGTGGATCGCAATGCCCAGCGGGAGCAGCGGCGTAACAAATGGTACTGGCTGCTGGCTCTCCTGTTGGTGGGTCTCACCGTCTACCTGATCCGGCGCGGTACGGCGACTTCGGACAACACCAAAGCTGGTGGCAGTGGCAGCGCGCAAGGGAAGAGTGGGGCGCCGGGTGGCGGCGGCCGCGGCCAGCAAGGGCCGGCGGCGATCACCGTGGGCCAGTCCCACACCGGCAGCATCCCCATCTATGACGACGCCCTGGGCACCGTCACCCCGGTGTATACCGTGACGATCTACCCGCAGGTGACGGGCCGCGTCCTGTCGGTCTACTACAAGGAAGGGCAGCTGGTCCGCAAGGGCCAGGCTCTGCTGGAGATCGATCCGCGCCCCTACCAGGCCACACTGGCCCAGGCCCAGGGCACGTTGAAGCGCGACCAGGGCGTGCTCGCGCAGGCGCAGATCGACCTTGCCCGCTACCAGGCCGCCTACGCCCGCAATGCCATCGCCAAGCAGCAGCTCGATGACCAGCAACAGATCGTCGAGCAGGACAAAGGCACCGTGCAGGCCGATCAGGGCACCGTCGACTACGACAACGTCCAACTCGCCTATTGCCACATCGTTTCGCCCATCGCCGGGCGGGTGGGCCTGCGGCTCGTCGACCCCGGCAATACCGTGTTCTCCGGCTCGGGCTCCACGCTGGCGGTCATCACGCAGCTGCAGCCCATTACCGTCGTCTTCAATGTGTCGGAAGATGCTCTGCCGCAAATTCAAGACCAGCTCCACAAGCAGCGCTTTCTCCCCGTCGACGCCTACGATCGCAGCAACGACCGAAAGATCGAAACCGGCAAGCTCACCTCGCTGGACAACATCATCGACACCGCCACCGGCACCCTGAAGTTCCGCGCCAGCTACGAAAACAAGGGCATGATCCTGTTTCCGAACCAGTTCGTGAACGCCCGCCTGCTGGTCAAAACGCTGGAAAAGGTCGTGCTGGTTCCAGCCGCCGCAGTACAGCACAACGGAACCGCCGCCTTTGTCTACACCGTTGCCCCCAACAACACCGTTGCCGTGCAGCCGGTCTCCATCCTGGCCAGCAACGAGCACGAAAGCGCCGTCTCCGGCGTCCCGGCCAACGCCACCCTTGCGACCAGCGGCTTCGACCGCCTGGAGCCCGGCGCGCACGTCATGGTGCGCGGCCAAAGCCCGGGCCGTCCTGGCCAGGGCCGCAGCGACACCCCCGCGGGCGGAGGCCACACGGCGCCATGAGCCCCTCGCGCCCCTTCATCCTTCGGCCCGTCGCCACCGCCCTCCTGATGGTGGCGATCTTTCTCGCGGGCGCCGTCGCGTTCTTTCAGCTGCCCGTCTCCGCCCTGCCGGAGGTCGACTACCCCACCATTCAGGTGCTCACGTTCTACCCCGGCGCCAGCCCCGAGGTCGTCGCCTCCGGCGTTACCGCGCCGCTGGAGCGCCAGTTCGGCCAGGTCGCCGGCTTAAGCCAGATGACCTCCACCTCTGCCGGTGGAGTTTCGGTCATCGTCATGCAGTTCCAGCTCAGCCTCAATATCGACATCGCCGAGCAGGAGGTGCAGGCCGCCATCAACGCGGCGCAGAGCTATCTTCCGGCCAACCTGCCTGTGCCGCCAGTCTATTCGAAGTCCAACCCCGCGGACGCGCCCGTTCTCACCCTCGCCCTGACCTCCAACGTCACCGCGCTCTCGCAGGTAGAAGACCTCGCCGACACCCGCCTCGCCCCCAAGATCTCGCAGATCGCCGGGGTCGGCCTTGTCTCCATCTCCGGCGGTCAGAAGCCCGCGGTGCGCATTCAGGCCAACCCCACCACGCTTGCCTCGTACGGCATCAACCTCGAAGACCTGCGCAGCTCCATCACCGGCAACAGCCTGAACTCCGCCAAGGGCAACTTCGATGGGGCCTCGCAGGACTACACCATCAACGCCAACGACCAGTTGCTTTCCTCGGGCGACTACAAGAACGTCGTCGTGGCCTACCGCAACGGTGCGCCCGTCATGCTGACCGACGTTGCCAAGGTCGTCGACGGGGTAGAAAACACCAACCTGGCCGCCTGGGTAAACGCCACGCCTTCCATCATCCTGAACATCCAGCGCCAACCCGGCGCCAACACCATCCAGGTCGTCAACAACATCATCAAGCTCCTGCCGCAGCTCACCGGGGGCCTGCCCGCCTCAGTCCACCAGCGCATCGTCAACGACCGCACCACCGCCATCCGCGCCTCCGTCGCCGACGTCGAGTTTGAGCTCGTCCTCGCCATCGGCCTCGTTGTGCTGGTGATCTTCCTGTTTCTGCGCAGCATCTCGGCCACCATCATCCCCTCGGTTGCCGTGCCCTTGTCCCTGATCGGCACGCTCGCCGTGATGTATCTCGCCGGCTTCAGCCTGAATAACCTCACCATGATGGCGCTCACCATCTCCACCGGCTTCGTCGTCGACGACGCCATCGTGATGATTGAAAACATCTCGCGCTACATCGAGGAGGGCTACCCTCCCATGGAAGCCGCGCTGATCGGCGCCGAACAGATCGGCTTCACCATCATCTCGCTCACGGTGTCGCTCATCGCCGTGCTCATCCCGCTGCTGTTCATGGGCGATGTCGCCGGCCGGCTCTTCCGACAGTTCGCGGTCACCCTTGCCGTCACAATCATCATCTCGGCGTTTGTATCCCTGACGCTTACCCCGATGATGTCTGCGCGGCTGCTTCGGTACACGGCGCCGCAAGATCAGAGCCGCTTCTATAACGTCTCCGAGCGCCTCTTCGAGCGCATCATCGCCTTCTACGGCCGCACGCTGCGCTTCGTCCTTCGCTACCAGACCCTCACGCTCCTGGTCGCTGTTCTCACCGTCCTCCTCACCGGCTACCTGTATGTCACCATCCCCAAGGGCTTCTTCCCGACCCAGGACACCGGCATCATCCAGGGCATCACCCAGGCCTCGGCCGACACCTCCTTCACCACCATGGCCGAGCGTCAGCAGGCGCTCGCAAAGGTGATCCTGGCTGATCCGGCGGTCGATAACCTGTCTTCTTTCATCGGCCCGGACGGCACCAACACGACGCTGAACAGTGGCCGCATCCAGATCGACCTGAAGCCCGTGGACGCGCGCAACAAGCTCACCGCCACGCAGGTGATCGATCGCCTGCAGCCCGAGCTCGCCAGGGTCGCCGGCATCAAGCTCTACATGCAACCGGTCCAGGACCTCACCGTCGACGACCGCGTCAGCCGCACGCAATACCAGTACACCATTGAAGACCCCAACCAGACCGAGCTCAACCTAGTCGTGCACAACTTCGTGGGCCGCTTGCAGCAACTGCCGGAGCTCACCGACGTGGTCACCGATCAATCGCTTGGTGGGCTGGCCGAACGGCTGGTGATCGACCGTCCCACCGCCTCGCGCTTCGGGGTCACGCCCGCCACCATCGACAACACCCTCTACGACGCCTTCGGCCAGCGCCAGGTCAACACGATGTACACCCAGGTGAACCAGTACCACGTCATCCTGGAAACCTTGCCCAGCTTCCAACAGCACCCCAACAGCCTGAACGACATCTACGTCCAGTCCACGACGGGTGGCGCTCCGGCTGCCGGCGGCGGCTCCAACACCGCCGGCTCCTCCTCCGGTCCCGGCGCCGGCAACGCCCCGCAGCCCGGCAACGCGCTGCTGTCCGCCTCGCCAACGGCCGGCATCAACGGCAACGCCGCCACCAGCTCCGCCCTCAGCTCCGGCAATCTGAGCGCCAGCAACGGTACGGGCACCAGTGTAGGCAGCTCCGCCCTCGGCGCGGGGAACACCCTCGGCAGTCGCCCCAACCTTACCGGAGCCTCCACGCTCGGCATCGGCTCCAGCGCCAACACCTCCGCCTCCGGCACCACGCGCTCGGCAAGTACTTCCACCCCGGGCGGGGCGGCCGCTCCCGCTGGCGGAACCACCGGCGCGGGTTCCAGCGCCGGAAGCCCCACCGGTACCGCCTCCAACCCGGTGCCGCTGAGCGCCTTTACCCATCTCG
>CAXUIF010000188.1:0-6179 GCA_964250995.1 uncultured Acidobacteriaceae bacterium
TGCGGTGAACCTTTCCCGGAATAACGGCGCGCAGGGGCGGGTCCTGGGCGAGCATGGAGCGGATCTGGACAGGTGAGGTATGGGTGCGCATCAGCAAACGCTCGCGAAGGGGCTTGCTGGCCTGGTCGGCGACCACGAGGGTGTCCTGGGTATCGCGCGCGGGGTGGTTGGGGGGGAAGTTCAGGGACTCGAAGTTGTAAAAATCCGTTTCGACCTCAGGGCCGAGAGCGACGGAATAGCCGAGGCGCTCGAAGACGGCAACGATCTCGGCCATGGTTTTGATCAAGGGATGCTCGGCGCCGGGGCGATGGGCGGTGCCAGGCAGGGTAAGGTCGAGCGGTGGGCCTGTCTGGGCGGCCCGGGGTGCAGGCGCGTGGGCGGCGTCGATGAGAATGGCCTCAAGCTGCTCTTTGAGCGCGTTGAAGCGCTGTCCTATGGCGCGCTTGGCCTCAGAGGGCGCGGCTTTGAGCCAGGCGTCGGAGATGGCTTTGAGGCGGCCCTGCTTGCGGCCGAGCCAATCGAGCCGAAAGGCCTCCGGGTCGAAGGGCGGGGTGGCCGCGGCGCGGGCTTCCCCGAGCACAGCGGCAAAGGCTTGATCGAGAGAGGGCTCGGAAAAGTCGGTGAGTTGCGGGATGGTCAACGCGAAACCTTGGGAAACTACGCTCACGGCCGCTCATGCGACCAGGCTGAGTCGGAGAAGGGATGAGCTAATTTTAGCCCGCCCGGCCGGCTAGCTGTCCTTGCCCGGAAATAGATACCGCGCCACAATGACAAACACCGCGATGATATTGGCCGTGGTACTGCCGATGGCGGCCAGAAGTACGGGTTGCGGCAGATCGAAGTGCGTCCAGTGCGCGAGACCTTGCGCGAGAAGCAACAGAAAGACCGCCGCGATCCAGATGCCGCACAGCAAAAAGATGCGCGAGGCATACTTTTTGCGTTCCCGGATGTCCTGCCGCATGCCTTCGGTTTGCGCCGAATAAAAGGCGCGCTCGTGGCGCGAAAGCTGCCTCCCTTCCGGGGCCAAAGTCAGCTTTTTGGGTGTTTTGATCGCGGTGACCGCGCGTTTGATATCGGCTTGAGGCTCTTCCCTCACGCAGCAGCTTCTTCAGCCGCCTGTGCCTTGAAGTATGCGGCGATCAGGTCGTCCGGGATGGGGCGCTCCGGATCCTTTTTGGAAGGCACACGGCTCCACGGGGAGTCTGGGCTGTGCGTCAGCGTTGTGAGGCGGGAGGCACTGAACTTGCCATATTGCTCCCACACGCGGTCGATGACCGCCTCTGCCCGTTGAATCTCTTCCTCTGACGAGGCTTCGCGATCCAGTTCCGCAGGCAGAAGTCCATATTGGGTAACCACACTCGCAAGACTGCGAATCGGCTTGGCTCCAAAGTGGCGAAAGATGCGATACAAGCTGCCAATGACGGGACCGAACTGCCAGGCTTGCACGGTCTCCGCAAGCAGTGGCCGTTCAAACAGCGCCAGGTGCCAGCCGTGAGCGAAGTACACCAGCTTCTGCATTTTGAGAGGTGTGATCTCTTTGTCGTCTTGCCAGGCAAGACGCAGAAATCGGTTTGCTACGGCTGCGGCTGAAAAAGCCATAATTCGACAATACACTTTTTTGTCAAGGCAAAACACGGTAACTTTGGTAAGTGTAACTTTCGTTACCAGTTACAACGCCCACCAGATGACGACAGCCATCAACAGACCGAGCAGCAGGCTGCGCTTATCGGTGCAGGCCCAGACGACGGGGTCATCGTGCATCTGGCCGCGGCTGGCGAGCATCCAGACCTGGCTCAGCCAGAGCAGGAGCACGGGGACCACCAGCCAGAGGCGGGCGGTGTGGTTGTACAGCAGCGTGGTCTCGGGGTTGCTGATGTAGAGCGTCATGACCACGACCGAAGCGTAGGCGGCGCCGGTGCCGAGGGAGCGCAGTTGTTCGATGTCCGAGACGAAGTAGCCCCGACCGTTCGAGACGGACCTCCCGCTCTCGCGCAGGCCTTCGAGCTCGCTGAAGCGCTTGACGAACGCCAGGGAGAGAAAGAAGAACACACTGAAACCGGCGAGCCAGGGCGACATGGGGACACCCGTCGCTGCGCTGCCCGCAAGGATGCGCACGGTGTACAGGCCGGAAAGAACGAAAACATCGAGCAGCAGTTTGCGCTTGAGATAGAAGGAGTAGGTGAGAGTGGTGGCGGTATATAGGGCGAGCCACTCAAGGAAGCGGAAGGAGCCGCCGGGCAGATACTCGCCGGGCACCGCCGCGACGATGTTGCGCAGCGCGATGGCCAGCACAACGGAAGCAGTGAGCATCGCGCCGACCGCGGCAACGCCGGCAAAGGCGGAAAGGTCGCCGGCGGCAAACGGGCGGCGGCGCTTGCGGGGATGGCGCCGGTCGGCCTCGATGTCTAGAAGGTCGTTGATGATGTAGGTAGCCGAGGCGCAAAGACCGAAGCTGATGAACGCCACCACCGCGGCGAGGAGGGTGGCGGTGCTCCAGGCGTGGGCCAACAGTACGGGAACGAAGATGAGCGTGTTTTTGGCCCATTGGTGAAGCCGGATGGCCCGGAGCCAGCTTTTCACGGCGGGGGTGCGGTCGTTGAAGGTACGGGCGGTGGTGATACCTGCGCGGCTGAGACCGCCGGTGAGCGCGCGATCCGGATTCGCGACCATCGGGGCCTCACAGGCGGAGAGCACATCGAGGTCGGGCTTGGCGTTGCCGATGTAGCAGAAGCTGTCGCCGAAGTGGGCGCGGAAGGCAGCCAGCTTGTTGTTGCCGGCGAGGTTGGTAGTGCCGTCGGAGGCGAGGACTCCGGTAAAGAGGCCGAGAAAGTCAGCAACGCGGTCGGCCAGACCGCGGTCAGCGGCGGTGGCCAGATAGATGGCGCGCCCCTCCCTGTGCTCGGCGCGGAGCCACTCCAACAGGGGCTGGTTATAGGGAAGGTGCTCGATATCCAGCGCCACCGCAGAGGTGACGTGGCGTTTGAAAGCGGCCTTGCCTTCGCCGATCCAGCCTGGAATCTTGAGCAGGCAGGTGGGGTGCTGACGGGCAAGCGCGAGCACCGCGTCGACGAGCGTGTCGGACTTCACCAGGGTTCCGTCCAGATCGACGCACAGCGGCACGCCCGGCCGGAGCACTGGGGGTGAGTTCTTTCGTTGAGTCTCGGCGGGGAAGGTGGCTCCAATCAGTTCGGGTGACGCCATGCATCTTCCTCCGGGGCCCCGGCACTGTGGGTAGAACTCCCTTCACACTATATCGTCCAAAGTGGGGCTTTCCTTTAGCGCAAAATTTGCGGCTCGAAACGCGAGGGGCCGGGCTCGCGTCTAAACCACACGATGTCTGCGCTCCCCCGTCCCTCTCTTCTCGCTGCTCTCGCGCTGTGCGCCGGAACAGCAAAGGGGGGCGCGCAGATTCATCATGTCGACGCGCCCGAGCACGTCACCCGCGCTGTCGGTGTGTATGAGTGGACCGGGGACCTCAGCAAACCAACCGCAGCGCGCTTTGTGCCGGTGTCGTTGTTCATCGATGGACGCTTTGAAGATGCCGGGTTATACCTTGCGCGCCCCGTTCCGTTTGCGTTGCAGAGCGGCGATCTGTACACCGTAGAACGCTCGGGCGAGCCGGAAGGCGTGCTGGATTTGGAACAGGCCGAGCGTGTGGTGAGTGGCAACGCGCTGGCCGACAACAATCCGGCGGGTGTTTGGTATGGCTTCGGGAAGTTCACCACGGCCCCGACGCCGAAAGCCGGTCCCGCACTGCACCGGTCGGCGCACCTCGGGGTGATCCAGGCTACGCCGGATCCAAGCAAACCGCACACCGGAACCAGTCCTGTGCCCCCGGCGAGTCCGTCGGACGAACGGCCGCAGATGACGCGGCGCACGCCCGCTGCAGACGGCAGTTCCGGCAGCACCAACGCGGGTCAGGAGAGTAGCGGAACTGGCGCGGATCACTCGGATCACTCGGATCACTCGTCGGGCAAGAGCTCCGGAAAGGACAGCACGGACGATACCGACCGCCCGACGCTGGCCAGGCGCGACCCATCGCAGGACGCAGCACGGCAGAGGGCGGTTGATGGAGGCAAGAAAGCCACAGCAAGCGTCAGGGCGGTCGGACCGGCTCCTGGGGACGACCCGGACCGGCCTACGTTGAGCCATGGGAGCGCAGCAGCAGAGGTGACCAAAGAGCTGACGGGCATGCCGGCCGACCTGCACCAGGCAGTGGCTGTATCGGATCCCGTGGTGCGGGACCCGCACCCGTTTGCGCGGCCGTGGGAGGACCCGGCCGAGCGCGCTGCCACGCTGGCGGCACTGGCGGCCTTGGCGAAACCCCGCGTAGCGGCCTATCTGGCGGAGAACCGCCTCGTGCCCTCAACCGCACAGATCTCTGCAGGGAAGCCTTCGGAAAGCACCGAGGGCGTGGCAGCCAACACAGAGAACGGCGCCGGCGCGGCGCCTAAGCTGCAGCGCGGCAAGCCGCGTGAGTACGGCAGCGAGCGGCAAGCGCCCATGCCAGACCGGCCGAAACCACCCCAGCATGCCGCTGGCCCAGCCCGGTCCAGACCAGCAGCGGCGGCCCCACTGACCCTGCAAAGCCAGGAGATCGCCGGGTTCACCCTGAGCTATGGGGGGCTGCCCACCTTTGTTTACACCGCCAGCGTGCCCGCCGCGGCCATGCAGGCAAAGGACCTGCCCCCGGCAGCGACGCACCCGACGGCGTTTGTGACGCTGGTGGCGCAGCGCCTGCCCTCGGGCGAACTGCAGGTGGCGCTGGGGGCGGTGACGGACAGCCTGCACCTGGAGCGCAGCCCACGGTTGCACCTGGTGGACGCGGTCGATCCGGACGCCTCGCACAGGGCCAGTCTGCTGTTTGAGCTGCGGAGCGGCAGCAGTCGCCAGTTTGCACTCTACCGTTTCACCTCGGCCAAAGCGGAAAACACGTTTACGAGCGCGTCTGTCGAGTAAGCGAGTAAGCGAGTAAGCCAGAACGGCGTGGAGGGTTAGCGGTCGCCTAAAGCGCGCAACGTCGCCCCCCTGACTCTTGGTGCTTCCCTGTTTTTCCGTCTTCCGCATCTGAGTAAAGCGATGAATGACGAGATCGCTCGCGCCCACCCCACCACTCCCGCCGACGCTGATGGTTCGCCCGCAAAGGTTCCGCAGATAGCGCTCTTGTTCCCCGGGCAGGGGTCGCAGTTTGTCGGTATGGGGCGCAGCTTTTTCGACACCGTGCCGGCCGCCAGAGCGGTATTCGAGGAGGCCGACGAGGCTCTTGGGTTCCGTTTGTCGGCGCTGATCTTCGAGGGGACGGAAGAGGCACTGCGACAGACAGAAAACACGCAACCGGCGATCCTGACGGCATCGGTCGCTGTTTGGCGAGCGCTGCAACCGGAGTTAGCCGCACGTGGATTGAAGCCCTGCTTTGCCGCCGGGCACTCCCTTGGCGAGTACGCCGCGCATGTGGCTGCGGGGACCTTTGGCTTCGCAGACGCGGTCCGCACCGTGCGGGCGCGGGGGCAGTTTATGCAGAGCGCCGTACCCGAAGGCGAGGGTGCGATGGCAGCGATTCTGGGGCTGGAGTACGACACGGTGAACGACCTCTGTGCGCAGGTGTCGGATGAGCTGACGCCCCCGCCGCCGGAGGATCCCGGTGATCCCGCCGAACAGACCGCGGCCGCGCGCGAGGCGCTCAGCGATCCAGCGAACCCTGCAAGCACGCTGGCGGAAGCCGCATCGCGCGTTTCGGCGGTAGTTGCGCCAGCGAACATCAACTCACCGGAGCAGATTGTGATTTCCGGGGAAAGAGCCGCGGTAGAGCGGGCCGCGGCTCTGTGCAAGGAAGCGGGCGCGAAACGGACGGTGATGCTGCCGGTCAGTGCCCCGTTCCACTGCTCGCTCATGCAGCCTGCACAGGAAAAGCTGGCCAACGCGCTGGAAAGCGTGGCATTTGAGGATCCGGAGTTTGAGGTGGTCTGCAACGTGGATGCACGGGCGGTGAAGCGAGGGCCAGATGCCCGTGACACGCTGATCCGGCAGGTCACCGGCACGGTACGTTGGGTGGAGTGTATCGAGCACCTGCGGCACTGCGGAGTCACCCACTTCCTAGAGCTGGGGCCGGGCAAGGTGCTAACGGGGTTAAATCGTCAAATAGATCGGTCGCTGGTGTCGGCGAATGTGGAGGATCCGGC
>CAXUIF010000189.1:0-6164 GCA_964250995.1 uncultured Acidobacteriaceae bacterium
CCCCTGCGAAGCCCTGTACCCCCGAGCCGGCCACAACAACCAACGTGCCGCCGAGTGTGGCCTCCAGTACCTGATGAGCGCTCGCATCGGCGATAAAAAGATTCCCGGCAAGGTCGTAGGCAACGGCGGAGGCTGAACGAAGCGGCGGCTTTGTGCTCTGGCCCGCAGCAGGCCGCAGCCAAACGCAGCAGAGCAAGAGCGCCCAGCACAGCCAGGAGGGTCGCTGGAACGCCTTTCCGGGCATGCTGCCCAAGCTGGTTCTCCTTTCGTCGCTATAGCGAAGAAACTGCGTAAGTCCAAACGTGCTGATCATACTCAAAGCGGCACAGATTGCCCCTACACCTATTGCGTCATGCCGCTTCGCACCTACGCTGCAGGTGCCCGCGTGATCCCACGGGGAAGCAGGGTCCGCTAAGCTGAGTTCATGCCGTTCCACACCGAATTTCTGCTTTCGGCCATGAGCGCCGAGCATTTCCCATCGGCTAAACGCACGGGCGGTGCGCCGGAGGTGGCGTTTCTGGGGCGCTCCAACGTTGGCAAGTCTTCCCTCATCAACAAGCTGCTCGGCTCGCAGGAGGCGAAGGTGTCGTCCACCCCCGGCCGCACGCGAGCCATCAACTTTTTCGCCTTGCACGAGGGCACTGCGGCGAAGCACAAATTTGCGCCCACCCTGGTGTTCGCAGATCTTCCCGGCTACGGGTACGCCAAAATCTCTAAATCCATCTCGGCGGAGTGGCCCAAGTTCATCGAGCCTTACTTGACGGACCGCGAAGAACTCGCCCTTTGTATCTGCCTTGTTGATTCAAACATTCCGCCGCAGGAGTCGGACACGCAACTACTCACGTTCTTGCGGCAGATCGGAAGACCGCATCTGGTAGTAGCCACGAAAGCCGATCGTCTTTCAGGGAACGCACTGGCCAAGTCACTCGCGATTCTGAAGAAGGCCCACGGCGAAGAACACATCGTGCCCGTGTCGTCGAAGGGCGAGGACGGCGTCAAGGCGCTGTGGCCGGAGATTCTCAGTGTTGTGCCGTGAGGTCAGCCGTGCGACAACTCTCAGGCAAGAGCGAGTGCCTGAACACTCGCCCTCGCTGTCCTGACCTTCCCGTTGCTTTCACTCGCCGTAGTACTCCAGACCCAGATGCGTGATCAGGTCCTCGCCCATGATGTGTCGAAGGGTGTTCTTAAGCTTCATGGACTGAATGAACAGGTCATGCTCGGGGTACACACCCGGCGCTGAATCGGGATCTTTGAAGTAAAAGCTCAGCCACTCCTGGATACCCAATCCACGAAGGCTGGGCGTTCGCTGGGCCAGGTCCATGAAGAGGCAAAGATCCAAAGCCAGCGGGGCCGCCAGAATGGAGTCCCGGCATAGGAAGTCCACCTTCAACTGCATCGGATAGCCGAGCCAGCCGAAGATGTCGATGTTGTCCCAGCCCTCCTTGTTGTCGCCGCGCGGGGGATAGTAGTTGATGCGGACCTTGTGGTACAGGTCGCCGTAGAGCTCCGGATTCTTATCGGGCTGAAAGATGTGTTCCAGGACACCAAGCTTGGAGACCTCTTTGGTCTTGAAGTTGTCCGGATCGTCGAGCACCTCGCCATCGCGATTGCCAAGAATGTTGGTCGAGTACCAACCGGCGACGCCCAGCTGCCGCGCCTTGAAGGCCGGGGCCAGCACGGTCTTGATGAAGGTCTGTCCGGTCTTGAAATCCTTGCCGCAGATGGGTGCGTTTTCCTGTTTGGACAACTGATTCAAGGCAGGGATGTCCACCGTGAGATTGGGGGCGCCATTCGCAAACGGAATGCCCTCCTTGAGGCAGGCCCAGGCGTAGAGCATGGAGGGCGAGATGTCCGGATCGTCCGCGACCAGACCTTTTTCGAAGGCCTCCAGCGTTTGGTGAACGGGCTTCGGTTCCAGATAGATCTCGGTGGACCCGCACCAGATCATCACTTGCCGGTCCGTCCTTGCCTTGAACGCGGCGATGTCGTTGCGGATCTGGTTGGCGAGATCGCACTTGTTTTTGCCCTGTTTCTTGTTCTTGGCCGTAAGGCGCTTCACGTAACGCTCTTCAAAGGCGGCCGGCAATGGCTCGATGGACTCCAGGAACGGCCGCATGCTGTCCAACTGATCGCGGTCCAGCACCTGCGCGGTCCTGGCAGCGTCGTACAGATTGCCGCCGAAGATGTCCCAACCGGTGAAGACCAGGTCATCAAGCGGTGCGAGCGGCGCGAAATCTTTGATCAGCGGCGTGCGGTCCTCGGTGCGTTTGCCCAAGCGGATGGTGCCCATCTGCGACATCGAGCCAATCGGCTTGGCGAAGCCACGGCGCACGGCTTCCACACCGGCGATCAGCGTCGTGGCGACTGCGCCCATGCCGGGAATCATGATGCCCAGTTTTCCAGTGTGAGGTTGAATGCTCGCCGCAGAAGGCTGTTGCTGCGCGGCGTCAGGGGTGGACATGGGTGTTTCTTACCCTTCTATGAAGCGAATCTTTCCGTTCGAGCGGACAGGTTAGTATCGCTCACGGAAATCCCAGGGCGCAAACAGGAAGCGCCGGGGCAACCGGAGCCGGAGTTCCAGCTTTCCTCGCATGTGGCGCAGGTTCGTGCCATCGTTGTGAGCCGCAACCGTGACCGGAGCCTTCGCGCTCAGGCTGCGGTGTGCCAGGCGGCAGTGCGCCGGATCGCCTGCTCGAGCGGCACCGTGACCCGGAGACCGAGCTCCTGGCGCGCGCGGTCGACGGAGGGGACGTAGCTGTTCAGCGGCGCTGCCGGATTGGGCACGCCATCGATCTGAACGCCGAGCGTGGACCCACTCTCCCCGTCTGGATGCAGCGTGTGTGCCACCAGGTGCGCCGCCTCCGCAAGGGTGTACGCCTCGTCAGAGCCAACGTTGTACCCGCGGTTCGGGGCGCCGCTGGCCAGCAGCGTCCACAGCCACGCGGCGAGATCGCTCATGTACAACCAGGAGCGCCGGGGGGTGCCATCGCCCTTGATGTGGACGCGCTCGCCCCTGATCGCCGCACCGACAAAGTTGCCGATGGCAAAGTGCGCGTCCAGTGGCAAGTGTGGGCCGACAAAGGCGAAGCAGCGGGCGATGACAGGCTCAAGCGGCGTGTCATGAGCATAGGCGACGCAGAGGTGCTCGGCCATGCGTTTCGCTTCGTCGTAGGAGCTGGCGAGCTGGAGCGGATCCGGGCCGCCGTTGGAGGATTCGGGCGTGTGCGGCAGGGTGCTGCTGCGCCCGTACACGGCACCGGTGGACGTATACAGGAGCCGTGTGGCGCCAGTCTCTCGCGCGAAGCGCAGGACGTGCCGAGTGCCTTCGAGGATGCTTTCCGCAAGTTCATACGCCGGTCGGTCGGTTTGCTGGCCGCCGGAGTCGGTTGCGGCATGCACGATGTGGGTGTGGTGGGCGGAAGGAAACGCGAAGCTGCGGATGTCGCCTTCCAGCAGCGTGATCTGCGGCTGGTATGCAAGGTGTGGCGACTTCGCCTGGAAGCGCTGCGCGCTGCGCGTGAGCACGGTGACGCGCAGGTCCAGATCGAGGGCGCGGTTGGCGTAGAGCAGGGTTTCCAGCAGCCAATGACCAAAGAAGCCTGTGCCCCCGGTGAGGAACAGGTTGGCGCCCCGCAGCGCTTCGAAGCTGGGACGCGCAAGAGCGAGCGCTTCGGCAAGATCGTCGGTTGGCAGGGGCTTGGCGGGCATCCTGTCTAGTATGCCGTGTGGGGAGCCATGGCTGGTGTGCCGCTTTACCGCTGCCGGTGTCCCGGTCCTGGAAGACCAGCCTGCAACGTGACAGTTGCCTTTGCCCGGCGTCAACGGTCAGCAGGCAAGGCTAGCGCCTGGAGGCGGGATCATGTTGTTGCAGAAAGGCGTTCACCGTGCTGGTGTACAGGTCCGGTTCTTCGTAGTACGGGAGGTGGCCGCTATGCTCAAAAAAGACAAGCTGCGCGCCGGGGATGTTGTGAGCTACGGCGTAGGAGATGTCCGGGGTGACGTTGAGGTCGTAGCGGCCCTGCAGCATAAGCACCGGAAAGCGGAACTGATGCATCTGCGGAGTGAGATCAAGCTGGGCGATCGCCTTGCTAACGGCTTCGCCGGTGGCCGGCGTGGAGCCGAGGTCGACCGCTTGGGCGAGGTAGCGGTCGCACAGCTCGGGAGAGTAAAAGATCATGCGAAAGTGTGCACGGAGCTCGAGGTCATCCGCTTTGGCCTGCTTGCCCGGACCGGTCAGATGACTGGTCTGGTCTTTGAGCTGGGCGATGATGTCGGGAAAGGCCTCGTCGAGCCTTGGATGGAGGGCGGCGAAGCCGGGCGCGGCGGAGTCCGACAGGATAAGCGTGAGGATGTGCTCAGGGTGCGCGGCGGCATAGGCAGAAGCGAGCAGCCCACCGTAGGAGTCCCCGATAAGGTGGACCTTGTCGACGTGCAGTGAAGCGCGTACGGCGTCAAGGTCGGCGACCTGGGCGTCCATAGTTTGGGGCGCGGCAGGGTTGGTGAGGGGAGAAGCGCCGGTACCGCGCTGGTCGTAGAAGATGACCTGCCGATGCGCGGCGACGCGGGTGGTCCAGACGTCGTTCTGGATCATGTAGACATGAGAGAGGCCGGGGCCGCCGTTGACGGCGAGGACGGGCGAGGCAGCAGAAGGCGCGCCGTAGGTGAAGGTCGCGAGGGTGACGTCAGGGGTGGGGATGGTGGTGGTGCGGGGCTGCTGGGCGAGGGATGCAGAGGAGGTAAGGAAGAGGGCTAACGCGCAGGTGACCTGGCGTAGGCAGATCCGAATGAGCATGCACCAGTGTAGGGTCGCGGTGTCTGGAGAGGCGATTGGACGTAGCGAGGATAGACTCACATCTCAGAGGCGAGATGTGGGGCACCCGGCATTGTTGCATGGATATACTTGCCGCTGATGAACACGTTGACTCTGCGTTCCTCCATGGAGATCCTGCTGTGTCTGCTTCTGCTTCTTGGGAAGGGGTGGGCTCAGGAGAGCCCTTCCGCCCACGACAACGTTCTCCACGTCAGCACATCACTGGTGTTGGTAGACGTGACTGCCGAACGAACACAGGGCTCGCTGCATACGCGAGAACTGCTCTCTTCGCTTGCAGAGACAGACTTCCGGTTGTTTGACAACAACCATGAAGTGCCTGTACGCACCTTTGACTCCGGCGTGAAGCGCACCGTTCACCCGGTCGCACTCTGGTTAGTGGTGCAGTGCGACATGGGCTATCCAAGGGCATGGAACTCCAGCTTCGTTCGTGGTCGGACGACACTTCTTCGACCGGGACTGAACTCCTTGGTGCCTCAAGACAGCCTTGGTGTCGCGCACTGGTGCGACGACGGTGCAGCCAACATTGACCTCGAATCGAGTCATGATCCGGATGCGGCGCTGGCCATTGTTGATAAGGTGCTCGAGCATGCTGTCGCGCCGGACACGAACAGAAAAGGCGAACTTGCCATGCAGCGCATGATCGAACTTATTCTCGCTCACACAAAGCAGGAGGAGCCGAGTCGGCTTCCAGTCCTCCTGTTCATACACGGTGACCACAATGCGACATACGTAGACGAGGCTACAAGAATCTTGGAGGATCTGCTAGAAACCTCAGGATTCGTCTTCGGATTGAATGACGAGTACGAAGCCCAGAGTGGAGAACCGAAGATCTCCGGCGGTCAGATCTATCATCTGATTCACTTCTACAGTCAGAAAACCGGAGGGGAGTATTACTCCGTCTCTCACCCGGAACTTTTCTCCGCCGCCCTAAGCTACATCATCACGCAAATGCATCTTCGGTATGTACTAGGGTTCAAGCCGCCATCGATTGATGGAAAACGTCATGACCTACGCGTAGAACTAACACCCGAGGCCAAGAAGCGTGTTGACGGTACATCTCTCCGGTTTCGCCCAGAATACATCCCCACGCCGCAATCCGTGTCCTCTCCGTGATTTGGCTGAGAGAGGATTGTCTGGCGATGTGGGTAGAACGCTGGGGGTGTCTCCTCATTTAGGGGTGATGAGTTCCGCAAACGCTTGGGCATTGCGAGCTTCGGCAATCTGGCGGGCAGTCTGCCCTTTGGCGTTGTGCTTCGACGGGTCGGCGCCGTGTTCCAGGAGCAGCTTGCCTAGGGGAACGCAGCCTTCAACGGCGGCGAGCATGAGAAGCGAC
>CAXUIF010000190.1:0-6118 GCA_964250995.1 uncultured Acidobacteriaceae bacterium
TTACGGTGGCCAACGCCGCGCCCTCCTTCGATCCAGAGGAGCAGCAGAACATCTCCGTGTACAAGCGCGGGCTGCCCAGCGTCGTCAACATCACCTCCACGCAGGTCGCTTACGATTTCTTCTACCGCCCCGTCCCGCAACAGGGCCAGGGCTCAGGGTTCATTCTCGATAAGCAGGGCCATATCCTCACCAACAACCATGTCATCGAAGGAGCCCAGATCGTCGAGGTCACCACCTCCGACAAGCACAAATTCAAAGCCAACGTCGTTGCGCGCGACCGCAACCACGACCTTGCGCTTCTGCAAATTCAGGGCTCGTCCAACCTGCAGCCAGCGACGCTCGCCGACAGCACCAACCTGGCCGTCGGACAGCAGGTCTACGCCATCGGCAACCCTTTCGGCTTTAACGGCACAATGACGCGTGGCATTATCTCTGCCATTCGATCCATCGAGATGCCCTCCGGCAACAAGATCGAAGACGCCATCCAGACCGACGCTTCGGTCAACCCCGGCAACTCCGGCGGTCCGCTCCTGAACTCCCACGGCGAGGTGATCGGGATCACCACGCTGATCGCCTCCAACCCTAATGGCGGCGCCGATCAGTCCGCTGGCATCGGCTTCGCCATTCCGATCACGACGGCCAAAGCCGTGCTGAGCGACTTCGCCACCTATGGCCGCGTACGTCGCCCGTCGCTCGATATTGTCAGCCTCCAGATCGGGCCCGGCATCGCACAGCAGATCGGCCTGGCGGCGGACTACGGTGTGCTAATTGAGCGCGTGCTTCCCGGCGGCGCAGCCCAGAAGGCGGGACTCCGTGGCGGCACCGAACAGGCCTACATGGGCAACCAACCCGTGAAGCTCGGCGGCGATCTGATCGTCGGGCTCGACGGGCAGGAGATCACCAATGCCCAGGACCTTTCGACGGCCCTAAACGCCCACCGCGCCGGCGATACCGTCACCCTCACCGTCTACCGCGACCAGCGCCGCCTGACCGTGCGCGTGACGCTGAACGACGCCAAGCAGGACACCAACGACCAGGCCGCGTAAAAAGCCTGGTCTCCAGGCGACAACCCCGCCCCTGCGGTATTGCCTCAGAAGTACAGCTTCGCCGTAAGCTGCAACTGCCGCGGCGTATACAACACGCTGGACGTACTGGTCTGCGCGGCAAAGGCCGTGCTGCCAAACGGCAACGGCGCGATGCAACCGCCGCCTCCAAGGCCCTGATTCGCCGGGCAGGTCACCACGCCGGAGGCCGTCGTGGAGCGCGCGCCCGGCGCGACATAGTTGTACAGGTTGGTCGCAACGCCCAGGATGTTCTTGTGGTTCGCGACGTTGAAGGCCTCCGCAAACAGCTGCAGACTGATCCCTTCGCGAATCGGAAAGGTGCGTGAGATACGTGCATCCACGTTGTGGATTCCGGGTCCAGTAAAGGCGTTGCGGCGCGCCACGGCATCGGGCACACGGCCGTTGGTCCCGGAGTTGAACAGCGATAACTCAGCCCCGGTCAGCCCGCCGTCGCCGTTGATCGCTGGCGCCGGCGCACCCTGCATATAGCCGGTCAGGGGCGTGCCGTTCTGTGCCGTCAGCGTGCCGGAGATCTCGAAGCCATTCAGCGCATAGCGGGCGAAGCGGTCCGCCACGAACCGGTTCACCGAGCTGGTGGCCACGACGGACGCAACGAGCCGACCCTTCACGCTGAGATCGGAAAGCGCGTACTCCGCATCGCGCCCCAGGTAGCGGCCGCGCGCAAACGGGTCCAGCGGCGTATCCGTGCCGTTGAACGTACCGTTCACCCCTGACACCTGCCCGCCATCCATGGCCTTGGCCCAGGTGTAGTTCGCGAGCACCTCCACCCCGTTGCTGAGCGGCTTGCGCACCGTGGCGACAAAGGAGTTGTAGTTTGAGTTCACATCGGAAAAGCCGGTCAACACGGAACCCGTGGTAGTGGACAGCCGGCGCGTGTAGAACGGCAGGTTGACGGGAACCGGAGCCGACGTCCCGCTTGGGTAAAAGAAGTACGTGCGGTTGACCGCGGAGGCTGGATCGACGTTGGTATCCACGAAGATGGGCAGCCGTGTTCCGCGGTTCCCCACATAACCCACGCTCAAGGTAGCGTGCAGGGGAAGCGCCTGCTCGACGGAGATATCGTAGGACTGCGACTCCGGGTTCAGGAAGTTGGGATCAAGCCCCCGGGCGCCCAGCACCGAGTTCGGCAGTGCCGTCGCTACCGCCGGTGTCGCCGCTCCCGTTACCTGGTTGATCGGCGCGGGCCCGGGTGGCGTGAACTCCGGAATGCCACCCTGCGGCGCATACGCGGCATACGTTCCGGACTGCTGCAACGCCAGATTGGGCTGCCCTGCAGCAGCGCCGGGGACCGTTGCATACGGCTGGTTCGGGTTGGTGAGCGCGCTGACGTTGTACTGCTGCTGATACACGCCGTTCTCGCGACGGATGGTGTAGTAGGTCGAATTCGAGTTCAGGCCATAGAAGATGCCATACCCTGCGCGCACCACCGTTCCGTCCATCGGCGTCCAGGCGATGCCGATACGTGGCTGAATCATCTTCTTGTCATTGTTGATTGTGCTTGTATACAGCTGCGCCACGCCGGACGAAGTGTTCGGCCGATCCGGCTGCGGTACCAGTTGCAGATCGTAGCGCGCGCCCAGCGAAAGCAGGGTCTTCGGCGTCACCTTCCACGCATCCTCCACGAACACGTCGATGTCCTTGTTCCAGAAGTCGTCCGCCCCCACATGCGTGATCGGGTCGTTCACCTGCGTGAAGGAGTTGTAGTGCCGCCCGCCGTTCGCCAGGTACACGTCCTGCACCCAGTTGGCGAAGTTGTACTCCACCGTGCCTGTCCCATACGTGAACGCGCCATCGCCCTGGAAGAGGTTCTGGATCTGCTCGTGGATCAAGTTCAGATCCGTGCCAAACTTCAGAAAATGCTTGCCCCGCGTGAGCGAATAGATGTCCGTAATCTGCCAGCGGTGCTCGTCGGGGAACGCGCCGCGCGGCAGCGCGTTGGTCTCGCCATACGCCGCCAGCCCGGTGATGCCGATCGCCGGTCCGCCCGTGTTGGTCGTATCGGTTTCCAGGTCCCGCGACCACTGGAAGTGCACCACGTTGGCGGCGGTGTTGGTCAGCGCCGTCTCCGCGTTCACAATCAAAATGCGCTCATGAAAGTTGGCCGTACCGTTCTGGCTCACGCCGCCATTGGTTACGGTCGTCGAGGTGTTGTAGCCGTTCGGTTGCTGGAAGTTCTGAAACAGAAAGCTCGAGGAAAGATGCGTCTTCTGCGAGGCCTGCCAGTCAAGCCGCGGAAAGTAGATGTCCTGGTTCACGTTGCGGCCAAAGGTGCCCAGCTGCGTCGTGTTCAGAAAGGTCACCGCGGCCGTGCACTGCGTGGCCGAAACACCCGGAATCGTTGAGGGATAGATCGCAGAGCCACGGTGCAGATAATTTGTAGACCGCCCATCGCACAGCGCCGTCAGGTCGTTAAGACTCTGCGTTGCCGTGTTGTAAGTGCTCTGGTACGTGATCGGCGTTACGCGGCGGTAGCCGTCATAGGTGAAGTGGTAGAACAGCTTGTCCTGCAGGACAGGTCCGCCGATCGACAGCCCGAACTGGTGCTGCACCTTGATCGGCTTGGTCTTGGTCTGCGGATCGACGGCGTTGAAGCCCGGGGTCCGGTAATACTCATATGCATCGCCATGCACCTTGTTCGTGCCCGACTTGGTGATCGCATTGATGATGCCCCCGGCCGCCTGCCCGAACTCGGCCGAATACCCGGCGTTTTCACTTGAAAATTCGCGGATGGCATCGACCGGAAACACATACGGCGATCCGATCGAGCGACCGCGCGCTTCAGAAAAGAACGCCTGATTGTTGTTCGCGCCGTCCACCAGATTCGAGTTGTAAATGCCCGAGATGCCGCGATAGCTGATCAGGCCGCTGTTGCCATCCGGCACCACATTGGGCGTCAGCAGCACAAACGAATCAAACCGCCGGCTGTTCACGGGCAGGTTATTCACCAACTGCTGGTCGATCACCTGATCCTGTGCCACGCGATCGGTCTCGATCAGCGGCGCGTCGCTGGTCACGACCACTTCCGTGCTGACCGCGGCCGCGCTGAGGTCGCCGTTCACCGTCACGGTCTGGCCCACAGTGACGGGCACGTTCTTGCGGTCGATCTTGGCAAAGCTCCCGCCGCCGATCACGACTTCATACGTACCGGGCTGCAGATACGTCGCTGCGTAATGGCCCTCGGCGTCGGTGCTCAGCGTGCGCGAGGCCCCCGTCCCCGTGTTGGTCACCACAACGGGCGCCCCCGGAACGACGGCGCCGGACGCATCGCGTACCTCGCCGGCGATGTTGCCCAGCGCGGCATTTTGCGCCGATGCGAAGCCGGGCAGCAACGCCACGGTGCTCCCCAGAGCCAGAACGGCGGAAAGCTGACGGCGAGAGCGGATACGCATAAGCAGGAACACTCCAAGGGAACGGGCAGCGAGCCGGCTGGAGCGGCACAAGGGTGTGCTCGCGACATCGCTCATGAGCACGTCTTCCAGCAAAACAGGGATCGTTCGTGTTTCCAGCTTCCGGTACGCCGGACTGCCATGTCAAGCGCTGCGGTGCCTTGGTGCCGCACACCGCGCCGCAGAGGCTGCCCGGTTCCGCAAAGCCTCAACCTGCTCGGAACGTCCCGCGACCCCTAGTATGAAATCTGCACACCCATGCCCGCCCGCCTCATCCTCGGTATCGAAAGCTCCTGCGACGAGACCTCCGCCGCGGTCGTCGCGGACGGCCGTCGCGTGCTTTCCAACATCGTAGCCTCGCAGCTTGTCCATGCCGACTTCGGCGGCGTCGTCCCCGAGCTCGCCAGCCGCGAACACCTGCGTAACATCGTCCCTGTCGTGCGCGAGGCCATGCGCGGGGCGGGCGTCGCCAGCTACCGCGACCTTAGCGCCATTGCCGTCACCGAAGGTCCCGGCCTTGCCGGCGCGCTGCTGGTCGGCATCAGCTTCGCCAAAGCGCTCGCCTTCGGCGCCGACCGCCCCCTCATCGCCGTGAACCACCTCGAAGGCCACATCCAGGCCGTGCTGCTCGAAGCCGAACAGCACTTTGCCGACGCTTCCCCGCTCCTAGCCGCGGTCATCTCCGGCGGCCACAGCCACCTTTACCTCGCCCACCGCGCCCCCGACGGCGTCTGGACCTACCGCAACGTGGGCCGCACCGTCGACGACGCCGCAGGCGAGGCCTTCGACAAGGTCGCCAAGCTGCTCGGCCTGCCCTACCCCGGCGGCCCCTGGATGGACGTCCTCGCCGCGCATGGGAACCCGCTGGCCGTTCCCTTCCGCTTCGCCCAAATCAAGCCTAAGCTACGCAGTCGCACAGCCCTCGAAGCCGCGGCTGTTGCGGAGCAGGACCCCCGCTTCGACCTCTCCTTCAGCGGCATCAAGACCGCCGTCCGCCGCCACGTCGAACTTCACGGCATGCGCGAGCACATCGCCGTCCGTGAGCAAGCCCTGCGCTCTGCCCACGTCCACACCGCCAAACCCAGTGATCCCACCGCTCTCAACCTCGCCCTAACCCTGCTCGACCGCGAAACCCTGGACCTCATTGCCAGCTTCCAGCACTCCGTCACCGGCTATCTGACACACACGATCCTCGCCGCCGCGGAGCACTTCGGCGCCCGCGCGATTGCTGTCTCCGGGGGCGTAGCCGCAAACCGCGAACTCCGCGCCAAGCTCCAGGCCGCCGCCAACCAGCGCCACCTGCCCATCGCGTTCCCCTCGCTCTCCCTTTCCACCGACAATGCCGCCATGATCGCCGCCGCGGCCTGGCCTAAGCTCCTTCACCAACGTTTCGCCGACGACACCCTCGAGGCGGCTCCCAGCCTTCGCCTCGGCTAGACCGTGAGATCTTCCTCGCAGCTCTACACCTCATCCCTCCTACCTGAGCATGACCCCGACTGCGGCTTCCGCCAGCACGGACGCACCGCTGAAGCAACCCCTCTCCCAACCGCAAATCCCACTCCGCTAAAATCAACCCTGACACTCCAACCGGGAAGGCAGCCGGGCACGGGCTCCACGCCACGCCAGCGGCAACAGGCATAGTAGACC
>CAXUIF010000191.1:0-6060 GCA_964250995.1 uncultured Acidobacteriaceae bacterium
CCTGGCTGAAGAGAGAAGCCGCTGGGCTACGCATCAGAGGAGCTTGTCGAGCGTGATTGGCAGCGACGTGATCCGGCGGCCCGTGGCGTGGAAGACAGCGTTAGCGATCGCGGCCGCTGTTCCGGTGATGCCGATCTCGCCGATGCCATGAGCGCCGAGCGGCGTGAGCGGGTCGGGGATGTCGGTGTACACAACCTCAATGTGAGGAATGTCGGCCTGGACGGGGACGTGGTACTCGGCGAGCGTTGCGTTCGCGATGCGCCCTGAGCGATCGTCCCACAGGGTTTCCTCGGTGAGAGCCATGCCGATCCCCATGATGATCCCGCCGCGAAACTGCGACACGGCGGTCTTGGGATTCAGAATGCGGCCCGTGTCGAAGGCTCCGAGAAAGCGATTGATGCGCACCTCGCCTGTGCTGCGATGGACGCGCACCTCGCAGAACTGTGCGGCGTACGAGTGCATGGAGTGTTTCAAGATCTCGAGTGGCGGGCCGGTCGTCTCTTCCGCTTCGACAAAGGCTTGCCCGGCACGACGCAGGATGTTGGCGTAACTCTCACCGATCTCGGGATGATCCCTGCGGTACAGGCCCTCGCGTGAGGCGAACAGGTCGTCGACTTTGCTGCCGTGAAGGGGCGATTCGCCGAACTTCCTGGCTAGGGAGAGCAGCTGTTCGAAGACTTTATCCGCTGCTTTTTGCACAGCAAGGGCGATGCTGATCGTCTGCGAAGAGCCACCCGCAACGGCGGCCATGGGCAGCGTGCTGTCGCCGTATTGGAAGGCGATCTTCGACATGGGCAAACCAAGCCGCTCAGCGGCGTGCTGGGTCTGCACCGTCGCTGTGCCCATCCCCATCTCCTGCGCAGACGTTTTGACCGTGGCTTTGCCCTCTGCGTCGATGCGGACGCTGGCCGCGGTCGGCATGCGGTAGACGGGGTAGGTCCCTGTCGCGACGCCCTGTCCGATGAGCCAGTCGCCGTGCTGCTGCGCGCGAACCGCAGCCGGGCGCTCGGCCCAGCCGAAGCGTTCGGCACCCATGCGATAGGCCTCACGCAAATGGCGGCTGGAAAAGTCATGGCCGCTGACTGGATCTTTCTCCGGCTCGTTCCGCATGCGGAACTCGATCGGATCCATCTTGAGCTCAAAGGCGAGGGCGTCGACGGCAGACTCAAGCGCGAAGGTGCCGATCGATTCACCGGGGGCGCGCATGAAGGTGTTGGCGATGCGATCCAGTTCAGTGACCGTTTGCCCGATCCGGTACGTGGGCGTGGCATATAGGTGACGGGCCGCGAAGCTGAACTGCTCTGGAAACTCGTTATGGAAAGACTGTGCTGTGGTGCCTTCATGAATGAGCGCGGTGATCTTGCCTGTGGCGTCGGCAGCAAGGGCGACGCGCTGCTGCGACGGCGTGCGTCCCCCGACGAGGCGAAACACACCGGCGCGCGAAAGGTTGATGCGCACTGGCCGCTGCACCACTTTGGCGGCCACCACGGCGAGCTGGTTGTGTGACCAGATGCCGCCCTTGCCGCCGAAGCCCCCGCCGACGAACGGGGCAAGGACGCGGACCGCATCTTTTTTCAAATCGAAGACGATCGCTAGACTCTGCGCCGCGCCCACGGTGTATTGGCTGGCGTCATACACCGTAACGGAGTCTTCGCTGTTCCACACGGCAATGGTGGCGTGCGGCTCGATGGCATTGTGATTGACGCCGGGTGTATCAAACAGCAGATCCACTTTGTGGGCTGCACCCGCGAGGACCTCATCAGGTTTGCCCGAGGCGACCTCGGCGGAGTCACCCATCACCTGTGCCGGCTTCTTTGCGTTAGGAATGGCAGCGTGGAAAGCGACCACGGCGTCTTCCGGCTTGTAGGTGACACGCACCAGCGACGCAGCATATTCGGCGCGGTCCTGGGTATCGGCAATGACCAGGGCGATGGGTTGGCCGTTCCAATAGATCTCGTCCGTGTTGAGAATCTTGACGCGCGTGCTGCCGGTCTCCGGCCGGCCCTCCGGCGAGAAGGGCGGCGGCACCTTCATCTTGGGCGTGTTGTGGTGGGTGAGCACACGGAGGACGCCGGGCGCGCTTTCGGCAGCGGCGGTGTCCAGGGACTTGAGGGCGCCGCGAGCAATGGTGCTGCTCACGATAGCGGCGTGCACGAGCCCGTCCAATTGGTACTCCGCGGTGAAGGTTGCGGCGCCGGTAACTTTTGCCCGGCCGTCGATCCGGTCCACGGGTTTGCCGAGAACGCGGTGCTGGTCGATCAGTGGATCGCGTTCCCGGTCGGGGAGAACCTGGGCGACAACGCCCATCATGTTCCGCAGCATGCTCATTCCGTTCCTCCGCGAAGGCCTGCAAGTTCCGAAAGGGCGTCCGTGATCGTGCGCTGGGCAAGCTCGATCTTGAAAGAGTTGCCGCGGCGTGGGGTGGCCTTCGCAAGCTCAAGGGCGGCGGCGTTGCGAAAATTCTCCTCGGTGGCTGGCTGGCCCAGAAGCTGTTGCTCGGCGATGACGGCGCGCCAGGGTTTGTGCGCGACGCCCCCGAGGGCGATGCGGACCGTTTCGACAACGCCGTCTCTGGTGTCAAGAATGGCGGCCACAGAAACAAGGGCAAAGGCGTAGCTGGCGCGATCCCGCACCTTGCGATACAGCGAGTGCTTTCCTGCGGCGAGCGCGGGCAAGTCGATGGAGGTGATGAGCTCACTCGGCAACAGGTTGGTGTCGATCTGCGGCGTCTCTCCGGGGAGACGATGAAAGTCCGCAAAGGCAACGGATCTGGCGCCGCGTGGGCCCGTTACATTGACCGTGGCGTCAAGCGCAGCAAGCGCGACGCACATGTCTGAGGGGTGCGTGGCGATGCACTCCTCGGATGTGCCAAGGATGGCGTGTATGCGATTGAACCCGTCGATGGCGTCGCAACCGGCGCCAGGGGTGCGCTTATTGCAACGCGCAGCCGTGTCGTAGAAGTAGTAGCAGCGTGTCCGCTGCAGAAGGTTGCCGCCCGTGGTGGCCATGTTGCGCAGCTGCGCAGAGGCCCCCATGAGAATGGCCTGCGACAGCACAGGGTACCGCTCTCGAACGAGCGCGTTCGCTGCCATGTGGCTATTCCGCACCAGCGCGCCCACACGCAGAGAGCCGTCGGCTTGCTCGCGGATGTCGGCAAGCGGCAGTTGTGTGATGTCGACCAGTGTTTGCGGCTGCTGAATGCCCTCCCGCATGAGGTCCACCAGGTTGGTCCCACCCGCAAGAAAGCTGGCGTCCCCGGGCACCGTCATGTGTTGCGCGAGCAGTTGAACGGCGCCTGCTTCGTCGGTGGCGCGATGAAAGGCGAAGTTGTTCAACGCGCTCCCTCCGTGTAGGCCTGCTGAATGGCCTCCCCAATGCCCACATAGGCGCCACAGCGACACAGGTTGCCGCTCATGCGTTCCTTCAACTCTGTATCCGTCAGTAGGGAGGCCGTGGCTCCGGGGGCAGTGACGGCGCTTGGAGCACCGCGGCGAAGCTCCGCGAGCATGCCCACAGCCGAGCAGATCTGACCCGGCGTGCAGTAGCCGCACTGGAAGCCGTCGTGTTGGATGAACGCCTGTTGCAAGGGATGGAGCGTGCCGTCAGGCGCGGCCAGCCCTTCAATGGTCGTGATCTCCCGCCCCTCGTATTGCACGGCGAGTGCGAAGCACGAGTTGATCCGCTCTCCATCGGCGAGAACGGTGCACGCGCCGCAGGCTCCCTGGTTGCAGCCCTTCTTCGTCCCTGGAAGACCAAGATGGTCGCGAAGGGCATCCAGCAAGGAAACCCGCGGCTCGAGTTCCAGAGTGTGTGAGTGGCCGTTGATGCGCAGCGTTACCGTGGAGAGCATATTGGTCATACGACGCCTCATGGAAGAAAGAGCCTTGTCACAGTCGAGTGTAGCCCTTCTTTGCAAAGCATCGCACAGCCGGCAAGAGGTGCTACTTGTCCGGCTCGCCCAGCGCGGTGCGGTACTCCATGGGCCCGAGGTTGAGCGCTTTGAGCGGCGCCTCGATCTTGGATCGGTCGCCTACGCAGAGAAGGATCAAGTGGTTGGGCTCGATGTCTTGCTGCGCGGCCTGGGCGACGTCGGTGGGCGTGATCGCAAGCAGTTTCGTCGGGAGGACCGCGTAGTAGTCCAGAGGACGGCTGTAGAGGAAGATGTTGGAAAGCGCGTTGTCGATGTCGTAGGTGGTGGCGAACTGTCCGGGAAGCCCCTTGATGCGGGCATCCTTGGCGGCTTGGAGCTCCGCAGCGGTCGGCGGCGTTGTGCGAATCTTCTGCAGCTCGGCGAGGAGTTCGTGAGCCGCGGGTGCGGTGACATCCGTGCGTACCAAACTGCCCGCCAGGAAGGGGCCGCCGACGCGCCGCGTATCGAACGCCGAGAAGGCCCCGTAGGTGTAGCCGTGGGCTTCGCGCAGGTTCATGTTGATGCGGGAGCTGAACGCCTCGCCCAACGTGTAGTTCATCGTCTCAAGTCGCGAACGTCATTCAGACGGGCGGCCTCGATGTCGGCATGCGAGCCGATCACGCTGCCGTAGTAGGGGTGCTCCTTGGGGAAGAGCTCGTGGATCAGGGCCTCATACGCGGCCTGGTACGGGCTGCCTTCGCCCTGGCGACGCTCGTTGCGCACCACGTCGCGCTGGTTGGTCAGCTTGACGCGATCCAGGCCCTCCATGAGGAAACCCATGCGGTCGGATTCAAGCCAAAGACCCATCTCCAACTGGTTGGAAGGCAATGTCTCGAAGTAGTTGGTGCGGTCGAAGTTGGTCGTACCGTTGATGTCGGTGCCGCCCGCGGACTCGACATATTTGAAGTGAGCCTTCTCACCAACGTGCTCGGAGCCTTCAAACATCATGTGCTCGAACAGGTGAGCAAAGCCGGTTCGGCCGGGACGCTCATTCAGTGGGCCCACGTGGTACCAGAGATCCACCGCGACCAGCGGAAGCCGGTGATCTTCGTGCGTGATGACGGTGAGACCGTTCGGCAGTTTGAATTTGTTGAAGGTGAGATCGGGTATCTTGAGCGAGGTCGGGGGAGGGAGCGTAGGGGCCTGAGCCGAAACGGGTCGCGGCAACGTGACGGCCAGGACAAAGAAGGCGACATCGCGAGCAAAGGGGACAAAGGTGGTCATCGAACGTCTCCGGAGATGCCTGGGTCTGGGTTGCCGTGCGTCGCCCATCGTCTCACGGCAGATAGGATCACCGGCGGAGAATTTCGCTCGCGAATGGGAACGTAAGTGGAACCGCGTGTCGACGAAAACGAAGCGCTCCTCAATGCGGCCACATGTGTCCGGGTCCCGCGAATCTCGCGGCTGATCGGCTCGACTTGACCGAGGCACCCGGCTTGCTTCAAAGGCCTACTTCGGCGCGGGGCCCCGTGTGATCTGCACGAGCGCGCCTGTGTCGATGTGCCGGGCGAAGGCAGCCTTCACCTCGGCAGCGCTGAGGTCCATATAACGCTGTGCGGCGCGTGTGGGTTCATCGAGCGGCAGGCCGAGTTGTGCGCGCGCCAGCATCGCCGCCGCTACGGCCTCTTCGCTGGACGCGGCGAGCGGGATCTGCCGAAGCAGAAGCGCCTTTGCTTGATGCAGTTCAGCGGCTGAGACCTCTTCCGTACGCATCTGGTTGAGATCGCGCTCGACCAAAGCGCGGGCTTTGGCAACGTTTGCCGGATCGCAGCCGTAGTCGACCGAGTAGGTTGCGCGAGTCTTGTCTGCGCTGAGGCTGACGTCCACCGTGTAGACGAGGCCGGCTATTTGGCGAATGTCATGGTACAGGCGGGTGGCATAAAAGCCGCCGCCGAGCACATGCGTACCCAACTGCAGAGGGTAGTAATCCGGGCTGAAGCGGTTCAGGTCCAGATGCTCAGCCAGCACGACGGAGTCCTGTACCTGCTGCGGATCGGGGATTGTCTGCGCGCTTGCTTTGTTGACGGGCACTGGCGGCAGGGTGGTTTCGGGTTTGGGACCGGCAGATTTCCACTCGCCGAAGCTCTTCTCGATACCGGCGCGTGCCTCGTCCGGGGTGATGTCGCCGATGACGACGATGGTGGTGAGGT
>CAXUIF010000192.1:0-6022 GCA_964250995.1 uncultured Acidobacteriaceae bacterium
GAATGGTAATCACGGAAATGCGCCGGATGCGAACCCGGGCGCCTGGGCTATGTTTGCTGCGCCAGGGGCGACGGGGATGACGGGAGCCACGGGGTTCGGGGCTGCAGGCGCGACGGGCGCCACCGGAAGCGCGGGAGCAGTCGGCGCGAACGGAAGCACGGGGGCGACCGGCGCCACAGGTTCAGCCGGTCTTCGTTTTCTTGGCTCGTATTCCCCCACGAACAGCTATTCGCTGGGTGATGGGGTCAGCTACAACGGGTCGAGCTATATCTCTCTCGCAAGTAGCAATCATGGGCAGGCCCCGGATGTGTCACCAGCGTCCTGGGCTTTGCTGGCCGCCCAGGGAGCGTCGGGGCCAGCTGGCACGGCGGGATCGTCCGGCGCGACAGGGGCGACGGGTGCTGTGGGGCCTGCCGGCCCAGCAGGCGCCTCCGGCGCGACTGGGACTACCGGCGCGCAGGGGACCGTCGGGATGACGTTTCGGAGCGCGTGGGCGCAAACGACGCGGTATGCGGTCAACGACGCCGTGACCTTCGCCGGGTCCACCTACCTGGCACTGAGCGGCAACAACAATCAGGAACCGGATCAGTATCCGCAGATCTGGGCGCTGGTCGCGGAGGCAGGAGGCGTGGGACCGAGCGGCGCTCCAGGCGCTACAGGCGGTGCAGCGACTGTGTCGATCGGTACCGTGACGACCTTGCCTGCGGGCTCCGCCGCTACGGTGACCAATGCGGGAACGAGTTCCGCAGCGGTGTTGAATTTCGGGCTTCCGCAGGGTGCCGCGGGGAGCTCCGGCTCGCAGACCGCAACGCCAGCGCCCAGAACGCCCGCGGTGTACCACGCCGTGAACTTCAACTTTCCCTACTACTCCGCAAACACCGCAACCAGCAGCGCCACCGAGAACGCGCCCGTGCTGGCGTGGATGCCGCAATCCTGCACGGCATCTCGGCTCGACGTGTATTCGCAGCAGACCGGAACGATCAAAGTCACCCTTCGGCTAGGATCGGCGTCGTTGTTGAACAACACGGCCCTCACCTGCACCGTGGCGACCAACAACGCCTGCACGGTGACTGGGGCGGTTGCGGTGACCGCCGGCCAGTTTATGGACCTGTTCATACAGAATGCATCCGGCACCGCCGCGGGCGTGTGGACCGCGCTGGAGTGCGACCCGTAAGGGGCGCGGCCCGTACGCAGCAGCGAACCAAGCAATCCTGAACCCTTCGGAACTAGGGACTAGTGACTGTGGAGGGGATTCGCTGAACGCACCGAACTGCAGCCTACAGCCCGAGGACAGAGCGGAGGTCCGCTGTCAGCTTCACCAGCCGCATGCCATCGGGAACGCCTTCGGCTTCGAGCATCGCTTCGATCTCCCGGGAGATGTCGGTACCTTTGGGATACCCGAACATACCCAGCGAGCCTGCCAGCTTATGGGCAAGGTCGGCAGCCTCGGTACGGGCGACGGGCGCCAGTGGACCGGTCGCAGCCTCTTGCGCCGCGCGCTCCAGGCAGGCGACCCGCTCTCGCATCAGAGGAAGATTTTGCTGCCAGAGACGCGACAGCAACTCCGCCGGATTGAAAGCTTCCAGAGGAACTGGGGACAGCTCGGGGAGCGGCGCGGTCGGGGGGGCTGGGTGGGGCGACCCGACCGCATCCGAAGAACGTGGTGGCTCCGAGGGCGACATCATGGCCGGCTCAACGCCAACCCAACGCGGAGGACATCTGCTCTGCGAGTGTGAGCGGATCGAAGGGTTTAAAGAGGACCCCCGAGACGCCTAGGCCCGCAAAGCGCCGTTGATCGACACCCTGGACCTTAGCGGTCAGCAGCAGAACGGGAATGTGCGAGACCTCAGGGGTTTTCTGCAGCTCCCGAAACGTGGTTGGGCCGTCCATGGCGGGCATCATGACATCCATCAAGATCGCGTCGGGCTGCTCGGCGATCGCTTTCAGGATGCCGTCTCGTCCGGACTCGGCGGTGCAGACTGTCCAGCCAGCGACAGTTTCCAGGGAAAGCGCCGCTACCTCGCGGATGTCATCTTCGTCATCGATGATGAGGATGCGGCGCACAGTCGATTGGGCATTACGGAGCGAAAAGGTATGGGATGTCGTGGTCACGGGGTCATGAACCGGCGGAAAGCTCTGCTGCCGGGTTATGCAGATGGCGCACCATGGCCAGCACGAGATTTTCTATCTCTTTGGGCTGTACACGGGCTTTGGTTAGGAATTGGGTGGGCCCAAGGCGCAGTTGTTCCATCTCAGCAGGGGAGACATCGCGACCGGAGTATACAACCAGCGGCAGCGTTCGAAGGGTAGGTTGACGGCGGAGCCAGTTTACCAGCGCAAAGCCGCTACCGTCAGGAAGACTGAGGTCGAGAACAAGCAGTTCCGGCGGGTTCGTTTCGCAGGACCGAACGGCCTCGTTCAGTGAAGAAGCATGATCGATACGGACCAGATTGCTGTCCACCTCGCTTTGGAAACTGGAAAGAACGACTGTCGCGAGATCGGCGTCGTCTTCGACGAGCAGGATGCGCGCCGGCCCGGTGCCAGGATGCAGCACCCTGCCCAACTCCGCCAGCAGAAGGCCAGGGTTAAACGGCTTCTGCACCCAGCCCTGCGCTCTGGCCATCAGTGGGGCGCGATGGCCGTTCATGGTGGCGGGCGAGAGCACACTCATCACGACGATCGGAATCGACGCTGTCGTGGAGCTCCGCTTCAATCGCTCAATGGTCTCCCAGCCCGTAAGACCGGGCATATAGAGATCCAGGAAAATCGCTTCTACGTCCTGGTGTTCCGCGGCGTGCAGCGCTGCTTGCCCGGAGTCCGCTTCCAGCACGGTGTACCCCTGGCTACGGATGTGTTCGGCCACAACATGCCGAACGCCGGGATCGTCGTCTACGACGAGGATGGCGCCGCTTGCGGTGGCCTCGGGCGGGGCGGCCGTATCGTCGGACGGATTTCGCGGCAGGCGAACGAGGAACGTGGTGCCGGGGGTGCCGGGCAAGCGCGCGTCATTGCGCTCCGCCCAGATGGTGCCCCCGTGCTGATGCACGATGCTGCGACAGATGGCTAGTCCGAGACCGGTTCCGCCTCGCTGGCGGGAGTCGGCGGCCTCCACCTGATTGAAACGGCCGAAGATGCTTTCGAGCTTTTCTTGCGGCACACCGCGTCCGTGGTCCTCCACGCGAACCGTCAGGTCCGTCGGACTGGTGCTGGTTTCAATGAGCACCCGGGCGCCAGGGACAGAGAACTTGATGGCGTTCGAGAGCAGGTTGGTTAAGACCTGCTGCAGCCGATCCGGGTCGCCCTCAAAAAGCACCGTGGCCCCGTGGGAACCGCTGCCAGGCTCCAAGAAGACGCCCTTCTCCTGCGCCATGGCACTCATCGTCTCGACGGATTGCTGGACCAGCTCGCGCAACGAGCAAGGACGCAAACGGATAGGGGCGTTGCCGGAGTCCATGCGCTCCAGGTCGAGAATGTCGTTGATCAGGCGAACAAGGCGGTCTGTGTTGGTACTGGCGATCCGCAAGAGATTAGCGGCACGGTCGTCCACCTTGCCCATCAGTCCGGCTGAAAGCAGTCCCAATGCGCCGCGGATGCTGGTCAGGGGTGTGCGCAGCTCGTGCGACACCGTGGAGATGAACTCATCCTTCACGGTGTCCAGCTCTGTACGTTGCCGGAGGTCCGTCCTGGACTGCGCGGCATCGGCGGTTAACCGGTCGAGCTCGGCCTGCAAATCGCGACTGAGACGCCGCTGCTGCAGCAAAGCACCTGCCAGGCCCGCAATGGCGAGCAGAAGCGAGGCAAGTCCGGCTGCGGTAACCAAGGTCATAGGAGCGGTGACTAATAGTAATGCATCCAGTGGCCCGAAAACATGCAACTAAGGTTACTTAAGTATTGATACTTCAGCTTCGGTCAGGTGGTCTGCCGCCCCGAGGAGCGCTTCGCGCGCCTCCTTGCCGGCGAGCTTCCGGTCTGTGAGGGCGTTTCTCTCGAAAGCAATGGGCGAGGACGCGAACGCTATTGAGGCGTGAAAGGGTCGGAGGCCGAAGAGGTTCCAAAGGTGAGCCGGCAGGCTTTGATCGCCCCACGCGACGTCGTTGCGGGTCGATCTGCCCGCCATGAGGTCCTCTGGCGAGAGTTGGTACCGGAGGAAGCCAGCTGTGACCGGGGCATCGGCCTCAATGGCGTTGGCGAGAAGACCGGTGTGCAGGGGCAGGAGCGGGACATCGCCAACGCCTGTGCCACCCTCGGGGAAGAACACCACAGGCAGCCCGTCGCGGAAGCCCTCCGCCATGCCGCCGGCAGCCTGCGCGGCGCTGCCGCCGGCGCCGCGGGTGACGTACACCGTACCCGCCATCATGCTGATCCAACCGATCAGCGGCATGCGACGGATCTCAATGGCGGCGACGAACACGCACGGACGAAGCGCCGCGTGAACCAGAATATCCAGATAACTCAGATGATTGGTGATTACGGCGCCTTGCCGCGGAATCGTCCCGTGCACGGTCCATGTGATCCCCGCAAGGCGCAGCACCCGTCGGCAAAAGCCTGAAAGCCAGGCGGCCCGAGCAGCTCGGGTTCTGGGCCGCTTGAGCGCCAATTCGGTGAGCGAGTACGCAAACGCGCCCACGACCTTGGCCGCCTTGATGAGCTTTCGAAGCAAGGACATGCTGTGAGTACGATACAGCGAGCGCGCCAGATGTGGGTTACCGTCGGTGGTTACTATCGTGGGCTGTAGGATCCTCTGCAGGATCCGCGGAATGAACCCACGCAGAATAGATCAGGTTGCGAAGTTCAATGGCCCCGGCGGCCAGGCGCTCTTCCGTGAAGGCCCTGGCTTCGGGTGTGCCTGCGCCGGAGAAACCTCCGCTCTGCTCCAGCTGGTAGGTGGTTTCGACCAGACTGTAGGAGTGGTGCAGGTAGTCCAGATATTCGGTCCATTCGTTCGCGACCGATACGGGCTGGCTGGCTGCCACGAGCCGGGCCACTTCGGCCGCCTTTATGTTGGTTGTGACGTACTCGGACTCGAACTGCGCGTGAAGGTGGCGGTCGGTCGTATAGCCGTGAGGGTTGGCCTTTTCTGCCCAGCCGTTGTAGTTGATCGTGACGTGGAGCGGCTGGGAGCCATCGGCGACGTAGTGGCCGAGCCAACCGGCTTCGAATAGAACGATCGTCTTGATCCCGGACAGGTCCTGGTTCGCCGCGTTGAGCCTCCGGTAGTCGCGGAGATCGGATTTGAGTCGCTCCCAGACCTCTTCCACCTGCCAGGGCTGCATGCCGACCTTGTCGGGGGTAAGCGGCAGTTCGGGGTGTCTGGCCTGGGCGGCGGCGAGCGCTTTGATGAAGTCGAAGCGGCGCTTGGGAAGCAGGCTGCCCGAGGGGCTGCAGCCCGACGATCCCGCCACACAAGGCGAGCCGGCCAGGTCGGCCCACTCAAGATCCATGAAGTGATCGGCGGCCTGGGTGTTGGCGAGCTCGTCTTCGGCGTGATTGCGCCACTGGTCGGGCTCGGGGCCTTCGTACTCGATAATGTCCCGCGCGTTGCCGTTGCGGAGAAAGGCAGGGACGTCGGTTGGAAGGAACTCGACCGCGAGGCGGTTGATCATGCGGTGCCCGTCGCCGCCCCAGGCGCGGGCCGGAGGCGTAGGAAGAAGGACCACAAGGGCGGAGGCAACAGCGAAACGAGCTAGCGGACAAGGGGCCATCGCGAGTGAGTATACGGTCCGGTACGGACTGGATCGTTAGCGCAGGTTGAAAGCGAACTTCATCGCCGCGGCCGAGGCAGGGTGCGGGTCAGAGAGTGCCGCGGCAGCTCTGGACAGTGTCGAGGTTGGTCGCGCGCGGGACTTGACGGCCCGGTTCTCTCTGCAGATGGGCCTAACAACCATCCCCGAGCGTGACAGGCGCCCTAAGGCCGCGGATCCGGGAGGGCTATACCAGAACCGGTTGCTCGGCGAGCACGGGGGAGCCGAAGACGCGGCGGTAGCGGGCAACCTCGTCGGTGGGGCCAGTGGCCTTGCTGGGG
>CAXUIF010000193.1:0-6001 GCA_964250995.1 uncultured Acidobacteriaceae bacterium
AGGTCAGCCTGATGGGACAAGAGACCAGGCACACTTTTCTTGCGCAAGTCCCTGAACAGGGATTCGGGATCATCCGGGCATACAGCGCACTTCTCAGGAATTTTGAATGCCATACATCTCCGTTCTTATGGAAGTCCGTACCAGGTGGAACGGCCGCCGCCATGTCTCAGCAGCAAGCCCTTATCAACGAGTGAAGTGAATGTAGCTTTGAGGGTGTTCGGGCTAGCACCGACTTCTCGCACCATGTCGCGTGTGGTGACGCGCCCTTGATCCCGCACATAATCAAGAATCTTGACGGCCAGCTCAGGCAGGGTGGCAAGAGCGTTCTTTTCCCGCTCCACCTTCACTGCTAGCCGCCGCTTTTGTTGTTGCAGGGCACGCATAAAGAAAAGCAGCCACGGTTGCCAGTTCGGACTGGCGCTTCGTATCGTGCTTTGGGTTTTCCGCAGGCTTAAATAGTAGGCTTCCTTACTGTGTTCAATCACGCTCTCAAGCGACGAGTAAGGAACAAAACTATAACCGGCTTTCAATAAAAGCAATGTGGTCAGGACGCGGCTCAATCGCCCATTGCCGTCTTGAAAAAGATGAATTTCAAGAAACACGACAACGAAAACAGCCACGGTGAGCAAAGGATGTAGGTGGCGAATCCCGCGCGCCTCATCCAGCCACGAGACGAGGTCTGCCATGCGGCGTGGAGTCTCAAACGGCGTGACCGTCTCGAACACGATACCGATCATCTTGCCGTTGGCATCAAAGCTCCGACATCGTTGCGCAAAGTTTTGTAGTTCCCACGGTGCCGTTCGTCCTTCTCGCTGTACTGCAAGAGATCACGGTGAAGCTGCTTAACGTGATTTTCGATGAGCGGAATGTCTGACCAAGACCGGATAACTGTCTCCATGACATCGGCATATCCCGCGACTTCCTGTTCGTCACGAGTTCCAAAGCGCCTGATCTCAAGGCTTCCTAGCAGTCTTTCCACCTCCCGATCAGTCAGCTTGCTACCCTCGATGCGAGTCGACGATCCGATGCTTTCGACGGTGGCCACATGGCGCAGCGCGTTTAGACGCTCCGGCGCTATCGTGCTGAGAGCACGCCAAGCGTCCTTAAACTCGTCGACCTCCGAGAGAAGAGCGAGAAGTTCTTGAGTGACGAGAATGGTATCCGTGCTGAACATACCAGCGAACATACCGGATTATACCGGATTGCTAATTGTTAAAGTTGCGGGATTATACCGGCAAAACTAGATATTTCGCCTAAAACGAGAATCCCGACACCGTCTATGCAGCAGGACGTGTCAGATTCAGAGCAAAGAGCAGCGACAGCAAGTTCGGCGCATTGCAGGCCCCCGCAACCATTGTGGCCAACCAAATGGAGCAACCCAAGCGCCGTGGCAGGGCCTGCAGACCTCCCACGCGTTGTTTTGTGCCCGCCCGAGATAAGGCGTGGTCTGGGTGCGCTCTGATACCGCCGTTATGGTGGGCATAGTGATCGGTTGTGGAGCATGACCTCCCTGGGTGCGGCCGTTCTCTAAGGGATCGGGCTGATTCTTTGTCCATACCTCACGATCGCGGCATCCAGAGACGTCGTTAAAACGACGCCGGACAGCTCCCGGGCCTGGAACAGCAACCCTCCTACCGCATCCAGGCCCCAGGCCATGGCTGCACATAAACCGACCCCCCCGCCCCCCCCCCCCGCACTCACCAACCACATCATCGCCGTCAATCCTCTGCTCCAGATTGCAGCAAGGCGCCCGCTCGCACCAGGTCACAACAGTGCTCGGGAAAGGTGACCAGCGTACCGGAAGACGCTTTGTCCCCTGCCGCGAGTAAGATGCGGCCCGACGACACCGAACTCCTACTTGGTTGGCACCTGCGGCTTACTTTCAGCCGTACCAAGCAGCGTTTCCAACGAGTCCACACAGAGGCCGGGCGAGGCCTGCTCCAGCTCAGCCCGCGAGAAGATGCCCGTGGCTACGGCGATTACCTCCAGGCCGTTCGCCTGCGCCGCAAGTACATCGGCCGGAGTGTCGCCCACCACGCAGACGCTGACCCTTGCCCCTAGCCGTTCCTGCACCCCCGCCAACGCCCGCCGGAAGACCTCAGCCCGGCTTTCGCAACCGTCGCTCCAGCCCCCCTGGTGAAAGTACCGCCGAAGATCGCATGCCTGCAGCTTCACCTCCCCCACACGGGCCAGATTGCCGGTCGCCGTGGAGAGCAGCGCGCCTTGCTGCACCAGATGTTCCAAGACGGGACGGACCCCTGGTAACACGTCGATGCGCATCTGCGCGCGATTGGCTTCCACCTGCCCGCCAACCCGATCCCTGACCTCGGGCAGACGCTCGCGCCATGCGGCTTCGTCGACCTTGCCGGCCGCAAACCCGTCGCGCAGGATGCCCTCGTCCGTGTTCCCGTGGGTCACGACGCCGTCCAGGTTCAGGGGCCTGCCCGCCACCGCACTGAGCGCGTCACAGAAGGCAAAGTAGTGCACCGCATCCAGACAGTTCAGCAGCGTTCCGTCGATATCAAACAGATAGGCCTCAAACGCATCCCAGGCCCGTGAAAGTCCTTTGACCGCCATCTTGCTTCGATTCCTTTCTCTGCAGCCACGCTGCGAGCTGTCCCTGAACACGCTCGATCAGTTCGCCCCAATCGCCCGCCGTTCGCTGGCGTAGCAGCCGCAGGCTGGGGTACCAGGGCGTGTCCTCGCGCGCGCACATCCATCGCCAATCTGCGCGGTGTTGCAGCAGAATCCAGCAAGGCACCCCAAGGGCTCCCGCTAAGTGCGCGGCCAGCGTGTCCACGGTGATCACGAGGTCCATTTCCCTAACCGCGGCCGCTAACGACACAATGCCGTCACCGCACTCGTATACATCGCGCCGGTGGGGGGACGCCCCGAGCGCCTGCCAGGCTACACCTTCCGGCTCGCCCTGCAGGCTCCAGAACTCGGCGTCTCCGGTGTCCAATAGCGTCCGGAAGGTCTGGAACGGGACCCAGCGCGACGGATTCCAAATACCCGCGCTCCAGACGAGCCCAACCCTCGGGCGGCGTGCTGCGCCCATCAGCTTTGCTACCCGCGCACGCTCCGCCGCTGCGAGGCGCAGATAGCCCTGCTGCGGCGCAAGATGCTCCGCATCAACTCGCAGCGCGTAGGGCAGCTCCATCACCTCCATCTGCACCTCCCAGACAGGCGGCGATGCGGGCGCACCCTCGCCCCACGTAATCACCTGGCCCATACCCACAAACGACGGCGCAAGCGCGACCAACCGCGGCGGCACCTCAACAATCAGCTCGGACACAATTTCCCGCAGTCTCGGCAGGAAGCGAAACATCTGCACCGCGTCTCCGAAGCCATGGAGACTCCGCAGCATCAACCGCCGCCCGCGCAGGTCCTCGCCGTTCCAAAAGCGATGAGGATCCGGCGCACCGCGCTGTCGGATCGCGTCGGCCTCACGCCACGCCGCTTCGAAGTTCCCGCCCAGCATGTGCGCCATCCATCGCCCGCCCGCACACCGGTCCGGGTCTTTGACCTCAGCCTCGGCGCGATCGAACATCCACAACGCCGCGGGCAGGTCGTGCGCCGCGAGCGCTGCGTCCGCCGCGTCCGCGAGCGCCTCTCCTTGCAGTGCAGGCGCCCCTGTCTCTTTCCCTTTTCCACTCACGATGCGGGCGTAGCCGGGTACACAGCGTGGGGGCCATCGGGCGGCGTCGCCACGGGCTGCCAACGGCACAGGTACACCTCGTACTCAGGCTGGGCTTCAATGGCAAACCCGGCCGAGCGCAGCATGGCTTCCGTGCACGCTCGGTTGGGCACCCACCAGTTGGTCTCATCATGCGAGTACCGCCGCTCGATAAAGTGCATCTTCGGATATCCCGGCTCGTCGAACGGCGCCGGTTCGTTGAACTCGTAGTCTTCGGCCACCACCGCTACTTCGCCGCTGCCTCGCTGCATGCTTTGAAAGAGCAGCAAATCCTTGGCAACATGGGCATGGATCAGGTCCAGCGCCAGCAGCGGATGCCGCAAGTGGTAGAGAACACCCATAAAGATCACCAGGTCGAAGCGCTCCGCAAGCCGCGCGATCTCCCACACCGCCATCTGCCGGAACTCCACTTCGAGCCCGAGAACCTCAGCTGCAAATTGGGCTTGCTGCAGGTACCCTGTGTCCGTGTCGATCCCCAGCACCCGGGAAGCGCCGCGCCGCTTCATCTCGAAGGAGTAAAAGCCGGCGTTGCAGCCGATGTCCAGCACGCTCTTGCCGGTCATGTCTTCCGGCAGGGCCGCTCGAAAGCTCTCGAACTTCACCTCCGGGTAGTTCCCCAGGAAGTGGTCCGGCGCTGTTTCGAAACCCCGGAGGCGAAGGTTGTGGAACCAGGGCCCCAGTTCTTGGATCCTTTGTCGCAATTGAACTTCGTTCAGCTGCGCTGTATCAAGCGGTAACAACTGTGCTTCGATCATCCTGATCTGCCTTCTCCGTGCTTTTCTGTTCGGGGCTCTCCGCTACCAACGGTGTACCCTCCTGCAAGAGCCCGATCGCAGCCCGGTAGCCATGCAGGGTCCCCACATCCACATACGCTGCGCCGATTCGAAATCCCTTCGCGTGGCCTCCCTCGGCCAGCCACGCGTTTACCAACGTGCCCATGTATTCGTCGCGACGATCCGGCCGGCTCCACAGCGCATGCAATTCATGGAGCACCCGCCCAGGCATTTTGATCGCTCCCCAGATCCACGCTGAAGCCGCCCCTTTTTGCTTCACCTGAATCTCGAGGACATCACCCGCCTCATCCGTCACCACGGCATCAAACAGTTCCGGCCTTTCCACGGGGAAAAGCAGAAACGACAGGCAGTCGCCAGGCAGGCGGGCCAACCCATCCTCGGGCGACCACACCGTATCCGGCAACCCGATCAGCACGCTTTCGTCCGGGTGAATCAGCGGCAGCGCGCGGAAGATCGCGTCGCACAGCCCACCCGGCTGCCCTTGCACAACGTACGCGATGTCGGCGCCCCACAGGCGCGATCCGTAGTACTCCAGGATGTCCGTCTTACCCGGCGAAATCACAAAGCACAGCTTGTCGGCGCCGCCGCGGATCATGCGCTCGACCAGGTACTCGCTCACCGCTCGCGGCCGTTCGTTGCCCGCTTCGACGCGGCTTCCGACCGGCAGCAACTCCTTGGAAAACGCCAACGGCTGAATGCGGCTGCCGGCCCCTGCCGCTGGAATGATTCCCCACATAGTCCGCCGCCGTCCCCCTACCCTTCGCCGTTCGTCCTCCTTCGTGATTCCCGAGGAGGTGCACCCTTGCTGGTCATCCCCGAAGGCTATCTGCGCTCGCCTGTAGGCCATCCTCGCATCGGGGAGCCTGCTTCAACTTATCCAGCACCTGCTCCAGATCCAGCACTCGCCGGTCATTCGTATGGTCCCGCAAGACGCGCGCCCGCGCCGCCTCGCTTACCCGTTGCAGCTCCATTTCGGACAAGCATACCGTTTCCAGCACGTCAGCTGCTGTATCCACAAGCAGAATCTCCTCGCCGGGCCGGAAGAAGTCGCCAATACCTTCCCACCTGTCGCTCAACAACGGCACGCCACACGCTGCCGCCTCGAACAACCTTCCTGACGGGCAGTACCCGTACTCGGCCATGGCACGGCGGGTGACATTCAGCGTGGCTCGGCCGGAACAGAAGAACGCCGGATGCTGCGCCGGTTCCAAGTGCCCCGTGAAGAAGATGTTTTCCGTCCACGGAAACGTCTCCGGGTATTGCGCGCCGCCGATGACAAACCGCTCTCCTGCGGACCGCCGCGCCGGCTCTACAAACAGGGTCTCTACCCCGCGCTGCCGGTCCTCGGCAAAGGTCCCCAGGTACGACAGCCGCGCGCGAAACGCCTCCACTGCCGGCACGGGATGGTGCGTCTCCGGATCCACGGAGCCATACAGCGGCGCTACGGACCGTGCGCCGAGGCGCGTCCCCAGCTCCTCCAGCGCCCGCCCGCCCGAGTAACTCAACACCC